>NZ_QKWJ01000140.1 GCF_003353055.1 Cupriavidus lacunae
TATTCTGCCCATGAAGGGCTGTGTCAGGCGCGTCCATTTGCGTGCTCCTTTGGAAAAACGAGAGTGTGCGAATCTTCGTTTTACTCCAGGAGTTGCCTCCGCGGCCCTTCATAGTATCTAAATACCCAAGCCAACCACCCCCACCCCCACCCTCACTTCCCCAACAACTTCCACTTCCCATCCACAATCTCCACCATCACCCGCGCCCGCTGGTCAAAGCCCAGATGGTCGGTGGCACTCATGTTCATAATCCCATGCGACACCGGCAGGTTCTTGGTCTGCTCCATCGCATCCCGCAACGCCTTACGAAATTCCTTGGTACCCGGCTGCCCCTTCTTCAGCGCCTCGGGAATGGCATGCTGGAGGATCAGCCCCGCATCCCACGCATGGCCGCCGAAGGTCGACACCTGGCCGCCGAACGCCTTCTCGTAAGCCGTCTTGTAGGCCATGGCCGGCTTCTTCACCGGATTGCTGTCAGGCAACTGCTCGGCCACCAGCAACGGCCCGGCAGGCAGGAAGGTCCCTTCGCAGTCCTTGCCGCACACGCGCAGGAAGTCAGGATTGGCGACGCCGTGAGTCTGGTAGATCTTGCCCTTGTAGCCGCGCTCCTTGAGCGTCCTGGCCGGCAGCGCCGCGGGCGTGCCCGAGCCTGCGATCAGCACGGCGTCGGCATTGGCGCCCATCATCTTCAGCACCTGGCCGGTCACGGAAGTGTCGGTGCGGGCAAAGCGCTCGTTGGCGACGACCTTGATCTTGCGCAGTTCGGCCACCTTGGCGAACTCCTGCGCCCAGCTGTCGCCATAGGCATCCGCGAAGCCGATAAAGGCCACCGTCTTCACGTTGTTGTTGGTCATGTGCTCGGCAATGGCGGTCGCCATGTGCGAGTCATTCTGCGGGGTCTTGAAGACCCAGGCGCGCTTGGCATCCATCGGCTCGATGATGCGGGCCGAGGCGGCCATGGTGATCATCGGCGTCTCGTTCTCGGCCACCACGTCCACCATCGCCAGCGAGTTCGGCGTGACCGTGGAGCCCACCACGACATCGACCTTGTCTTCGCTGATCAGCTTGCGCGTGTTCTTGACCGCGGTGGTGGTGTCCGAGGCATCGTCCAGCACGAAGTACTCGATCTTCTTGCCCGCGATTTCCTTGGGCATCAGCGTGAAGGTGTTCTTTTCCGGAATGCCCAGCGACGCCGCCGGACCCGTGGCCGACACCGTCACCCCGACCTTGACCTGTGCGTGGGCTGCCCCGGCAACCAGGCTGGCCGCAGCGATTGCCAGCAGGCTGGCGCGCTTGAAATCCATCTTGTCTCCTTCGGTTCCTGAAACGGAAAGGCATCCGTCCGGCGTCCGCCGGCGGATGCGCTTATTTATATCGACCCCTCGGGTCAGCACAGGCACATCGCCGGCACCTGCGCTACAGCCAGGAACAGCGCAAGGCCATTCCCCAATTTCCCCGTCCGCACCACTCCCCCGGAAAGGCGCTTCGGTCATTCACCGACCGCTCGGTCGGGAATGCGGATCGAGTCTATCACAGCGCCTTGGCGCGAAAAGGGAGGATTAACCCGCATCGCGCGCCCCGCCTGGCTTTGCCGTCAGCGCAGGAAGGCGTCCCAGGCGGTCTTCAGGATCAGCGCGCTCACCACTACGATGAACACCTTGCGCACGAAGGCGCTGCCGTGGCGCAGCGCCAGCTTGCTGCCCACCTGGCTGCCGGCGACGTTGGCCACCGCCATCACCAGGCCCAGCTGCCACCAGATATGGCCTTTGCTGCCGAGCAGCAGCAGCGCCGCCAGGTTGGTGGCGAGGTTGACCAGCTTGGTCGATGCCGCCGCATGCAGGAAGTCATAGCCGAACACGCGCACGAACACGATCATCAGGAAGCTGCCGGTGCCGGGCCCGAACACGCCGTCGTAAAAACCCAGCGCAGCGCCCGCCAGCAAGGCGGCGCCACGCTCGCCCCAGCCGGTCAGCGTGGGCGCGTGCTCCGCGCCCAGGTCCTTCTTGGCCACGGTATAGACCAGCAGCGCCACCAGCACGAAGGGCAGCGCCTTGCGCAGCGGCTCGGCCGGGATCATGGTCAGCGCCCAGGCACCGGCCATCGAAAAGACAAAGGCCGCCACCACCGCGGGCGCGGTCGCGCCCCAGTAGATACGCACGCTGCGGCCGTAGCGCAGCGCCGCATTGGCGGTGCCCGCGATCGAACCCACCTTGTTGGTGCCCAGCAGCGTGGCCGGAACGACATTGGGATAGGCCGAGAACAGCGCCGGGATCTGGACCAGGCCGCCGCCGCCGGCGACCGCGTCGATCAGGCCGGCGAGAAAGGCGGCAGCCGCCAGGAATGCGAATTCCGTCATTGCAGGAAAGCGAAAAGGAAAAATCAGGAAGGATCGGCACCGGCCAAGCGGCGCGCGGCCGGGCGGCGCCGGTTCAGCCCAGCACTTTGGCCGCCGGCACCAGGCCGCCGTGCCACATGCCGTTGCCGTGCAGGCTGAAGCCCGGCGGCGCACCGCCGTGCCCCGCCACCAGCGCCGGCGCCAGCAGCACATGGCGGATACCGTGTGCGCGGCCCCAGTCGGCCAGCGTGGCGCAGCAGGCGGCAAGGCAGGTGCGGCTGGCCGCGGCGTCGAGCCCGGCCCGCACCCACCACTCGGTGGCACAGGCGGCCAGGCCGGCAAGCTCCAGGCTTGGGAGCAGCGTCACCGGCAGGCAGGCCAGCAGGCCGTGCGGGGCCTGCGCGTCGTACGCCAGCAGGCAGATGCCGCGCCCGGCCTGGGCCAGCAGGTCGTCCAGCATCAGCCGGCGCGCCCGGGCGGCTGGCACCGGCAGCGGCTGCACCGCGTCCAGCCAGGCCTCGAGCACGGCGGCGTCGGCGCCCAGCCCAAGGCGTACCAACCCCTGCGCCGCGGGTGCGCCGGGACGATCCGGTACGTCTGAAGAATCGGGGGAATCAGGAACAGCGGGCATGGCGGTCAGCGAGAGCGCCCGCATTGTCGCATGCGGAGGGTCGGCGGGTGATGCCGATGCGGCATGGTTGCCCCAGAATGGGGCGAAAGCGCCACAAGGAGGATTGGGAAGCCCAAATGAAAAAAGCGTTGCCGAGGATCACCCGGCAACGCCCTTTATTTATAACGCTGCTACCCGACACCGGGTGCGCGCCTGTCGTCTCCTCGCTTCCGCCTCCATTTAACCTGCGAAAACCGTATATGGAATGTAACGAAGCGGTGCATCGAGGACAAGCTAGAAAAAACCCTAGCCCCAGAATCGGGCATGTCGACCCGCGATCACTCTTGCCTGCGTCCCGCGTGGCCCCCGAAGCGCGCCAGCAGCTCGCCCATGATGCCACGACGGAACGTCAGCACACAGATCACGAAGATCACGCCGGTCACCATCGTCACCGACTCGCCCAGCGTGCCGAACCAGGAGATGCCGGTCACCGACGCCAGGAAGTTGCCGATGTCGCCCAGCTTGTTCTCCAGCGCGACCACCACGAAGGCGCCGACAATCGGGCCCGACAAGGTGCCCAGGCCGCCGACCAGCGTCATCAGGATGACCGAACCCGACATTGACCAGTGCACGTCGGTCAGCGTCTCGAAGCCCAGCACCAGCGCCTTGATCGAACCGGCCAGCCCCGACAGCGCCGCCGACAGCACGAAGGCGGTCAGCTTGAAGCGGTCGACGTCATAGCCCAGCGACACCGCGCGCGGCTCGTTCTCCTTGATCGCCTTCAGGATCTGGCCGAACGGCGAATGCACCGTGCGCACGATCAGCGCAAAGGCGGCCACGATGATCACCAGCGCCACGTAGTACAGCGTCAGGTCGTCCGACAGCGGCAGCACGCCGAACAGCTTGCCGCGCGGGATGCCCTGCAGGCCGTCCTCGCCGCCGGTGAACGGCGCCTGCAGGCAGATAAAGAACAGCATCTGCGCCAGCGCCAGCGTGATCATCGAGAAGTAGATGCCCTGGCGGCGGATCGCCAGCGAGCCGACCACGTAGCCGATCAGCGCACCCATGCCGGTGCCCAGGATCAGGCCGATCTCGGGCGTCACGCCCCAGACCCTCATTGCATGCCCGGCCGCGTAGCCGGCACCGCCGAAGAAGGCCGCATGGCCGAACGAGAGCAGCCCGGTATAGCCGATCAGCAGGTTGAAGGCGCACGCAAACAACGCGAAGCACAGCACCTTGAGCACGAACACCGGATACGCACCGGCCAGCGGCGCGGCCACCAGTGCCAGCAGCAGCAATCCGTACAACAGTTTCTTCTGCACGCCTTGTCCCTTTCCCGCGTTGGCCGCCGCCGTGGATGGCGTCGATGATGTGGAGGGTGCGCTCATCACTTCTCCTTCCCGAACAGCCCGGCCGGGCGCAGCAGCAGCACGATCACCATGATGAAGAACACCACGGTCGACGATGCTTCAGGATAGAACACCTTGGTCAGGCCTTCGACCACGCCCAACCCCAGGCCAGTCAGGATCGAACCCATGATCGAGCCCATGCCGCCGATCACCACCACCGCGAACACGATGATGATCAGGTTCTGCCCCATCAGCGGCGAGATCTGGATCACCGGCGCCGCCAGCACCCCCGCAAACGCGGCCAGCGCCACGCCGAAGCCGTAGGTCAGCGTCACCATCAGCGGCACGTTGACGCCGAAGGCCTCGACCATCTTGGGGTTCTCGGTGCCGGCGCGCAGGTAGGCGCCCAGCTTGGTTTTCTCGATCACGTACCAGGTGGCAAAGCACACCGCCAGCGACGCCACCACGACCCACGCGCGGTAGTTGGGCAGGATCATGAAACCCAGGTCGGTGGCGCCCTGCAGCGCGTCCGGCGTCGAGTACGGCAGCCCGGACACACCGTAGATGGAGCGGAAGATGCCCTCGACCACCAGCGTGATGCCCAGCGTCAGCAGCAGGCCGTAGATATGGTCGAGCTTGTAGATCCAGCGCAGCATGGTCCTCTCGATCACCACGCCCAGCGCGGCGACGACCAGCGGCGACAGCAACAGCATGATCCAGTAGTTCAGCCCGGCGTACTCCATGCCCATCCAGGCCAGCACCGCGCCCAGCATGAAGAGCGCGCCGTGCGCGAAATTGATGACGTTGAGCAGGCCGAAGATAACCGCCAGGCCCAGGCTCAGCATCGCATAGAAGGCGCCGTTGACCAGCCCCAGCAAGAGCTGGGAAAGCATGGCCGGCAAGGGGATTCCGAAGATGTCCATGAGCGTCAGTTGCTGGTGGTATCTCCCCTCCCCCGCACGCGGGAGAGGGGAGCAAACGTCGCAGGCTTGCTGATTCTTACTTTTTCAGCAATGCGCACTTCGACTCGGCCACCGTGGTGAAGGCCTGGTCGCCCGGGATGGTCGCGACCACCTTCAGGTAATCCCACGGCTTCTTCGACTCGGCCGCGGACTTCACCTGCATCAGGTACATGTCGTGGATGCCACGGCCGTCCTGGCGGATATAGCCCTTGGTGTAGAAGTCGTTGATCTTCATCTTCTTGAGCTCGGCCATGACTTTGTCCGGATCGTCGGTCTTGGCTGCTTCCACCGCCTTCAGGTAGGAGTTGACGGCCGAGTAGTCCGCCGCCTGCAGGCTGCTCGGCATCTTCTTCATCTTGCCGAAGAAGCGGTTGGCGAACTTGCGGGTGTCGTCGTTCATGTCCCAGTACCAGCTGTCGGTCATCAGCAGGCCTTCGGTGTTCTTCAGCCCGAGGCTGTGCACATCGTTGATGAACATCAGCAGGCCGGCGATCTTCATCGTCTTGGTGATGCCGAATTCCTTGGCCGCCTTGATCGCATTGATGGTGTCGCCGCCGGCGTTGGCCAGGCCCAGGATCTGCGCCTTGGACGACTGCGCCTGCAGCAGGAACGACGAGAAGTCCGATGCCGACAGCGGATGGCGCACCTGCCCCGCCACCGTGCCGCCGTTGGCCTTGACCACGGCCGCGGTGTCGTTTTCCAGCGAATGGCCGAAGGCGTAGTCGGCGGTCAGGAAGAACCAGGACTTGCCGCCCTGCTTGACCACCGCGCTGCCGGTGCCCTTGGCCAGCGCCACCGTGTCATAGGCGTAATGCACCGTGTACGGCGAGCACTCTTCGTTGGTCAGGCGCGCCGTGCCGGCGCCAATGTTGATGTAGACGCGCTTCTTCTCGGAGGCCACCTTGTTCATGGCCAGCGCGGTGCCGGAGTTGGTGCCGCCCAGCAGCATGTCCAGGCCCTGCTGGTCCATCCATTCGCGCGCCTTCGAGGCGGCGATGTCGGCCTTGTTCTGATGGTCGGCGGAGACGATCTCGATAGGCTTGCCCAGCACCTTGCCGCCGTGGTCCTCGACCGCCATCTTGATGGCTTCGAGGCCGCCGGGACCGTCGATGTCGGCGTACAGGCCCGACATGTCGGTGATATAGCCGATCTTCACGGTGTCGCCCGACACCTGGGCAACGGCGCTGAAGGAAACCGCACCCATGGCAATGGCCGCCATCGCGGCCGCGAGCCGAGTCTTTTTCATGTCTATGTCTCCTGATTTGCGGCGGCGAGCGCGCCACCCGTTCCTGCCAAACAGCAAATATGCAGCAACCAATGATCCGAGCGGATCAGACCCCGAGCAATTCATGCAGCACCGGCATCTTGGCCTGCAGCTCACTGGCCGCGAAGCGCTCGACGATGCTGCCGTGCTCCATCACGTAGAAGCGGTCCGCCAGCGGCGCGGCGAAGCGGAAGTTCTGCTCCACCATCACCACCGTGTACCCCTTCTGCTTGAGCATCAGGATCATGCGCGCAAGCGCCTGCACGATCACCGGTGCCAATCCTTCCGAGATTTCATCGAGCAGCAGCAGGTTGGCGCCCGTGCGCAGGATGCGCCCGACCGCCAGCATCTGCTGCTCGCCGCCCGACAGGCGCGTGCCCTGGCTCTGGCGGCGCTCCTTCAGGTTCGGGAACATCTCGTAGATATCGGCCTCGCTCATGCCCTTGCTGGTGTCGGCGCCCTTGAGCACCGGCGGCAGCATCAGGTTCTCTTCGCATGAGAGGCTGGAGAAGATGGCCCGCTCTTCGGGGCAGTAGCCGATGCCGTAGTGCGCGATCTTGTGCGTGGGCAGGCTGATGGTCTCCTGGCCATTGACCTTGATCGAGCCCTTGCGCGCCCCCGTCAGGCCCATGATCGCGCGCAGCGTGGTGGTGCGCCCGGCGCCGTTGCGGCCCAGCAGCGTGACCACTTCGCCGCGGTTCACAGTCAGGTCCACGCCATGCAGGATGTGCGATTCGCCGTACCAGGCGTGCAGGTCCCTGATCTCGAGCGCGGGTGTGTTCGATGTCGTCATGTGTCGTTCCCCCGGCCGTCTCAGTGCGCGCCCTGCAGTTCCGCGTCGACGGTGCCCATGTAGGCTTCCATCACGCGCGGGTCCTTCGACACTTCCGCATACGGGCCTTCGGCCAGGATCGCGCCACGCTGCAGCACCGTGATCTTGTCGGCGATCGACGACACCACGCTCATGTTGTGCTCCACCATCAGGATGGTGCGGCCCAGCGAGACCTTCTTGATCAGCTGCGTGACGCGGTCCACATCCTCGTGGCCCATGCCCTGCGTGGGCTCGTCCAGCAGCATCAGCTCGGGCTCCATCGCCAGCGTGGTAGCGATCTCCAGCGCGCGCTTGCGCCCGTACGGCAGGTTCACTGTCTGCGTGTCCGCGAACTCGGTCAGGCCGACCTGTTCGAGCAGTTCCATGGCGCGGTCGTTGAGCACATCGAGCGAGCGCTCGCTGCGCCAGAACTGGTACGCCGTGCCCAGTTGCCGCTGCAGCCCGATGCGCACGTTCTCCATCACCGTCATGTGCGGAAACACCGCCGAGATCTGGAAGGAGCGGATCACGCCGCGCCGCGCGATCTGCGCGGGCTTGTCGCGGGTGATGTCGATGCCGTTGAAAAGGATGGTGCCGGTGGTCGGCTCCAGGAACTTGGTGAGCAGGTTGAAGCAGGTCGTCTTGCCGGCGCCGTTGGGGCCGATCAAGGCATGGATCGACCCTCGGCGCACCCGCAGGTTGACGTCGCTCACCGCCGTGAACCCCTTGAACTCCTTGGTGAGGTTCCGCGTTTCCAGGATGGTTTCCTGCTGGTTCATGTCTCCTGCCCGCCCTCTTGCTGAACTGCCGGGGTGATGCCCGGCACTGACAATGGTCCGAACCGGCCTCGTAGGCCCTTGCTGCCGCTTATGCCGTCAGGCTGGCCGTGGTTGCGGCCCTGCCTGCGGCTTTCTGTTTAGTTGCGGAGCGGCTCCCGCGCAGGCTGCGGCGACGGCCTTGATGTGCTGCCGACGCACCCTGTGAGGCGTCTATTGTGTGCGCCTGTTGCATCGCAAAACATCGGGGTTTGCACTATGAAACATGAACCAAGTGTCAGTTTTTTTGCAAGTGCACATGCGCAGGCTGCGCCACATGGCCACGTCCCCGTCCGTGGCCATGTGGCGCGGCGCTTCATGCACTAGCCGGAGCTGCCAAAGGCGCTGCTCTGGGTTCCACTTCCGCCGCCACTTCCGTCGCGACGGCGCGCTGCCGGCGGTCCTCGCGGATCATGTCGCTGGCGCGCTCGGCGATCATGATGGTCGGCGAATTGGTGTTGCCCGACGTGATCAGCGGCATCACCGAGGCATCGACCACGCGCAGGCCGTCGATGCCCAGCACGCGCAGGCGCTGGTCGACCACGGCCATGGGGTCGTCGGCGCGGCCCATCTTGCAGGTGCCCACCGGATGGAAGATGGTGGTGCCGATATTGCCGGCGGCCTCGGCCAGTTGCTCGTCGGTCTGGAACGCCGGGCCCGGCAGCCATTCCTCGGGCTGGTACGGCGCCAGCGCCGGCGATGCCACGATGCGGCGCGTGAGCCGGATCGAATCGGCCGCGACCTGGCGGTCCTCGTCGGTCGACAGGTAGTTGGGCGCGATCACCGGCGCCTGGCGGAAGTCCGCGCTGCCGGCATGCACGCTGCCGCGCGAGGTCGGCCGCAGGTTGCAGGCGCTCGCGGTAAACGCATTGAATGCATGCAGCGGATCGCCGAACTTGTCCAGCGACAACGGCTGCACGTGGTACTCAATGTTCGGGCGCGCCTGCGACGGGTCCGAGCGCGCAAAGGCGCCCAGCTGCGACGGCGCCATGCTCATCGGCCCGCTCTGGTTGAAGGCGTACTGCACGCCGATGCAGAACTTGCCCCACAGGCTCGCGGCGCGCGTGTTCAGCGTGCGCACGCCGCTGACCTTCACCACCGAGCGCAGCTGCAGGTGGTCCTGCAGGTTTTCGCCCACGCCGGGCAGCGCATGGCGCACCGGAATGCCCAGCGCCTGCAGCCGTTCGGCCTGGCCGATGCCCGACAGTTCCAGCAGTTGCGGCGTATTGACCGCGCCCGCGGCCAGGATCACTTCCTGCGCGGCCGCCGCCGTATGTGGCCGCCCACCGCCGATATAGTTCACGCCCGTGCAACGGCGCCCGTCGAAGGTCAGCGCGCTCACCTGCGCGCCGGTGACGATGGTCAGGTTGGGACGCTCCGCCGCACGCCGCAGGAAGGCCTTGGCCGTGTTCCAGCGGATGCCGCGGCGCTGGTTCACTTCAAAATAGCCCACGCCGAAGTTGTCGCCGCGGTTGAAATCCTCCGTGCGCGGAATCCCCGCCTCTTCGGCGGCATCGGCAAAGCGCTCCAGGATGTCCCAGCGCAGGCGCTGGCCCTCCACGCGCCATTCGCCGCCGGCGCCATGGAATTCGCCGGGGCCGCGGTGATGGTCCTCGCTGCGCTTGAACAGGGGCAGCACATTGTCCCAGCGCCAGCCCTCGTCGCCGGTGAGCCGCGCCCACTCGTCATAGTCCTCGCGCTGGCCGCGCATGTAGATCATGCCGTTGATCGACGAACAGCCGCCCAGCACGCGCCCGCGCGGATAGCCCAGCGAGCGGCCGTTCAGCCCCGCCTCCGCTTCCGTGCGATAGAGCCAGTCGGTGCGCGGGTTGCCGATGCAATACAGGTAGCCGACCGGGATATGGATCCAGTGGTAATCGTCCTTGCCGCCGGCCTCAAGCAGCAGCACGTTGACGTCCGGATCCTGCGTCAGGCGGTTCGCCAGGACACAGCCGGCCGAGCCGGCGCCAACGATGATGTAGTCGAATGTCTCCATGGCTTCTTTTCTTTATCGTCGTTGGAGCTTACTTCGCTACCGGCATGGTGAACTCGGCGCCCTTGGCAATCGAATCCGGCCAGCGCTGCATCACGCTCTTGTAGCGCGTGTAGAAACGCACGCCCTCTTCGCCATACGCATGGTGGTCTCCGAACAGCGAGCGCTTCCAGCCGCCGAACGAATGCCATGCCATCGGCACCGGGATCGGCACGTTGATGCCGACCATGCCCACCTGGATCTGCCGCGCGAACGCGCGCGCGATGCCGCCGTCGCTGGTGTAGCACGACACGCCGTTGCCGTATTCGTGCGCGTTGATCAGCGACACCGCCTCGGCAAAGTCATGCACGCGCACGACGGAAAGCACCGGCCCGAAGATCTCTTCCTTGTAGATCGTCATGTCTGGCTTGACGTGGTCGAACAGCGTGCCGCCGACATAGAAGCCGTTCTCATGCCCTTCGACCTTGTGACCGCGCCCGTCCGCGACCAGCGTTGCGCCTTCCGCCACGCCCTTGGCGATATAGCCTTCGACCTTGGCCTTGTGCGCACCGGTCACCAGCGGACCCATCTCGGCGTCGGACTCCATGCCGTTGCGGATCTTCAGCGTGCGCGCGCGCTCCGCGAGGCGCGGCACCAGCTTGTCGGCGACGTCGCCGACTGCCACGGCCACCGAGATCGCCATGCAGCGCTCGCCAGCCGAACCGTAGGCCGCGCCAATCAGCGCATCCACCGCCTGGTCGAGATCCGCATCGGGCATCACCACCAGGTGGTTCTTGGCGCCGCCCAGGGCTTGCACGCGCTTGCCATGCTTCGTGCCTTCCGTGTAGATGTATTCGGCAATCGGCGTCGAGCCGACGAAGGACAGTGCCTGCACATCCGGATGCGCGAGCAGCGCGTCCACTGCTTCCTTGTCGCCCTGCACGACGTTGAACACGCCATCGGGCAGACCGGCCTGGCGCAACAGGTCGGCAATCAGCAGGCTC
>NZ_QKWJ01000141.1 GCF_003353055.1 Cupriavidus lacunae
GCGCGGTGGCACTGTGGCCATCGATGCGCAAAGTGATGGCGGGACGGTCGGATTCTGCCAGCCGCATGAATCGCGCAGGCAGTGGGGGAGCGTTGTCGGGCATGGCGGCGGCTCGGCGTTGGTTTGGAAACAATGGTCTGACTGCTGCTATCTCAGCTCGCAAGCGCGGCACGCACGTCGGGGAAGGCGAGCACGTCGTCGAGCGTCTGCTTCACGCGCGCGAACATCAACTCGAATTCGTCTTCGGTGTATGTCAGCGCTGGGGCAAAGCCGAGGATATTGTCGCCAAAGGCGCGGAACACGATGCCGTTGCCGTAGGCGGTCGCGGCAATGCGATCGGACAGCCCCAGCGATGCGTCGAAGCCGCGCTTGCTGGCCTTGTCGCTTACCAGTTCCAGCGCGCCCAGCAGTCCGCGATGGCGCGAGTCGCCCACCAGCGGATGACTGCGCAGCGCATCCAGTCCGGCCGCGAAGGTTGCCGCGCCACGCTGCCCGTTGGCCAGGATGCCCCCTTCCTCATACAGCCGCAGGACTTCCAGCGCCACTGCCGCACTGACCGGGTGGGCCGAATACGTGGCGCCGTGGCCGATGGGCGCTGCGCCGGGCGCGCCGTCGGCGATGCCGGCATAGACCTGGTCGGAGATCAGCGTCGCGCCCATCGGGACGTAGCCGGCGGTGAGGCCCTTGGCCAGCGTCATGATGTCCGGCGCGACGTCTTCGGCATCGCAGGCAAACATGGGGCCGGTGCGGCCGAAGCCGGTGATGACCTCGTCGACGACGAACAGGATGTCCAGCTCGCGCGCCGCGTCGCGCATGGTTCTGAGCCAGCCCTTGGGTGGCACGATCACGCCGCCCGAGCCCTGGATCGGTTCGCAGAAGAACGCGGCCACATTGTCCGCGCCCAGTTCGGCGACTTTCGCGCGCAGTGCCGCCACTGAGGCGTCGATGATGCCTTGCGCATCGGTGGGGTCGGCAGCGCGGTAGGGATTGGGCGAGGGGATGTAGTGCTGCGTCGGCAGCGGCAGGTCGAAGCCGCGGTGGAACGCGGGCAGAGCGGTAAGGCCGGCGCCCGTCGACGAGGAGCCGTGGTAGCCGCGCTCCAGCGAGATGAAGTGCTTCTTCGACGGGCGCCCGGTGGCGTTGAAGTACTGCGTGATGAAACGCACGGCCGTATCGACTGCCTCGGAGCCGCCGAGAGTGAGATATACGTGGTTCAGCGAGCGGGGCGTGATCTGCACCAGCTTGTCGGCGAGGCGGATCGCCGGCTCGCTGCTGAAATGGAAGTAGCCGGTGGCGTAGGGCAGGCGGCGCATTTGCTCGGCGGCGGCCTGCACCACGCTTTCCTGGCCGTAGCCCACGTTGACGCACCACAGCCCTGCGAAGGCGTCGAGCACTTCGTGGCCGTTGGCGTCGGTCAGCCACGCGCCGCGGCCCGACGACAGCACCGTGGGGCCGCGCTGCTCGTGCACGCGCCACGGCGACACAGGGTGGATCAGGTGTGCGCGATCGGCGGCTTCAAGCGCGGCGAGCTGGGGCAGGTCGGTGAGTTGGGTCATGGCAGGGTCCGTTCGCGTCCATTCGTGTGCGCAGCACAACAGGCTGGCCTATGCCTCAAGATTACGGCAGGCTGCACATGCCGTGATGCTGCATTGAGGGGGCTGAACGAAGCACGCTGCCGTTATGCGGGCCGTGGCAGCAGATTGTTTGGCAGTGCGCTTTGCGCAGCCTGGCGCGTCTTCAGCCCATGGCCTGGGTCACGAGCGCGAACAGCGCCGCCGCCCCCGGCGGCGTGGCCGGCGGCGCACCGCGCACCATGGTCGTGGGCGCGTCCACACGCGGCAGGCCAATGCTCTCCAGCCATTCGCCCAGCCCGCTGGCGCAGTCGATGTCGATGCGCGTGAAGTTGCCCGCATTCAGGCCGGCCAGGTACGCGACCAGCGCCTTGGCACCATTGGCGCCGGGCGCTACCACCGGGCCGATGGCATGGCCGCGCCCGAAGCGGCGCAGCATGGCGAAGCCGCGCGGCTCGCCCTCGAAGTCCAGCACCACGCAGGCCTCGGCGCTGGCCAGCAGGTCATCGACCAACGCCTCGCGCGGCATGCCGCGCGCCTGCGCGTCGAGCCGGTGCAGTGCGGCGGCCTCGTTGTGACCCGCGGGGCGCAGACGCCAGCCGTCAGGCAGGGCGATCAAAGGGGCAGGCTGGGCCGTGCCCTGGTGCTGGCAGACCTCGCCCGTGCGCGCGAAGCCAAGGCGCTCGTACAGGCGCCGGCCATCGGCCGTGGCGTGCAGCAGCAGGGTGCAATCGTCCAGGCCGTGGAGCAGCGCGCGCATCAGCCGGTAGCCGATGCGCCGGCCCTGGCACGCCGGCGTGACGATCACCATGCCGATGGTGGCGTGGTGCTTGCCCCAGCGCCAGCGCAGGGCGGTGGCGATGAGCTGTCCATCGTGTTCGGCCACCATGCCCTCAGCGTGCGCGAACATCTGCTCCCAGTCGGTCAGGCGATGGGGCCAGCGCTGTTCCTGCGACAGGGCGTGGGCCCGTGTCAGGTCGTCTGCGGTCATCGGGCGCAGCACCACGCCATCGTCGGCAATGGTGTCCTGGGCATGCGGTAGCGGGGCGATCATGGGCGATGTCCTCGTGATGAAGGTTGGCACCGGCATTTATCTTGAATGACCTCGTGCGGTCGAACCAGAGCGAATTGGGGTTTATCCGTAACTTGCAAGATTCGTCTGCCGGAGGTGCTGGTTTTGCAATTCAATGCGGTAGCGCAGGCTGTAACAGAGACAAATGCTGCCCCTTCTTGACTAGCATGAATGATCAGAAGTGATTAGGGGTGCTTCATGACAAGCCCGCGCCCGCTGGCCTTTCCAGACCAACCAGGAGCACTACGATGAGCGATAGCCGTAAAGAGTTCGAGAGCCTTGTGGACCCCGGCGAAAGCCTTCGTATGATGGATCTGCTCAAGCGCGGCGCCACGCGGCGTGACGTCCTCGCGATCCTGCTGGCGGGAGGCATGCAGGCCACGCTGGCCGGCAGCCTGGCCGGCGTGGCCGCCAAGGCCCATGCGCAGACGCCGAAGCGTGGCGGCCGCATCCAAGTAGCAGCCGCCACGGCGGCCGCTTCAGATACGCTGGATCCGTCCAAACAGTCAAACCAGAACGACTATGTGCGCTGCAACATGGTCTACAACGGCCTGACCTCGCTCGATGGCAGCCTGACGCCGCGGCCGGCGCTGGCCGAGTCATTTAACACCACCGATGCCAAGACCTGGGTCTTCACGCTGCGCAAGGGCGTGACCTTCCACGACGGCAAGGCGTTGTCCCCGGCCGACGTGGTTTACTCGATCATGCGCCACAAGGACCCCGCCACCGCTTCCAAGGCCAAGGTGCTGGCCGAGCAGATCGAGAGCGTGAAAGCCACCGGCCCGAACGAGGTCACGGTGGTGCTCACCAGCCCCAATGCCGACCTGCCGGTGATCCTGGGCACCTTCCACTTCCTCATCGTCAAGGACGGCACCACCGACTTCAACGCGGGCATCGGTACCGGGCCTTACAAGATCAAGGAGTTCAAGCCCGGCGTGCGCACGGTGGTGGTGCGAAACGATGCGTACTGGCGACAGGGAAAGCCCTACCTCGACGAGATCGAGTTCGTCGGTATCGGCGATGAGAGCGCGCGCGTCAACGCGCTGCTGTCCGGCGGCATGGACCTGGTCGGCTCTGTCAACCCGCGCTCCGTGGCGCGCGTCAAGGGTACGCCGGGCTACGCCGTGCTCGTCACGCAATCGGGGCAGTACACAGACCTGATCATGCGCAAGGACGCGGGTCCAGGCATGAACCCCGACTTTGTGATGGGGATGAAGTACCTGCAAGACCGCGCGCAGATGAAGAAGGCCATCGCGCTCGACTATGCGGTGCTCGGCAACGATCAGCCGGTCGACCCCACCAACCGCTTCTTTTTCAAGGGCCTGCCGCAGCGCGCCTTCGACCTTGACAAGGCGAAGTACCATTTGCGCAAGGCGGGCGTGACGGGCAAGGTGCCGATGGTGACCTCGCCCGCCGCCCTGTATTCGGTCGAGATGGCGACGGTGCTGCAGCAGACTGCGCAGCGTGTCGGCCTGGACATTGACATCAAGCGCATGCCTGCCGACGGCTACTGGTCGAACCACTGGCTCAACAGCCCCGTGGGCTTCGGCAATGTCAACCCGCGCCCCAGCGCCGACACCATTCTCACGCAGTTCTTCAAGTCCGATGCGCCGTGGAACGAATCGCGCTGGAAGAACCCCAAGTTCGACCAACTGCTGCTGGCGGCGCGGGCCGAAACCGACACCGCCAAACGCAGCCAGATGTATGCCGACATGCAGACCATGATCCACGAGGATGCAGGCATCGGTATCCCGCTGTTCCTGGCCAGCATCGACGGACATTCATCGAAGCTCAAGGGCTTGTCACCGATCCCGCTGGGTGGGCTNGGAGCATGTCTGGCTTGATGCCTGACGGGGCGGGCGGGCATTTTTTCGCAAGGTTTCCGCCTGCGGCTCCCGGTGGCGCCGCCACGATCGCGCTCGCTATCACGGCAGCACTCGTTGGAAAGCCGGACAGGGGCGGCCTCCGATCCGGAGGTGCCCCAATCATACCGCGGCCGGGCCGCATGCCGTTGGCCGGACCCGGTGAACCCTGCGTGTTATCGAGCCTCGTCGCTGGTTTGGGCAATGGCGGCGCGCAAGATCTCCAGGGCTTCCTGCGCCGTATACGCGGAGGTGTTGAGCGGCGCCAGCAGGCGCACATTGTTCCGATGCACGCCGCATTTGATCACCAGCAGGCCGCGTTCGCGGCAGCGGTCGATCACCGCCTGGGCGAATGCCGCGTCGGGCTGGAATGGGTCGCTGTCCTTGACGAACTCCAAAGCCAGCATCGCGCCAACGCCACGCACGGTGCCGATGGCGGGGAACTCGCGCGCGAGCCGGTCGAGCCCTGCGCGCAGCGTTTCAGCCAGGGCGTGCGCGCTGGCCAGCAAGCGTTCTTCCTCGAACAGGTCGAGCACCGCCAGCGCGGCGGCGCAGGCGAGCGGATTGCCCGCATAGGTACCGCCCAGACCGCCGGGCGCCGGCGCGTCCATGATCTCGGCGCGCCCGACCACGCCGGACAGCGGCATGCCGCCGGCCAGGCTCTTCGCAACCGTGACCAGGTCGGGCTGGATGCCCGCATGTTGGAAGCCGAACATCTTCCCGGTACGGCCGAAGCCGGCCTGGATCTCGTCCAGGATCAGCACGATGCCATGCTTGCGGGTCAGGGCGCGCAGGGCCTGCAGGAACTCGTTGCCGGCCGGCAGGAAGCCGCCGTCGCCTTGCACCGGTTCCAGGATGATGGCCGCGACGCGATCCGGGGCGATCTGCGTGGCAAAAAGGTCTTCCAGTGCGCGGATCGCATCCGCGCACTGGAAGCCGCGGAATTCATCGGGATAGGGCGTGTGATAGACGTCGCCGGCCAGCGGCCCGAAGTTCTGCTTGTACGGCGTGCTTATGCCGGTCAGCGTCGAGCCGAGCAGCGTACGCCCGTGGAAGCCGCCGCGGAACGCGATGATTCCCGGCACATTGCGGTAGGCGCGCGCAATCTTGACCGCGTTCTCCACCGCTTCCGCGCCGGTCGTCGCGAACAGCGTCTTGTAGTGCTCGGTGCCTCCGACCAGCTTGTTCAGCCGCGCGGCCAACTCGACATAGACGTCGTAGCCGACCACCTGGAACGCTGCGTGCGTCACCCGACCCAGTTGCCTGCGCACCGCCTCGACGACCTTGGGGTGGTTATGGCCGATATTCTGCACGCCGATGCCGCCGACGAAGTCGATATAGCGACGTCCTTCCACATCCCAGAGGAACGAACCCTCGGCCTTGTCGGCAAAGATCGGATGGGCGGTGACGACGCCATGCGGAACATGTTGGGTGCGGGCCGCGATATGGGCCTGGTTGGACTGGGTCATTGCGTTACGCCTCTTTCAGGTTCCGCGAAGTCAGTGTCGCGGTGTGGTTGCGAAGGATTGGAGTTGGCAAGGATCTCTGCGAGGTGGCGCGGTTCGCGTCCGGTCAGCTTGCGGATCTGGGTGCGGCAGCTGAAGCCGTCCGCGACAACCAGCGCATCGGCCGGGAGTGTGGCAAGCTTTGGCTGCAGCGTGCTCTCGCCAATCCGCCGCGACAGCTCGGCCGTCTTGCGGTGATAGCCAAAGGCGCCGGCCATCCCGCAACAACCGGTGTCGAGGACGCTTGCGCCAAGCTGGCGTTCCGCCGCCGTGCCGCCGCAGGCGCGGTGATGGCAGTGGGCGTGCAGGTGGACCTCGGCATCGTTGTCCAGCGCCATGCCGGCGCGGGTGGCGAACTCGGCCATCGTGACCGTCAGTGCTGCCAGCGCTTTGGCGCGCGGTTCGTCAGGCAGCAGGGCCGGCATTTCATCCCGGAACACCGACAGGCAGCTTGGTTCCAGCACCAGCACCGGAACCCCGGCGGCAATCGGCGCGGACAGTACGTCCAGGATCTCGAGCAGGTTGCGGCGCGCCTGGTCCAGCATGCCGACGTCGTAGAACGGCCGGCCGCAGCAGACGTGGCGCATGCTCAGCCGCGCGTTCCATCCCTGCCGCTTTACCACCGCGACGGCGGCCTCGAGCACATGCGGCGTGAAGCCGTTGTTGAAGGTGTCGGTCCAGATGACGACGTCGCGCTGGCCGTACGGTCGAGTGCCGGCGTGTTGCAGGCGGGTCGCGGTGCCGCTGCGGCGGAATGCGGTGTTGGCGATCTCGGGGAACACGGCGGAGCGGGCCAGGCCGAAAGCGTGGCCGACGCGCCGGGTCAGCGGATTGCGCATCAGGGCATTGAGCAGGCCAGCCGCGCGCGTGGCGGTGGGCAGCCATTGGCCCAGCCGCCCGATGGCGGCATCCATCGGCGCGCGCAGGCGCCGCCTGTAGTAGCGATACAGGAACTCGCTGCGGTACTTGGGGATGTCGACATGCGTCGGACAGTCGTGCTTGCAACCTTTGCACGACAGGCACAGGTCCATCGAGTCCTTGACCGCCTCGCCGTCACGGGTCTCGCTGATGACTTCGCCGTTGAGCATCTCGAAGAACAGGCGCGCGCGGCCGCGCGTCGCATAGCGCTCTTCACGGGTGGCCTTGAAGCTGGGGCACATGGTGCCGCCATCGAGCGACCGGCACTTGCCCATGCCGATGCAGCGCTCGGTCTCGCGGCCAAAGCCGGTACCCGGGCCATCGCCCATCGGGTAGGTGAAGACGCTGGGTGCCTGATCCTGCCGGTATGACGGGCCCATGCGCAGGTTGGCGTCCACTGGCATCGCATCGATCAGCTTGCCGGGGTTCATCAGGCCGTTCGGGTCCCATATGGCCTTGAAGTCGCGAAACGCCTGCATCAGCCGGGGCGTGAACATCAGGGGCAGGAACTCTCCCTTGGCCTGGCCGTCGCCATGCTCGCCGGACAATGAGCCCTGGTATTTGACGACCAGCGCGGCCGCTTCCGCCAGGAACCGACGCCAGTCGCCAACGCCTGTGCGGGAACGCAGGTCGAAGGTGATGCGCGAGTGAATGCAGCCATCGCCAAAGTGGCCGTACATATTGGTCTCGTAGCCATAGCGTTCGACCAGGGCGGAGAATTCCCTCAGGTAGGCGCCAAGCCGGGCCGGCTCGACCGCGGCGTCTTCCCAGCCTACGGTGGGATCGGGTTGTCCGGGAACGGTCGACAACGACGTTGCCGACGCCCCGGTCTCGCGGATGGCCCAGAGGCGTCCCATCAGCGAAGGATCGTCGACCAGCCTTACATTCGGCTGCGTGGGGAATGACCGTGCCGCGGAGGCCGCGCGGGCTGCCAGCTCGCGGGCCTGGTCGCGCTGCACAGCGCCAAACTCCACCATCAGCCAGGCATTGCCGGCCGGCAGCTCGGCGATGTCGTCGAGCTTCAGACCGAGCTGCTTCAGTCCGCCAATGATGCCGGTGTCCAGGCCTTCCATCGCGATCGGTCCGAGCGGCAGCAGCTCGGGCACGCAGTCGGCGGCATCGAAGATGGTATCGAAGCCGAGCACCAGCAGTACGCGCTCGGGCAGTCCCTCCACCAGCGATGTGTCCGCACGCAGCACGGTTGCGCAGGTCCCCTCAGACCCCACCAATGCGCGGGCGATGTGGAAGCCGTTTTCCGGCAGCAACTGGTCGAGGTTGTAGCCCGAGACACGGCGCTTGAGCCGCGGGAAGCCGGCGCGGATATGGTCCGCATAGTGCTCGGCCAGTTCGCGCAGGGCCTTGACGATGCGCGCCTGTTCCCCGCCTGCGGCCAGGTGCCCGGCATACGCGGCCTCGTCGGTGGCGCCGACCCAGAAACGCGCGCCGGTGGCGGTCACGATCTCGAGGCGTTCGATGTTCTCGACCGTCTTGCCGGCCATCACCGAATGGGCGCCGCATGAGTTGTTGCCGATCATGCCGCCCAGCGTGCAGCGGCTGTGGGTGGCGGGATCAGGGCCGAAGGTGAGGCCATGCGTGGAGGCGGCCTGCTTCAGGTGATCGCAGATGACGCCGGGCTGCACGCGGCCGATGCGCCGGACCGGATCGACCAGCTCAACCGCGTGCAGGTACTTGGAATGATCGATGCAGACTGCGGCGTTGACAGACTGGCCGCTCATCGAGGTGCCGGCGCCGCGCGGAAGCATGGCCACGCCGAGCTCGCCGCACAGGCGCACGGTGGTCTCCAGGTCGTCGACTGACTTCGGAATGACGACGCCAAGAGGAACCTGCCGATAGTTCGAGGCTTCCGATGCGTAGATGGCGCGCGTGACCGCGTCGAAGCGCACTTCAGCGGTGGTTTCGGCTTCCAGTCGGGAGCGCAGCCGCAGCAGCGCATTGAGGTCGGTTGGCGCACTGGCCTGGCGTTGGGGCATCGCTGTCATGGGTTCGTGTGCGGCACGGTGGAAGCTTGCTGGGGATCTTATCGCCAGCGCTTTCTGGCAATTACCGGACCAGTATAGGGACGAGGCTGGTCTCGCTTTGACCGATTTCGGGGCTTGGATCAGCAGCGAATTCTGTTGTGACGAGAGGAACAGCAGTTCCTTCGATGGCATGGGCCGGGGCTGCAAATGCAAAGCGGCCGGCTTGCGCCGGCCGCTCGAGAAGAAGAGGAGGGTGCTCAGTCCAACAGCCCCTGGCAGACGTACTTGATATGCATGTACTCCTCAAGGCCATAGCGCGACCCCTCGCGGCCATAGCCGGAGTCCTTCACGCCGCCAAAGGGCGCCGCTTCCGCGGCCAGCGCTCCCTCATTGATACCGACAATGCCCGACTCGAGTGCGTCGGCAAGGCGCCAGATCCGCCGCACGTCATTCGAGTAGAAATATGCCGCCAGACCAAACGGGGTCGCATTTGCTGCAGCGACCACATCCGCCTCGGTACTGAAGCGTGTGACCGGCGCAACCGGCCCGAAGGTCTCCTCGCAGGAGCAGTCCATGGACGCATCCACATCGACCAGCACGGTCGGCGCATAGTAGTTCGGCCCCGGGCATTGCTCGTTGCGGATGCGCTCGCCGCCAATGACCACGCGGGCACCACGGCTGACAGCGTTCTTCACATGACGTTCGATCTTGTCGACCGCCCGCGCATTGATCATCGGACCAATCTGCGCGGCGGGGTTCGTGGCAGGGGCGACTACCAGCGCGCCGACGCGGGCGGCAAGCTTGTCGACGAAGGCATCATGTACCTTGTCCTGGACATAGATGCGGTTCGGGCACACGCAGGTCTGTCCGCCGTTGCGGAACTTGGAGACCATCAAACCATCCACGGCGGCGTCGAGGTCGGCATCGTCGAACACGATAAACGGGGCATTGCCGCCCAGTTCCAGCGACAGCTTCTTCAGCGTATCGGCGGAGCGGCGTGCCAGGTGCTTGCCCACCGGCGTCGAGCCGGTAAAGGTGATCTTGCGCACCCGGGCATCGTCCAGCCATACGTCGACGACTTCGGCGGCGCGCTCGCGCGAGGCGGTGACAATATTCAGCACGCCCGGCGGCACGCCCGCCTGTTCGGCGAGCCTGACCAGCGCCAGCGAGGTCAGCGGCGTATCCTCGGCGGGCTTGCACACCACCGTGCAGCCGGCAGCCAGCGCCGGCGCGATCTTGCGCGCGATCATCGCGGCCGGGAAGTTCCACGGCGTGATCGCCGCGATGACGCCGACCGGCTCGCGCAGTGCGAGCATGCGCCGGCCGGGGACCGGCGCGGCAATCACGTCGCCATCGGCGCGGGTGGCTTCTTCGGCAAACCATTCGACATAGCTTGCGGCATACAGTACCTCGCCTTTGCCTTCCGCCAACGGCTTGCCCTGCTCGCGGGAGATCAGGCGGCCCAGGTCTTCCA
Organism: Cupriavidus lacunae; assembly: GCF_003353055.1. Lineage (GTDB taxonomy): Bacteria > Pseudomonadota > Gammaproteobacteria > Burkholderiales > Burkholderiaceae > Cupriavidus > Cupriavidus lacunae. The sequence goes on from NZ_QKWJ01000141.1 coordinate 10,382, forward strand.
CGTGGCTGACGATCAGGTCGTTCCAGCGCTTGATGATCTGCGCGCGCTGTTTTGCAGGGGTCTTGCGCCAGGCCGGGAATGCCGCGTGCGCGACATCGACGGCGCGGCGTGCGTCGGCCGCAGTGCTATCCGGTACCGCCGCAAATACTTCATCCGTCGCGGGGTCAGCCACGGACAGCGTGCGATCGTCGGCCGAGCCGCACCATTCGCCGCCGATAAAGTTGCGACCGGGAAGCAAGGTCTGGTTCTGAAGGGACAAAGGCATGAACAAACTCTCCTTGAGAATGGGAATCAGGCGGTGGCAGCGGCGGCACCAGTTTCGATCCCGCCGTCGATATGCAGATCGACTTCGTCGATCCAGCCCCGCCGCAACTCGGGGACCGAGCGCGCCAGCAGGGCGTAGTAGGGGTGATGGGGTCCGCGGTCGTAGTCCTCGTGCGCGACCT
>NZ_QKWJ01000142.1 GCF_003353055.1 Cupriavidus lacunae
GGGCAGCGACGAGAGATTGGCGAGGGTGCGCTTCTTGACCGTGTTGCCGTCGCGATAGGACTCGCGCAGCAGGACGGCGGGCGGCGAGTTGCGGTTGGGGACGTGTTCGATATACATGAACACCTATTCAAGCATAAATCTGCTGAAACGCAATAGATAAATACTAATTTACATGGCTACATAATAGCCTCAAAAATAGCCGAAACCCAGCGCCGATGCAGGTTCCGGCTATTCGAGAAGTCAAAGTTCGGCTTAGTCGCAGCCCAGTGACTTTTTGGCTTTCGTTGCAGGAGAAGGCCAAGTACTCCAGCTTGATCCGGGAGCCCAACATCAAGCTCGATCCTCTCCGAAGGTCCGAAGTTAGACCATCAGCAGACTTACGAAGTTATTCGGAGAGCATCGAATTGGGCGCTCGAAGGCCACCATAAAAGTCAATCCACGCGGTTTTCGCCAGATGACTCAATGACGTTTGGGTGTCCGTGACACGCTAGGCGAGGCTCCAGCATGCGGTGCAGCATGAGTCCGATGGCTGCTCCTGCGCAATGAGCCAGCACAAAGCCCGGTACGCTGCCTGGTGCAATGCCAGCGAAGCTGTCACTGAACATGCGCCCAAACGCCGCCGCCGGATTGGCGAACGACGTAGACGCGGTGAACCAGTATGCCGCGCCGATATAGGCCGCGACCATGGCCGAGGCCCGGCCGTTCGGGGCGCGCAGGATGACCAGAAGCAGACCAGCGGTTGCCACCGTCTCCGCAATCCATTGCCCCGGACCGCTGCGCACCTTGGCGGAGAACTGCAGGATAGTCATGTCGAACATGGCATGTGCCAGCCAGGCTCCCAGTACCGCGCCGACAAGCTGTGCGGCGATATATGGGACCAGTGCCGCGCCAGGCAGTTCGTGTTGCGCCACCATGACCGCACTGACCACCGGATTGAAATGGGCGCCGCTGATCGGGCCGAAGACCTCGATCAGGATGTACAGTCCGCCGACGGTGGCCGCAGTGTTGGCCAGGAGCGCTACGGCGGCATTGCCGCCGGCAAGCCGCTCTGCCATGATCCCCGAGCCGATGACGATCGCCAGCAGCAAGGCTGTCCCAAGCGTTTCGGCCGCCAACCTGTTCCGCAAATCGACCATGGCGCTCAGCTCTTCAAAATACGGTCGAGTTGTTGCTGCAACTCGGCGTTGCTCATTGAATCCAGCGGCAGCATCAGAAGTTGCAGCATCCGGTAACCGATGGCCTGCCGCGTCAGCTCGAAGGCTTGGCGCTTCCCTTCGTCACCGCCTGGCGCGTTGGAGGGATCGACATACCCCCAATGCACTTTGACCGGGCTGCCCGGCCAGTACGGGCATTGCTCAGCCGCCGCGCTGTCACAGACAGTGATGACGATGCGCATCTCGGGGGCACCGTCCGCAACGAATTCATCCCAGCTCTTGCTGCGAAAGCCTGAGGTGTCAATCCCAGCATTGCCAAGCGCTTCGAGGGCAAAGGGGTTGATCCGACCGCTCGGTGCACTGCCGGCGCTGTAGGCGCGCACATCCTTGTCAAGCTTCTGTGCCCAGTCATTTAACATGCCTTCACTCAGGACGCTACGCGCGGAGTTGTGGGTACAGAGGATCAGTACGTTGGTAGTCATGAGATGAGGTTATTTGTCGGTCGATGTCGTGCGCTGCTTCGTGCAGTGCTGCCACGTTGGAATGGGTTAGGTTCCCGTGCAGATGAACAGCACGAGGTAGGCCTTGTCGGCCATGCAGTGCTGCTAGCAGCAGGAAGAACCCGATTTCACGGCAATGCCGAGCGGCTTGCCACCACGCGGCGCACGGGGCGCACAGCAGGCCGAGCTTTCGGCTGCGGCCTGGTTCTGCTTGCCTTCACTGAACACCGGGATATTGGCCAGCGCCTGGAAGTGTTCCCAGGCGATCCCTTGCGGGTCGGTGATCCAGTGCTTGTCGCTACGGGCGTAGCAGCAGGTGGTCTCGCCCTCGTCGATCAGCGCAATGTCGGCGGCTTCGGCACGTGCCTTCAGTTCGGCCAGCTCGGCGGCATCGTCGACCTGAAAGCCGAGATGATCCAGGCCCGCCTGGTTGCCTCGCGTCGAGATCGCGAAGTTGATGCGTGGATCGTCCAGCATCCACTTCGCATAGTCGCTCTCCACCCGGGCAGGCTCAGCGTCAAACAGCTTGGAGTAAAAGGCGATGCTCTTGCCTAGGTCGTCAACGTGGATGTGAACGTGGAATCGTTTCATGAGATCTCCATCAGCATTGGCAAGTCGTTGCGCTGACTTCCAGACAGGCTTGCTGTCCCTGACAACAGTTGGCGGTCAAAAAGCCAAGCAGCGCGTTCATGTGATCGAATGCGGCCCGATAGATCAGATTGCGGCCGTCGCGCTGCTGCGTCACCAGTTCGGCATGCATCAGTTCCTTGAGATGGAACGACAGGGTTGCGCCTGGCACGTGAAGCTGCTCGGCAATCGCGCCCGGCGTCAGCCCGGCTGGCCCTGCGACCACCAGCATCCGGAAAACCTGAAGGCGCAGGCCATGGGCCAGCGCGGCGAGAGAGCGGACCACGTCATTCTGTTCCATATTTCCAATATATTCGAAAAGTGAAACAAAAGCAAATGGTCGCACACGCCGATTGGGGGCGTGCCAGGATAAAGCCGGAAATGACACATATACCCAGAAGTAATAAAGATCCCGGCCTTTATGTCTTCGAGCCGGCCTACGGGCGTCGGCTGGGTCGGGTTTCTGCCGGTGATTGCCAACAGCATCGTGCGGTATCTTGCGGACCATGTTCCGCCGCATCCGGTCCAGAGAAAGCTCGTTAAATCGCTGCAGCTCGCCCAACTGGATCAGGTTGAGAAGGCATCACCTGTTATTTCCCGCCTACGACGCGCGACAGCCACTACCCGACAGTCTGCTGCCGCAGCGGCCGGCCCGTTACGAATCGGCACGCCGGCCACGCTGCCTGGCTCCAACCGAGCGTGATGACCAAGCAGCGCCGCAGGCTTGGTCTTCCTGGCATCGACAACATATTCTGGTCAGTTCGAGCGAGCTCCACGCGACCTCGCAAAGCGCTTTCCGAACAAGTCTGCCTATCCCGAATGGGGAGCCCCTTGCCATGGCCAGCATCGAACGAACTGCCTATCCTCGGTTTCCGCGTACCCTCACGCTGAAGGATCTGCAGACCTCGTTCACCCCGCGCCCAGAGGAGATTGAGTGGGCGCAAGGCTTCGCACGCACCGCCGAGCGGCGCCTCGCGCTCCTGGTCAACCTGAAGTGTTTCCAGTTCCTGCGCCACTTTCCGGCAGTGGAGGCGGTGCCCGCCGAAGTCATCGAGCACGTGTCGGCCTGCTTGGGCATGGCGCCGGTTCAGCGCATCACCTATCCCGCCGCGCATACCGCGCTCTATCGGCATCACAAGGCGATCCGCTCCTTGTTGGGCATCAAGCCGTATACCGATGCCCAGACGCGCCTCGTCGCGATACGACTTGCCGAGGAAGCCGCCGGCGTGGTGGACACACGCGTGGACATCATCAACATCACGATCGAGGAACTGGTTCGGTTGGGCTACGAGTTGCCCGCCTTCAGGACGCTCGATGAGATCGCGGAGCAGGCCCATGTTGTGGCCGAAGCCGCGCTTCATCGCCACATTGCGCAGCGCCTGTCCGCCGACCAGCGCCAATGGCTCGATCAACTGCTGGAAACGGAGTTGCCGGCGCGGCGCTCGCTCTATCAGCAGATCAAGCGATCCGCAAAAAAGGCGACGCGCAAACACCTCGACCTGGTGCTGGACCAGTTGAAGTGGCTCGAATCGCTGCCTGACAGCGACACGCTGCTCGACGGCGTTCCGGCCACCAAATTGAAACACTTGGCCAACGTGGCATCCGCCCTGGACGCCGGAGACATGAAGGACTTCCGGCCCGCCAGGCGACACACGCTGATCCTTGCCTTGATGCGCCAGATGCGCATCGGCGCGCGCGACGACATCGCGGAAATGTTCATCCGCCGCATGGGGGCGATCCACAAGAGTGCCAAGGAAGAACTCACTCTCATCCAGGCGCGTCAGCGTGAATTGAGCGAAGAACTCGTTGCCGCGCTCGAGCTAGTCATCGGCGTTCTGGCCGAAGGTCTGGACGACGCCAATACCGGCCAGCGCGTGCGCGAGCTGCTGGCGCCGCACGGCGACCTGGACAAGCTGCAGGCCGATTGCGAAGCGATCCGCGTCTGGAGCGACGGCAATCACTTGCCATTGCTGTGGAAGCCTTTCAAGTCGTGGCGTGCGGCGATGTTCCAGATGGCGAAGGGCTTGGGCTTTGTCGCGGCGACCGAAGACCGCCGACTGCTCAAGGCGTTGGACGTCGTGCTGCAGAACGAACACCGCAAGACCGAATGGCTCGCCGAAGAGGTGGACCTGTCGTTCGCCTCCGAGCGCTGGCGAAAGCTGGTGCGCCGTTCGCCCACCTTGGGCAACCCGACGAATCGACGCTACCTGGAGGTGTGCGTGTTTTCCCATCTCGCCGGCGATCTGCGCTGCGGCGACGTCTGCATCGAAGGATCGGGTAACTTTTCCGACCTTCGCCAGCAGTTGATGCCTTGGGGGGAATGTCAGGCGTTGCTTCAGGACTATTGCGACCGGATCGGTCTCGTGTCCGATGCGCAAGGTTTCGTCGACAACCTCAAGAAGCTGCTGACGGAGACGGCCGAACAGGTCGACAGTGAATTCCCCCAGCATGCCGGCGACGTGACGATCAGCCCGAGCGGCGAGCCCACGCTCACACGCGTCGTGGCGCGCGAAATACCTCCCTCGGCCATTGCCTTGCAAGCCGCCATTGACAGCCGTCTCGTGCCGCGCAACCTACTGGACATCCTCGCCAACATCGAGCACTGGACTGGGTTTACCCGTCATTTCGGGCCGCAGTCGGGCGATGATCCGAAACTGCGCAACGCGCGCGAACGTTATCTGCTTACCGTCTTTGCCATGGGTTGCAACCTGGGCCCCAACCAGGCGGCGCGACACTTGTCGAACGGCGTGACGCCACATCAACTGTCGTACGTGAATCAGCGCCACATGGGCCTGGAGCAGCTGGACAGTGCTTGCCGTGACCTGACCGAGCTGTATCTGCGCCTTGATTTGCCGAAGCTGTGGGGCGAAGGCAAGAAGGTGGCCGCCGATGGCACTCAGTACGACGTCTACGAGCAGAACCTTCTGGTCGGCATGCATTTCCGTTACCGCCGCATGGGTGCCGTGGCGTACCGGCATGTGGCCGACAACTACATCGCGGTGTTCCGCCACTTCATACCGCCAGGCGTGCTGGAGGCCATCTATGTCATCGAGGGCTTGCTGAAAGCCGGCTTGAGTGTCCAGGCCGACACCGTCTATTCGGATACACACGGCCAATCCGAAGCCGTCTTTGCATTTACCTACCTGAACGGCATCCAGCTGATGCCGCGCATCCGCAATTGGAAGGATCTGCGCTTCTACAAGGCAGAGAAGGGCAGCCACTACAAGCACATCGACCGTCTGTTCAGCGATGTCATCGATTGGCAGCTGATCCGCAGCCACTGGAAGGATCTGATGCAGGTGGCGATTTCAATCCAGGCCGGCCGCGTCATGTCGCCAATGCTCCTTCGCAAGCTGAGCCACGAGGGCCGGCACAACCGGCTGTTTGCGGCGGCGCGTGAGCTCGGTCGCGTGCTGCGCACGGTCTACCTGCTGCGCTGGATCTCGCAGAAGGAAATGCGACAGGAAGTTACGGCGACGACCAACAAGATCGAGTCGTATCACGCCTTCACCAAGTGGCTCGACTTCGGCGGCGACGTCATTACCGAAAACGATCTGAACGAGCAGCAAAAGCGCGTGCGCTACATCGATTTGGTAGCCTCGGCCGTGATTCTGCAGAACACGGTCGACATGATGCGGATCATGCAAGAACTCCACGCTGCCGGCAAACCGGTGTCCGCGGCCGATGTCGCCTTCATGAGCCCGTATGGCACGACCGGGGTCAAGCGGTTCGGCAACTACCACCTCGATTTGAAGCGGCCGCCGGAGCCGTGGCTCAAGGAATCCTTGTTCCGCCAAGCCGTGAAACGAGCACGCGCCGACGCCGGCAATGGTTGAGCAGCAACAACAAACCAGGAGGATTGATATGAGCGATTCCGACGATACGGTCGAGACGGCCTACGGTCGCCTGGACCGGGCAGCATTGCTGCAAGCGCAGCACACATATGACACCACGAGCCTACTGCGCATGGTGGACGATCTCGATGCCATGTTGGGCGAAGCCCGCGGTGAGGATGGGCTGCGCGATATGCTGCTGCGCCTGCACGGGATGGCGCATACCGTCATCAACGGCGCGGGGATGACAGTCGCAACCGGCGAGGAAAGCTTGCCGGAATTGGCGTTCGACACGCTATCCGAAGTGCTGCGAATTGTCACGATGCTGCAAGGCTGGCTCCGTCAGATCGAGCCGCTGGAGCAATTGGCACCACGCAATTAGCGCATAAAAGTCGCGTTCTTTATTACTTTTGGGATTATGTGTCATTTCCGGCTTTATCCCGGCATGACCCCTATTGGTAGTAGACGATAACGATGATGCGGCCCAGAGCCTGGCGGCCCTCCTACGGCTCGACGGGCATGAGGTCCGCGTGGCGCGGGACGGGATGAGCGCGCTCGAATGCCTGAAGACCTTCCGGCCGGACGCCATACTGTTGGATATTGGTTTACCCGACCTGGACGGTTATGAAGTTGCACGCCGGATCCGTGCTATGCCGGAGCAGGCCAATGTGTTGGTGGTTGCACTCAGCGGGTATGGCATGCCCGATCATGAGCGACGCGAGGTAACCGGAATCGATCACTACCTTGTGAAACCAGCCGACCTGCGTCAGCTCGACGCGTTTCTCGCTGGTGGTCGCGGATAACACCGGTCGCACAGGCACTCGCTTGGCTATTGCTGCTCCGACGATTGGGGCGGCCTGCGGACATCGACCTGTCCAGGCTGGCGGGGAGGCTTTTCTAGGTCTTCATCGTGCATGGGCGGAGACCAGTCCTCTCCAGCAGGCGGGCGTTCGGCGGGCGGAACCTCCGGAATGTCTGGCTCTGCTTTCCGTTTCGGTACTCGATGTTCCATGATCGCTCCTGTTCGTGAAGTAAGCGACAAAGAGGCATACGCAACCTGAAGGCATACGCAACCTGACTGTGCAACCATCATGCCAGCCTGACCATGGGCATTGGTCGATGCCTGCCAGCGTTCTGCCGGGGCCCGCGCCGTAGATGGCTCCAAGGGCAATTCTTGGCGCACGCGATTCACGGGCGTTGATCCCGACCTAAAGGCGTAGATGTCTTCCGATCCAGAGGATATCCGGCACGGGATTTGCTTACAGTGTGTGGGTCGCTTCGGTCGGCCTGCAACTTCGGAGGCAAACCATGAACAAGAGTCAGATGAAAGGTATCGGAGAGAAGGTCAAGGGCAAGATCAATGAGGCGGTGGGAAAGGTTAGGGGCGATAGGGCACAGGCAGTAAAGGGCAAGATGCAGCAGGGTGCAGGCGAAGCCCAGAAGCAATTCGGCGACGCGAAAGAGCAGGTAAAAAAGAACAACCCGTGAAGTACATTCGCCGAAGAATGCCGTACGTGTCACTCTGACCTCATTTCAGCGACTTGGCGCGCGTGCGCAATCGGATACCCGGGCGCACGCCAAGCTCCACAAGGCGGGAGAGTACACGGTCTTTCGGATGCGGCTTCGCCAACGTCCGCGAGCTTGTGGCCGGTTTGCGCGCCGGACGGAATGGCACGTCGGGCAGCATCAAAAGGGGCGCCGCTGGCAAGCGGTGCCGCGATGCGTCCAGCAAGCGTGCTGTTCTGCTGTGTGCCGAGGGGTCCTGCCACAATCAGAAGAAATTGATTCTCGTCCAGCTGGCCAGCCTCGCCAAGTCGGCGAAGCTGACACAGTCCACCTGCTCGAAGCCGCCGACATGCCGTAGCCACTCAATGAACGCAGTTCGCTGCGGGGTATTGCCCACAAAGAAGCGCACGCATCCGCCTCCCGTTAAAACGAAAATTGTCGTTCTTATGCGTTCGCCATTAGTAACTCTGGGATTCGAGCCACGCGCGAAGCGCGCACCGATTTTTGCAAACGCTGCATGTGCAGCATAGTCGACTAAACAAGGACCGACTAGAATGGTCTAGCGCCGCGGCATCATCTGTTGGGCGAGTTGCCATATGAAGGGGAGTGAACGGCTTGCCCGCGAGCAGTTGGCTCCTGTGCGCTCAACAACATGAAGATGAGCGACAGGTCGTTGCGGTAGGCACGGACCTGAAGCGCATTTTTCACGAACAAGACTACCGGCATGTCTTGCAATGATTATGGGCGCTGAACATGCCCAAGGACAACGTCCATCTTGCAGGCCATCATCGCCGAGCGCGACAAGTTGAAAGCCCAACTCCACGCACGCAGTTGCGGCTGCGTTGCGCCGGGACTTTGTGTAATAGCGGGTCATCAGCAGGCGGCTGTGGTCGACAAGCTTTGCGGGATGGAACGGCACGTGGCCTGCAAGCGCAGGCGCGCTGATCGGCGAGATTCGCAACCTGAGCAACGGGAAGAGAGTTGTCTTGCCAATGTTTTGCTCTGCAAGTGGAGGCGGCAAGCGGATTGGCATGCCATTGTGATGAGTTTCCCCCCGGCCGGCGAGCGGCAACTCCAGTGCTTCCAGTCTTCCAGTAGTCCGAAACCCCGAATCGCCGGACCGGCAATTCTGCCGAGTTGCCCCTCTGCCGACGTGCTCGCGCCAAATCTCCGTCAGTCATTGCTTGGATGCCTTCAAGGGCCCCCAGCTCCCGCATACTCACGGTGGTCGTTCGTTACCATGCATCGTTGGCGAGGAAGTTGGTGAGCGTAGGCACGTGAGCTAGCAGGTGACAATTCTCTTTGGCTCAAGGTGGTATCGTTTTCTAAGCTTGACAACTGGTATGCGAAAAACTAAAGATTGCTCACCATTGCCGCACCATAGCGCGATCTGGTGGCGCTACGTCTTGCGATGGCCTGGCTTACTGATCGCTTCGGCTTCGCTAGGGGGCTAACGAAAGCATGGACAACAGTATGCGAAATTTGAAAGGATTCCATGTCCTGCTGTTCACCGTATCGCTAGCGTTCATCTGGATCCTGCTGCCGTTTTTTAGTGCGATCTTCTGGGGCACGATTCTCGCCATCATCTTTCAGCCACTACAGCGCAGGTTGACTGTCAGATTTGGCAACCGGTCGAATCTCGCTGCACTGACGACGCTCGCGTTATGCGTTCTGATGGTCATTATTCCGGTCGGCTTGATGGTCGGCACCCTCGCGCAGGAAGTTGTGTTCGCCTACGATCAGATCAAGACTGGCCAATGGGATTTCGGCTTATATTTCCGGACGGCTGTGGAGGCCCTTCCAGCTTCGGTTCAACACTTGCTAGGCAACTTCGGAGTGGCCGATATGGAGGGAGTGCAGGCGAAGCTGACCGAGGGAGCGGCCCGAATCAGCCAGTTCTTGGCGACAAGGGCCGTCGCTATTGGTCAGAACACATTGCAGTTCGCGATAGGCCTCGGCATTATGCTGTATTTGGTCTTCTTCCTGCTACGCGATGGCCTCATTATTTCGCGCCGAATTCGCGACTCAGTCCCGCTGGACGATGCGCACAAGCGCAAGCTGCTTGGCCGGTTCATCACCGTGGTCCGAGCCACAGTCAAGGGCAACATCGCGGTGGCCGTCGTCCAAGGGGTGCTCGGTAGTCTTGTCTTTCTGATCCTAGGAATCAAAGGGGTGTTGCTCTGGGGCACACTGATGGCGTTGCTTTCGCTCCTGCCTGCCGTCGGCTCTGCACTCGTATGGGGGCCGGCCGCCGTCTATTTTCTGCTGGCAGGCCCTTTGTGGAAGGCGATTGTGCTAGTTCTCTTCGGCACCCTAGTGATTGGCGCAGTCGATAATGTGCTGCGTCCACTTCTTGTTGGCAAGGATACGAAGTTACCAGATTGGATGGTACTGATTTCGACGTTGGGCGGGCTGTCGGTGTTTGGCATCAATGGCTTTGTGATTGGCCCGCTCATTGCGGCTCTGTTTATATCCTGTTGGGATATTTCAGCTGAGGAGAATCGTGACGACGCAGCGGTGCCAGACCGCGTCGCGCTGAGAACCGATGAGATAAGCGACGTCTCGAATCGCCAGCGAAGAGAACCATGAGTGCGGTCGACAGTGGTGGTCGAATTGCTGATGCGGAGCGCGCGCTGTAGCATGTACCGATGCGGCAGGGCAGAGCGTGAAGATGGGCGGCGCGCGCTTCGCCTCCCTGAGCGCGGATTAGGACGGCAGCGACCAAATTGGTGGCGAGTATCCGTCAGCAGAACCCGTGTTGACCTGGGAGTACTGCTCCGGCAGGTCATTGGCGTTGTGGTGGCTGCGGATGCTATGGCATCACGGCTGACGATCTGATGTCAGAACTGATAGCCACGG
>NZ_QKWJ01000143.1 GCF_003353055.1 Cupriavidus lacunae
GCGCTTCTTCGTTGCATCGTCTAACGGCTTCTTCGACACGGCGCGTATCTCCAATCAACCCGTTAGAGATGAAACGCGCCAGCCCTGAATCCGTTGTCATGTTTTTTGTAAATCTCAATAGTTCCTTGGATAGCGTGAACACGCGCCGGTAACGGGGCAGGGAAACCTCCGCGTAACTGGCTTCCATGCCTTCCGCCAGATCCAGGACGACTTCGCCCTTGATGGTCAGGATATCGCCTTGTACCTGCACGACTAGGTTGTCCTTAGGCACACCCGGCAGATCGGCGTACAGGGTGATGCCTGCGGCGTCCTCGTACACATTCACCGGCGGCATCAGGGCCGCTTCAGTGCTGCCAGTGTCGCCTTGCTTGGTGACAGCAGTATTGTCGCTCATGGCCAGATCCTCCTCGCTCACTGGACGTTGATTTGGCGCGGCTGCGCGGCTTCGAGGCGCTGGATACTGATGTGCAGCACGCCATCGCGGTACTTGGCCTCTACCGCATTGGGATTCACGTCGTTTGGCAGGCTCACCACACGGCGGAAGCGGCCGGCGAAGCGTTCATCGATATGCACGGAGGTTTGCTCGTCCTTGTCGGGGAGATCGGACTTGCGCTCGCCGACAATGGTCAGCACGCTCTTCACCAGCTNCGCGTAGATTTCCACCGAGTGGGGTGTGCCGCCTACATTTATGGCCGGAAAACTGACCCGACCGCGAATGCTGGGAGACAGCTCGAATGGCTGCTGCCACTCGCGCTGTAGGCGTTCCAGTTCTGAGAATACGTCACGGGGAAACAACGATCGATACATCATGTTTGCCTCCATTCGCTTTCGCGCGGGCGCCATAGTCTGACGCCCCCGGTTGCAATGGTAAGGCTTCGCTTGGGGATTTCAAGTTCTTGATTTGACTGAGCTTCGGCATCATTCTTCCGAGGAGAAGGTCAGCCCTCAAGCCCAGAAAAGGGGACCACGCATGGAGTTCCAGGACTACTACAAGACGCTGGGGGTGGCACGCAATGCCACGGCGGAGGACCTCAAGAAGGCGTTTCGCAAGCTCGCGCGCAAGTTCCATCCGGACGTTTCCAAGGAGTTGGATGCCGAACTGCGCATGAGGCAGCTCAACGAGGCCTACGCCGTGCTCTCCGACCCGGAAAAGCGCGCCGCGTACGATCAATTGGAGCGAGGCTATCAGCCCGGCCAGGAGTTCCGTCCGCCGCCGGACTGGGACACCGGCTTCGAGTTCTCCAGTCGGGGCTTCTCGCCCCAGGAAGAGGCCGATTTCAGCGACTTCTTCGCCGAGCTGTTTGGCCATGTGGGGGGCAGGCACCGCGGCTTCCATGCACACGGCGGCAGCTTCCAATCACGCGGTGTGGATCACCACGCCAAGGTGCTGCTGGACCTGGAAGACGCCTTTACCGGCGCCACCCGTCAACTTTCGCTGCGGGTGCCACGCATGGACGCCCAGGGCGGAGTGCAGTTGAGGAGCCGGATCCTCAGCGTGAAAATTCCCAAAGGCGTGCGCGAAGGTCAGCTCATCCGTCTGGCGGGGCAGGGGGCGCCGGGGATCGGCGGTGCGCCGGCGGGGGATCTTTTTCTGGAGGTGCATTTCAAACCGCACGGCCAACTGAAAGTGAAGGGGCGCAATCTACACCTCACCCTGCCGGTGGCGCCATGGGAGGCGGCGCTGGGGGCGGTGGTGCCCATCGATTTACCTGGGGGCGACCTGAAGGTGCGCATTCCCCCTGGCGCCCAGAGCGGCAGCGAGCTACGCGTGCGCGGCAAGGGCATTCCCGCTAATCCACCGGGCGATCTGCTGCTGGACATCCAGGTGGTGTTGCCGCCGGCAAACACCCCCAAGGCGCGGGAGCTTTATGAAACCATGGCGCGGGAATTGGCCTTTAATCCGCGCCCGGATAGGAGAGCCTGACCCATGCGTGATGATGACGTTCTAATAGGTTGCTTGATGGAAGACGCTTGGCTGACTCTGGAGCAAGTGGCGGCAGCCTGCATGGTAGAACCAGAGTGGCTAACGCGGCATGTCGATGAGGGCTTGTTCCCCCATGCCGTAAGTGTCGCTGGCGTCTGGCGGTTTCCCAGCGCCAGTTTTCGACGGGCGCGGCGCATGCGTCAGTTGGAGCGTGACTTTGACGCCATACCGGAACTGGCCGCTCTGGTGGCCGACCTGCTGGAAGAAATGGATGATCTGCAAGCGCGGCTGCGTTGATGATGCTTGCGTCAACAACAAAGCCCTCGCCTTGAACTAGCTCACGCCGGATGTTCGTGCCGCTACCGCGAGGCCGAAATGGAAACGAGCCCAGCAGTTTGCAGTTGCCTTTGCCATCTACTAGCAACCACAGGGAATTGACCCTGGGAAATATCAGGCCAACCCGAGATGGCCTCTATTGCGCAATCTCGGCTGTTTGGCGCCAGACGCCGAACCGCCGGAATGGCCTGCGAATTCAACCCGTCGATGCGCATCAATGCTCCTCAGCATATTGCCGTCCCACAAGATTGATCCAAAGCGACTGATCACCCCTCGCTTCCAACTGGACGACTTCCGCGATATTCACGAGAGCACCGGGAACGCTGCAATCACGACAGCGCTCAAGGCACTCATTGAGGCATGGAAGCCAACTCGATAGACCGGTGAAGGCAGCTTGAGCGGGCGACTGGAACGCGCTACGCTGGCATAGGTTCTCACCGTATAGCTGCTTTCAGGCATAGACCACCCTCGTGCAAAGGGTCGGCACCGCCCGGTGCGCGAGCCGTAGCCTGGCGAGCCGTTGATGGTCGAGGAGCTTTCGTTGGAACGCGCGTCGGAGCCAGATCGGTCGGCCTGCGCAAGCGGCCATTCCACCCACTATCTGACGCTCATGCTTCCCGTTCTCCCTGTCCCGAAGCTCATTCGATACCGGCCGCGCGCCGCCATCGCGCTAGTGATCGGCATCATCGCTGCATCCGTGGCGCCGGTGTCGCTGCGCCCGCTAGTGCGCGTCATCTTCGGCTGGGACATCGCCGTTTGGTCCTATCTCGTGCTGGTCTGGTGGCTGATGGCCAGGGCGCCACAAGACATGGTCAGGGAAATTGCCATTCGCGAGGACGAGACGGCCACTACGTTTCTGCTAGTTGTTTGCATTGCTGCGGTCGCCAGCATTGCCGCTATCGTGCTCGAACTGGCCACGGTGAAAGATTGGGGCTCGGCGCGGGGCTGGCGCATCTTGCCTTCACCGTGGCGACGCTGTTCGGCGCCTGGTTCCTGATTCCGACAATGTTCGCGCTGCACTATGCGCGGCTCTTCTACGGCTCAGCGCAGGAGAGTACCGATGAACCGGCACTCAGCTTTCCAGATAGCGCGCTTGAGCCGAATTATTGGGACTTCCTGTACTTCTCGTTCGCGATCGCGTTGACCTCGCAGACGTCGGACGTGGCATTGAGATCGCGGGCCATCCGCCAAGCGGTACTTGCACAGTCCGTGCTCTCGTTCTACTTCAATATCGCTGTACTGGGGCTGTGCGTAAACGTGGCGGCCGGTCTGATCAATCTCTGAAAGCGGACGTCTGGCTTTCACCAGGCCTTTCTTTTACCGGCGGCACGGCCCGTTGCTGCGGGACGGTCACGCTTAGGTCCAGTGCAGATGTGGCAAGAAGTCGCCGTGCTCGTCAATGCCGACCCCGCCCAGCTCGTATAGCAGCGTCTTGATCGTTTCCGTCTCGGAGGATTTGCATCCGACGATCATGATGATTTCGTCCTGCGACAAGAGTGCAGCGGCCCGCGCCAGCCGCGGTCGCGGCAACATTGAGCCGCACAACGCACCAAGGAGCCAGCCACAGACGCCGAAGACCACGAAGCCAAGCCCATAGGTGGTAAGGCCGCTCAGCGGGGCGGAGTGGTCGCCGTAATATCCTGCTAGCGCTAGGCCAAGTATTGCAAAGATGGCATAGCCGGCGATCGAGCCTTCATGCCGGAAGGTGGTGTGCGTAGCGTCCGCGCCCGGAAAGCTCTCGACCGGCCGCAGGCCTCGGCTCACGAACCAGGGGCCGGTCACGTGGGCAGGCGCACGCACGAGGGGAAGCAGTTTTTCCCAGCCGGTCCGAGCGGAAGCGGCATTCTTAAAGCGAAGACAGAGCAGGGTACGCATGATGGTGTCTCGAGTGCCCCGGCGTGCAGGTGGCCCGGAGGGTGGACCCGCACCGTCGTCAGTGTGTAGAGTTTCCGGAAGGAAGTCGCCCCCCCGGCCCCCGCTCAGCGCAGGTGTCCGCCAAACAGTCCGAGCAGGCCGATGACAATGAGGTAAATGGCGACGATATAGTTAAGCAGCCGCGGAATGACAAGAATCAGGATGCCGGCTATCAACGAGATTAGAGGGCCGGCGCTGGTGATGAAGTTCATGATGGCCCTGTGTGATTGGCGTTGATCTGGCGGCGGCGCTCTTGTCGGCGGCTGTCGATGGTTACATGGCAGCCACCCTTGGTTACCTTGGTGCCTTCGAGGCTGATGCCTGCCGTCAGTCCGCCATGATTCTCTCCGGTGCTCGAGGTATGAATTCGGCCTACCTCAAAGCGGTTGGGATCGCGGTACGACAGCGTACGGAGGCAGCGCACGGCGAGCGTCGCAAATCGCTGAGCATCGTTTGCGCGGCGCCCATAGAGTCGCGCCGCTGCCGCTACTTGCCGACCTGATTGCCGACGACGCCGCCTACGGCGGCTCCGCCGACAGTTCCTAACGCGCTGCCGCCGGTCAGCACGGCACCCGCCACGCCTCCAACGCCTGCACCCACTACGGTGTCGGTGTCTCGCCGGCTCATGCCGCTACATGCGACTATGCCAAGTACGGCGATAAGGATTGCCGTCCGTTTGAGGAATGTCTGTGTGCGTTTCATTTCTTGCTACCTCCTGCGGCCACGCAGGGAGCCGGGTATGGTTGTTCCATAGGTCCCGAACTCCGGCTGCAAAGGCCTGGTCGTCTGCCTGTGTCGAAACGATGTTCTCCCTATGGGCGCAAGAAGTCGGTCCGCTGGCGTACGCGGGTGCAACGGCGGAGAGCTCAGCCGAACACGCGCGATCTCAGGTCGTCCTCGAAATCGACAGTCCATTGCGCAGGCTGGCTTCCGTCGTACTGGCGGACTTCCCTGCCGAAGCGTACCGAGATGCTGCGCCCGCGTGCCGGCACAGCGCCTTCAACTGCTGTCACGGTAAATCCGTCGGGTGCGACCCCGTTACGCAGACAGGTCTCGCGGAAAGCTTCCTGCTCCAGGGGAGGGAACTGATTCAGCATCGTGTCCAGCATGGGTGTCTCCTGATGCCGGCATGTAACGAGGAAAGGCCGAAGCGGGCATAGGCGGCCAGTCGGCTCGCCGCCTTTGCCATCGTGCCGGCGGTACATTGGCTCGGGTGCTCGCCCTCTCCATATTCTGTTACTCGGCTTTCTTGATATCCGCCTTGACGTCGCCGTACGCTGCCTGCGTCTTGCCAAGATCCTTCTTCAGGGTTCCCGCAACTTGCGTTTGCTTGTTTCCAGTCATCTTGCCGAAGGCTTCCTTGACTCTCCCGGCGGCCTCTGTGACACGGCCCTTCACTTGGTCCTTGTTCATGATGTATCCCTCTTCATTGGTGTTGCGAGCCGGATGCTGAGGCAACTCGGCCGCGGGATGACAGGTGGCAACCAGGTTGTCACCGAGCGCGTGCCCGATTACGCGCGCTCCTCAGATTGGATCTCGGCGATTCAGGAAGCTGGCCATGAGCCTGCCTTGCAATGGCGGCTCCGGCGGCCCGGGACGTTCCCCGACGCCCCCCTCAGAGTCTGCCTAGCAGCAACAGGACAAGGACCACAACCAAAAGCACCCCCAGTGTGCCTGATGGCGCGTAGCCCCATCCGCTGCTGTACGACCAGTTGGGAATTGCCCCAACGAGGAAGATAGCCAAGACAATCAACAGTAGGAGTCCAATTGACATGATCTGCTCCTGGTTCTGAGAAAACACGCCTTCCGCTGATTCGGCCGGGCGGATGGCAGCCGTTCTAGCGGATCGCGTTGTCGATGGCCATGCCATGGAATCCTGAACACCGATTCGAGGGATTCGCTGAAGTACTCGTTGCTGCTACTTCGTATCGATAGGAACATCCTCATCCAACCCAAAGCATAGTGGTGACGGATTCTCAAGTCAGTCCGGTGCCGTACGCATCGGGAAGGCGCGTTCCGGCATTCCGATCTTCCCCGTGCTCAACGAAACTGCAGGGGTAGAAGCGTTGCCCCAGGTACATAAGGGGGACACGTGCGGGCAGGGCACTAGTACGACATCCCTTAAATAGCTTTTTTCATTATCGGGCTGCAAATACGGCTGCAGAAGCGTGACGATCAGCTCGGCCATCTCGTCGAGTGGGCCTTCGCCTGGCAACGGTTCCCAACGCCCGCTATGGTTGCGAAAGGCGGCGCCATAACGATTGCGGCCGAGTTCGGTCAGCCGAGCCACCACGGTCGGCTCCTCGTCGTCCAGACGTTTGATCAGCAGGTGACGCCCGTAGGCTTGTGTGATGATCTGCTCGTGGCCGAGCAGGCTGCGCAGTTGCTGCTGCAATTGGAGAGCGCGCCAAAACGGGGGCTGACGGCCGGACCGCTACTGAGAGGCCAATGAGGCACCTACAATGCGCGCATGGCTTCCGATCCCGGGCCGGCGACCCCCGTCCTTCAACTTCGAATTGCTCTGCGCGGCCTGAGCCCACCGGTTTGGCGACGTGTCCTCGTTCCCGAGCATTTGACGCTCGGACAGTTGCACAATGTCATCCAGGTCATCATGGGCTGGGCCGACGAACATCTGCACGTGTTCAGCATTCGTGGCAGGCGTTACGGCGAAGCTCAGGAGGGCGTGCTGCAGTTCCGCACAGTGGCAAACGAACTGCCGCTGACCGAGTTTCATCTCCGAGAACACGAAGGCTTCGTCTACGTGTATGACTTCAACGCGTGGTGGCGCCACGAGATTCGGATGGAGCGGCGTATGCTGCGCCAGCATCCTGGCCAGTTGCCCCGTTGCGTGGCGGGTTGCGGGCCATGCCCGCCCGAGGACATGGGCGGAATCTCTAATCAGCGTGGCAGTCATCGCCGAGTGGCTTGTAAGCGTTGTCATGTGCATGCCCAAGAGATGAGCCGGAGATGAAGCGACAGATCAGTTTTGCGGAAGCGGAAAGCTATGGCAAGAAGCGGGTGACGCGCCGCCAGCGCTTCCTGACGGAGATGGAAAGCGTGGTGCCATGGTCGCGCCTGATAGCGGCGGTCGAGCCGTACTATCCCAAGGGCAAACGTGGGCGGCCACCGATCGGACTGGAGCGGATGCTGCGCATTTACTTCCTGCAGCAGTGGTATGGGCTGTCGGACGAGGCGCTGGAAGACGCGCTGTACGACAGCATGGCGATGCGGGCGTTTGCCGGGATCGATCTGGCGGTCGAAGCGGTGCCGGATGCGACCACGCTGCTAAAGTTTCGCCGCATGCTCGTCGAACATGAACTGACGCGAAAGCTGTTTGACGAGATCGGCATTATGCTGTGTGAGCGGGGGCTGCTGATGAAGGAAGGCACGATTGTGGACGCCACCATCATCGAGGCCCCGCCGTCGACCAAGAACAAGCAGAAGAGCCGCGACCCGGAGATGCACCAGACCAAGAAGGGTAATGAATGGCACTTTGGCATGAAGGCGCATGTCGGCGTGGATGCGGCTTCGGGGCTGGTGCACAGTGTGGTGGGCACGGCGGCGAACGAGTCTGACGTGTCGCAGGCGCATGCCTTGCTGCATGGCCACGAAGACCATGCGTTTGGTGATGCGGGCTACACGGGCGTAGAGAAGCGCGACGAGATGCAAGGCAAGTCCGTGAAGTGGCAGGTGGCCGTCAAGCGCGGCAAGATAAAGGCGATGCGTGACGGCGCCGTCAAGGACTTGCTGATCGCCGTCGAGCGGGCCAAGGCCCAAATCCGGGCGCGCGTCGAGCATCCGTTCCACGTGATCAAGAATCTCTTCGGTCATCGCAAGGTGCGCTACAAGGGCTTGGTCAAGAACACGGCGCAACTGTTCAGCCTGTTCGGTCTTGCGAATCTGGTGCTCGCCAGGAAGCTGTTGTTGGCCGCCCAGGGAAGCAATCCCCAGTCCTGTCCGCGCCGTCGGCATTGACGGCGGCTACCTTCGGTTGGCCGGCCACCGGCGCCGCCAGGATGGCTGGTTTGAAGTGATCGTCGGCAAGTCCCTGCGGGATCAGGATGGCGGGCATAGTTTCGCCTACGTGCACAAGCTGGAGCACCGGCCGGCCAATCGTATGTGGAACTTCCTTCTACGAGAAGGTGTGCAACCCAGTCAGCCGGTCACCTTCCTGTCGGACGGCGGCGATACCGTACGGTTTGCCCAACTCGGTTTTGGTGACCGCGGTGAATACGTTCTCGATTGGTTCCACATCGCCATGCGGGTACAGAACCTCGAACAGATGATCAAAAGCAACCCGCCGCTTCCAGCTCCTCCATGGTCAGCCCGTAGTCGGCCATCTCCGCCTGGATCCAGCGGATCGCCGCCGCCCGCTCAGTTCTTGCTGTCATTGCTGTCGTCACTGCTGTCGCTGCCGTCATCCGGATTCAGGACGCCGGGTGGAGCCACCCGCAATTCTGCCAGCGCCGCTTCGGCCTCGGCCCGTTCGGCCCGGCGCTGCGCCGCGGCCAACTCCGCCTGCACGGTGTCCAGGTCGCGAGCCGATCGGCGAGCGCCGCGACCTGGGTTTCGAGCCGGGCGCGGGCCCCGGCCTGCACGGCCGCGTCGCGCGCCTCGCTGCGCGCCGAGACATTCAGCGGAGCAAGTGGAATGCCGAAGCAAAGTGCGGACTTCGAATCCTGAGCAAGAAAGGCGGCGTTTTTGATGCTGGATGGACGGCGAAATGCAAACAGTAAAGCCTTCGCCTCCAACACAACTGCCATAAGGACTTGCCAAGCACAGTACCTCGCCCCCTACTAACGAGGGGGATCGCTCACTGGCGCCCATCTAGGCTAACGAATAAACTGCCTCGATCGGACTCCCGCCTGGCACAGCAAAGCATGATAACGAGAATGAAGACCTGGGGTATTGTGGGATCGGTCAGTCTACTTGCCCTTGTTGGATGCAAAGAGAACACAACTCCGGCTTCAGTCGCCCCTCAAGCAGCTTCACCAAAACACGAGCCGGCAATCACTCCCGCTGACTGGAACAAGGCATTTCGTTCGGCATTTACCTTGTCGAAAGAAGAAAATCAGGATGAGGATGGAATCAGTAAATCGGGAGCAAAATTTGTCACGCCAGAAGGAAACGTGATTAGTCTTATGAAGCGTGATGCCTTTCGAAAGTTGTTTTTTTTCACCCCACCCACATTTCTCAGCATTAACGCATCAACAAACGTCCACTCATACATCTCTATCAAAGATAACGACGCGCCCAATCTATTGATTTCGACATATTTTCATAATAAACATGGCTGGTTGTTTATTGAAAAACTATCGATCATGGCGGATGGTGATGTCATCCTTGAGCAAGATTTTCCTCATAGCGGCGTGAAGCGAGACAACAGTTCAATCGGCGTAGAAGAATCCTATGATTTCGTGGTTGCGCCACAACAACTGACTGCCTTGCGCAAAGTTTCTTCAACGACTGATCTAAAGATTAGAATCACTGGAGGCAAGGGCTACTACACACTACCAAAGGATCGCGTCAAAGAGTTTAAAGAGGATATTCGCCAAAGCATCCTCATTTTCGACGCCATCGATAAGGCCGTGGCCGGGAAGATTCCGACGACGGAAACCAAGTCCTAAGCTGCGTTAGTCCGTATGAAGGGGCGTGCCGGACTCGGCCCGCGCGCTGCAGGAATGGGATCGCACAGCAGGCTTCGGCAGCGGCCCCGAGGCGGTCAGGGCGCGCCGCGAGGAAGACCGGCGCGGTCTGTACATGCTCGGCGCCACGGCGCAATGGCTGGACTTTCTCGATGGGCAGTACGGCATGCGATATGCGCCCGCCGAGCTGGCCTATGCTCTGGCGGAATGGCTGGCAAGTTGGCTCATTTATGAGGAAGCGATCCATCGGCGCCATCCCGGCGCGCTGCAGCAGCGGGGCGAAGCATGGCGCACGGAGGGGAGGATGGCGACGCGCGCGTTGCTCTGCTTCGCCCAATTCCGTGGCCAGAAAATGCAGGCCGCAAGGGCATACAAAAGCCAGATAGCACAGTTTGATCCGGTGTCCGTGGCCGACGTTGAAGCCCCTGAACACTACTGGAAGCTCGACGTCTTAAGAAATCATCCGGCGGTGGGCTTAACGCATTCCCTTATACAGAAGTAGGACCGCCTCGGCAGCCGAGCATGTAGCCTGAGGCTGCGAAATTTCGAGGTAAGGGGTTGTTAACTTCGCCAGACTCGCGTTTACTCTCGAATTTTCGCGCA
>NZ_QKWJ01000144.1 GCF_003353055.1 Cupriavidus lacunae
CAGCGCCACGGTGCCCGGCCTGTACTACGCCTTCGGCTTCAATGGTGAAGGCTTTGCGATCAGCCCCGGCGTGGGCGAAACCATGGCGGAGCTGATCGCCACGGGCCGTACCTCGATTCCGCTGGAGCCCTATGCCATCGGGCGCTTTGCGCGTGCGCAGGTGCTGCTGGAAACGAACTGATCCGGGTTATCGCAACACAGCCTGACAAAGCCTGAATGCCGCCGGTTTGCACCCCTCTCCCGCGTGCGGGAGAGGGGTGCGTATGCGTCGGCTCGTGGCTTTGTTCAGATGCGCGAGCGTGCAACGTTCTTCCCCGCTCGCGTTCCGATCACTGCAGGATCACGTAGACCTTGCGCAAGGGTTCCAGAATTTCCCAGATGCCGGTCGTGTTCGCCGGGAAGAACAGCGTGTCGCCGGCCTTGATCCGGATCGGCCTGCCACCCGTCGGCGTGAACAGGCACTCACCGGCAAGGATGTGCATGACTTCGGCTTCCTCGACTTGCCGTTCGTAGGAGCCGACTGTGCATTCCCACAGGCCGGCCCGGTTCTGTCCGGCGCTTTCGAGGTCAAACTTGAAGCTGCTGGTGCGGCACGGCGGTTGGCTTAACGGCCTGCCGACAGGACCGTCGTCGGTCAGGTCGCTGCAAGTCACGGATTGCGGAATGATAGTGATGGGCATGTAGATCAGGGAGCGAGAGAAGGGAAAAGATAGGGAACGAAAAAGGCGGTGCGACGCAGCGACACCGCCCCCGGGTGCGACTGCCCTTACTGGTTGTCCTCGACAGCGTCCGCCAGTTGTGCCAGCGAATGAAAGTGGTAGTCCGGCTTGGTCAGCTCCGGCACTTCCATGGTGCCGCCGAATCCCTTCTGCGCATGACGGCGCTCGATCCAGCAGGTCTTCAGCCCAAGCTTCTTCGCAATGCCGATGTCGTGGTATTGGCTCTGCGCCACATGGAGATTGCCTGCCTGCTTGTAACCCCATTTGCCGTCATAGCGGCCACGCGCATAGGCGAAGTACTGAGGATCGGGCTTTTCCGTCAGGGCATCGTCACAGGTGACGGTGTCGTCAAACGGAAAGTCCAGCGTCTTCTCAAAGTGGGTCAGTGCCCAGCGCTGGGCGTTGGTCATCGCCACCAGCTTGAAATGTTTGCGCAAACGCTTCAGCGCCTCGACCGAATCCGGGAACGCCTTCCAGTTGACCACGGAGTCCCGCAGGCCACAGGCGAGTTCGTCGGAGTCGGGGAGGCCAAGGCTCTGCGCCATCAGGTGCCAGCAACGTTCCAGGTCATCGGGATACCACATCGTCTTGTCGGCGGCGCGGGTGCGGCGATAGGCGGCGAGAAAATCCTCATCGCTGATGGCGCTGTCGGGCACGGCGCGATGAAAGTAGTCGAGCATCCCGCCCTCGAAGTCAATCAGCGTGCCAACCACGTCGAAGGTAAGTACCTTGAAGTCTTTGAGTGCCATGAAATACCTCTGCTAGTAAAAATGAGAGAAAAAGCGGCCCACCGGCCGCGTGCGGATACGACCGCGGTGCCGAAACAAAGCTTGCTTGCGCTAATTCCGGTTCAGTTGGCTCACGACACCAGGTCCTTGAGCTTGAAGTACAGGCCGACGGCGGGAAGGAACCACGGCGGTCCCAGATGGCCCGGTATGGCCGGCCAGTCGCGCGTGCGCCAGGGGTTTGCCAGGATATCGCCCGCCATCACGCGGGCCATGCGCTGCCCCATCAGCACGGCCATCTGCGTGCCATGCCCGCTAAATCCCATCGCGTAGTAAAGGCCGTCGCGCTCGCCGGCGTGCGGCAGGCGGTCTTGCGTCATGTCGACCAACCCACCCCAGCAATGTGTGATTGCCACGTCCGCAAGCTGCGGAAAGGCCTCCAGCATGGTGGCGCGCAGGATCTCGCCGCTGCGGGTATCGGACTGCGGCGGCGAAGCGGTAAAGCGCGCCCGGCCGCCAAACAGCAGACGGTCGTCAGGCGTGAGGCGGAAATAGTTATGCAGGTTCGCGGTCGTGACATACGTGCGCCGCTCCGACAGCAGTGCCTGCGCGCGTGCACGCCCCAGCAGCTCCGTGGCGATGACAAAGCTGCCGATGGGAACGATGCGCCGGCGGATCCAGCCGAAGCTGCGGTAGCCGCCGTGCTGGGTGGTGCCGGTAGCCAGCAGCACCTGGCTGGCCTGCACCGTGCCGCGGGCCGTGTACAGCAGGTGGCCGTGCGTGTGCCCGATGCGCTCGATCTTCTCCACAGCCGTGCGCAGATGGATCTGCGCACCCTGGCGCGCCGCTGCCTGCGCCAGCCCGTGGGCAAAGCGGCCCATATGCATCTGGCCGCTCTTGCGGTACAGCAGTCCGCCGGCGTAGCGGTCGCTGGCCACCTCCTGCCTGACGCGGCTTGCGCTCAGCAGCTCCACGTCCGGATCCACGCCAGAGCGCACGAGCTGTTCGCAGCTACGCGCGAGCATGTCGTAATGCTCGGGCCGCGAGGCGAGCTTGAGCTTGCCATGGCGAACGAAACCGCAGTCGATGCCTTCGTCGCGAATCAGCGCCTCCACGGCGTCCACGCCGGCGTCGTAAGCGTGATACCACTCGCGCGCCTGGTCGGCGCCAACGCGCGCGGCAAGCGTGGCGTAGTCGACGGCCAGGCCGTTGTTGACATGGCCACCATTGCGACCCGACGCCTCCGCTGCAATCGAACCCTGCGCTTCCAGCACCACAACATTCGCACCCTGCCTGGCCAGCGCCAGGGCCGCGGACAAGCCGCAGAATCCCGCGCCGACGATCGCCACATCGACGTTGGCGGGCAGCTCGGATGCCGCGGTCGGGAACGGCGCAAGGCCATGGTGCCAATAGGGGTCGGAAGAGCAAGGCGCGCCCCCATGGGCACGGTCCACCAGGATGCCGCTGCGGGTGATCAAAACGTTCCGCGATGCGTCCGACGCGGCCGCTCCGGGTGATGCTTGCGCCGGTTCCGGCGAGGCTGCGCTGGCGCTTAATGTAATAGGAGCGGCCAGGCAGCCATCGCCTCCCTTGCCGCCGGCAAATTCGACCGCCGATAACCCGATGTGACGCACAGACACGGCCTTGCTCCGATAATCCGTTGTACGATGCACAAAGTGTAGGGAGCCCCTGCCAGCACGGCAACGTCCCAATTGTTGGGCCGAACATAATCTGAGGTTATGGCAAATTTCCGGCGAAAACTGCCCAGCGCCAATGCCCTGTTTGTCTTCGAGGCCGCCGGGCGCTGCGGCAGCCTGACCAAGGCCGCCGCCGAACTCTATGTCAGCCAGCCGGCCGTCAGCCGGATGCTGGCGCGCATGGAAGACCGCATGGGCGTGCGGCTCTTTGATCGGGTACGTGGGGGCGTCGAGCTGACCGAGAACGGGCGCCTGCTCCATCGCGCCATCACCGAAGGCTTCAACGTTATCCAGGCGTCGATCAGTGAAATCGAAACGCGCGCCACCGGACTGGAGACCGTCACGCTCTCCGTTTCGACGGCCTTTACCACGCACTGGATCATGCCGCGCATGGAAAAGCTGCGGCGGGACTTTCCCGGCGTTGACCTGCGGTTCCAGCTGATCTCTGGCAGGGTGGGCGGGCCGCTGCATGACGTAGACCTTGGGCTTCGCTTCTTTTCCCCCGGCGAGGCAGCGCAAAACAGCGTGTTGCTGATGCCGGAAATCATCGTGCCAGTGTGCAGCCCGGCCTATCGGGACGATACCGGCCGCGACAGCGACGTCCTCATCAACCTGACCGACAGCAATCGGGACTGGCCGACGCTGTTTCCCGCACTCGGTCAACGTAGCCGGGACTTGTACCACCTGAATTTTTCCGACTATTCGATCGTGGTGCAGACAGCGATGCTCGGCCAGGGCATTGCGCCGGGCTGGCTGAACGTAGTTACCCACTGGGTGAGACAGGGGGCACTGGTGCCGGCCATCGATCAGGTCCATGTCGCTAACCGGCAATGCTATCTGGTGCAGCAAGCGACCCCGTCCCCTCGCCCTACCGTAACCAGGCTGCGCGACTGGATCCTCGAGGAGACCTACCAGGATCTGGCGGAGATCGACCGCATGTATCCGGGCCTGGGCCTGTTGAAGCTGGTCGGACGCCAATGATGCCGCTTGCGGCGCAGTTCATTGCGCAGCGATCGAGGGCACCATCAAATAAAAAGCCCACAGGCATGGCTGCCTGTGGGCAAGGCTTCACAGTGAAGCGGAGACCACCAGTGAATTTCAACGGCGCGCAATACTAACTAGGCCGGCCGGAAAATTGCATAAACCTTGGCCACCTGCTCACGGCTATCCCAGCTGCACTGCGCATTCTGTTCGACCAGGAAGATATCGCCACGCGAAAATGTCCCACTACGGCCGGTTTCATCTTCAAACGTCACGCTGCCCTCCAACAGATACATCAGTTCGTAGTGGGGATAGAACATCGCCCGACGATGGTAGGGAGTCGAATCCCAGGTGCCGCAGACGAACTGCCCGTCCTGAGAGCGATAGTCCGTGTAGTTGCGACAAACGGGAGTCGGGGTGAGCAGCAACGCGGCCGAAGGCGCGCCGGACGGTTCCAGTGCTGGCTCTTCTGCGATCGGCAGAAGCGCGCGCGCTCCAGGGCGGCTGTCGTTGTAGCGCATGAAGATGATCGACACCGGGCACTCAGCAGACCAGGCGAACTCTGCGTCATGTAACAACACAGCGCTGTTGCCCGGACCCAGCACGACCGTGCGATCCGGCTGGATCAGCGTCAGCTTGCCCTCGCAGACGATGATGAACTCATCTGCAGGCTGTGCCTTTACCGACCCGCGCCCACTGTCCAGTTTGATAACGCCCACCGTTACTGGTCCCGGCGGCAAGTCCAGCATGCGACGGCGGAAAAGGAAGTTGTTTTCCTCGGAAGCGTCGGTGAAGGGAATACCGAGGGAATGGTCTTGCGCAAACGTGCGCAAATTGACAAAGGTAGCCGGCGTGGCGTGCACGGTGGCACCCTGCTGCAAACTCGACATGACTTGTTCTCGCGATTCAATGAGGATTACGCTGCGTGAGCCATGCGCTGCGCAAACCTTCAAGAGGGAAAAAGTTCGATCGGTGTAGGTGTGTCCCGACATGAATCAGCTCCGCCATGACGTCGCCTACTCCCCGGACAGAATTACAGCACCTTCGAGGTTCCGGAGTATCCCGTTTGGACAGTGTCCACGCATAGAAACAGCGGCATTTAACGTGCCGTTCAGCATAATTTGCTGCATCCCGAACAAGTCGCTA
Source organism: Cupriavidus lacunae (assembly GCF_003353055.1). Lineage (GTDB taxonomy): Bacteria > Pseudomonadota > Gammaproteobacteria > Burkholderiales > Burkholderiaceae > Cupriavidus > Cupriavidus lacunae. The sequence goes on from NZ_QKWJ01000144.1 coordinate 5,269, forward strand.
TTGATGGGCGTCGGCCATTTCCCCGGTGTGGGAAAGCGGGCTGCATCCCGCAAGCCCATTGCAGGAGCGCGGGCGTAGCAATTTGTGCGGTCTGGCGCTGGCCCAACGGCATAAGCGCTGCGTGATGAAGCGGCAGTCAGACGATCATGTGGAATCGCATTTGCGCCGTAACGAGGCGGGAACACTGTGGCAAGATTGCTTCAGTTCGTAGTCCTGCCAGACGTGTTGCTGATTCGGCTTACTCAAGAGGAAGACACCATGCCAAGCCACGCTATCCATGCGCCAGTTTCCTATCGCACGATGAGCGAAGAGGACGTGCCCGCCGCACATGAGCTGTCGCAAGCCTTGCGCTGGCCGCATCGTGCCGAAGACTGGCAATTTGTCCTTCGCCTTGGAACCGGCTTCGTCGCCGAGGAAGCTGGCGTGGTGATCGGCACGGGGCTTTGCTGGAAGCAGGGACAGCAAGCATCGCTCGGGATGATCATTGTGTCGCCGGCACATCAAGGCAAGCGCATCGGCAGTGAGTTGATGCGCCTGGTGCTGGAAGCGCTCGGCAACCGCTGCACGTTGCTCAATGCAACTCCCGCCGGACAGCCTCTGTATGAGCGCCTCGGCTTCGTCGCGACTGGCACCATCAACCAGCATCAGGGCACGATGAATGCCGTCAGCCCGGTTGCACTAAATGCGGGGGAAACGCTGCGTCCGTTCGAGTCAGGCGATCTCGAGACGATCATTGAACTGGGGAATCGCGCTACCGGCATGTCGCGCGGCGAAGTGCTGAAGTCATTGCTCCCCATGGCCGAGACTGTGGTGCTGGAACGCAATGGCGAAGCGGTCGGATTCTCGGCCATGCGGCGCTTCGGGCGAGGCTATGCGATTGGGCCGGTGGTGGCCTGCGATAGTGAGCGCGCGAAGGCCTTGATTGCCCACTGGTCCGGCGCATACGCCGGGTCTTTCGTACGCGTGGATGTCACGGGAACGAGCGACCTGCAGGACTGGCTCGCGCAGGTGGGACTGGCTCAGGTGGATACCGTCGTGGCGATGGCACGTAATGGCGTACCGCCGGCGGATAGCACGCTCAAGCAGTTCGCAATCGTGAATCAGGCGCTCTGCTGAGCCCCGTCGGCGCCGAGTTGGGCCCCGCACGGCACGGATGCTGACCGCTACACGGACTGATGGATATGCTCGCCGTCGATCTGACCAAGTGTCCGGATGCCACACCTGGAACGTTCGTTGAACACTGGGGCAGGCACGTTCCGATCGACAGCGTGGCTGCCGCAGCCGGAACAATCGGCTATGAATTGATGTGCGCCATCGCACCGCGCGTGCGCGTGGCAGTGGAGCCGCTGGACTGCTGACCGGCGACGCGCAGCGAACCCGGTCTGCGTTGATCTGCGCACAGTCGGCCTTGCCGATAGCATGCACCGTTTCGCACGATGCATGCGGTCACTCATCGCCTGCATGGAACTCTGATACGAATGTCGGCGCTTCTTCCATGCGATAGCGTCCGTTCTGGCACACGTAGTACATAGCGTGCTGGCCGCTACGTGCGAACGTCACACAGCAGGAATGCTCGAACCGTCCGAAACGGGTGATACCGATGCCCGGCGAACCCGGCCACTCCCATACGCGCTGTTCCTCAACGCAGTCCAGAACGCGATGCTGCGTCCTGGGATGCATGGACGAATTGAGCATCATGTCGATGTACCCGAATACACCCAGCGAGGGGTAACGCTCCTGCATTGCCGTCCATCGTCGCTTAGGCGACATTGCAGCCCTCCGTGTCCAGCTTGATGTTCCCTGCCTTCAGCACTTCATTTGCCTTCAGATGATGGTTCCAGTGCCCGTCGTTGATCGTTTCGAGCATACGCATGGGCTTGACGAAGGGATCGGCATAGCCCACGACAGTGATGGCTGTCGGCTACAGCGGTACGTACTTTGTATTTCCTCGCCATGAACAGCGAGAGCAGGCTCGCGATCCGGATAAAGTATCGCATCGCAGCGCTGGCAGAAGCTGCCGAATATGCTTTGAACTTGCAATTTCCGGTGTTTTCTCGCCCGCAGTTGGAGGCCTGGCGCTGCGCCGCTGTGGCTGACATGATGCGGAAGCCGGCGGCCAACGCGAAGCCGTCCCGGAACGGACGGCGCTCCAAACCTGGCAACCCTGAAGCCGAACGGAGTTGTATCAAAAACCCGGAGATGCCCCCGGGTCTGCACTAACGGACTTAGGCTCAGAACTTGTGGCGGATGCCAACGACTGCGCCAAACTGGTTTGCACCCGGCTGCACGGCTTCGCTGCTCGCACCCAGCTGGTCATTGAACCCGTTCACCCCCAGGTTCGACTTGCCGCGGTTCAGTGCGTATGAAACCGTGGTGTAAAGGTCCGTGCGCTTCGACAGTGCATAGTCAACCAGCGCAACGAACTGCCACGGGTTGCCGGCGTTCGACTGACGCAGGTTCTGGTAGTACGCAGAGCCACTGACCGACAGCGCCGGCGATACCTGGTAGCCAACGCCGACCCAACCGAGGTTCGACACTGTGTTGGTCAGCGCAACGCCAGGCAGGGTGGCACCGTTGAACGCGTGGGCATATCGGTAACCGCCGTAGAGCTTGGCAGGACCGAAAGCGTATGTCCCGGCGACTGCGGCCCGTCTGATCAGACTATTGGTCGAAAGAGCCGTGGCTGCCGACCGGTTCGACTGGTCGTAAATGGCGCCAACGGCGAATCCGCCCGCAGCATAGTTCACAGCGAACGAGTACTCACGCCCGTTGGTGAAATTGCCCGCGACCTCCTGGTTGTTGTTGTTGAAGCTATACAGGCCAGTCACGCTCAGGCCGCCGAACGTCCCCATATACTTGGCGGAGTTGTCGGCACGCGCCCCGCCCATGAACGGGTCTTGTGCACCGATGGAATAGCGGCTCGCGATCGACATCGGGTCGTAGGTAACGCCAAAGTCATAGAACGGCGTCGTGTGCCGGCCCAGGGTCAGCTGTCCCCACTGGTTCTGCAGACCGACGTAGGCGCCGCGACCAAAGAGACGGCCACCCTGCCCGGAGGTGCCGGTATCCAGGTTGAAGCCACTTTCCAGCAGGAAGATGCCCTTCATGCCGCCACCCAGGTCTTCTACGCCGCGCAATCCCCAGCGCGATCCGGACTGGTTGCCTGATTGCATGGCCCACAGATTGTTGCCCTGGGCGCCGGCAGATACGGTACCCGTCGAAGCAACGGCCTTGTTCAGGTATTCAATACCCACATCCGCAACACCGTACAACGTGACGTTCGATTGCGCATACGCGCTGGGGACCACCAGCAAGGCGACTGCAATGGCCGACAGTTTGAATTTCATGAAATGATTTCCTCGAAGAATGGTAAGTATCCAATTCGTATCGGTTCGAATTGGGGCGACTCAGATTCTGCATCTGTTTTTTGAGAATTCACAATCTGTAGTCTGACCATGATGTTGTTATTTAATCTAAAGCTTCTTTTAGGCAACCGCCTATATCCGTCAGGCAAGTATCGGCTTAGTATGTTCGGTAGCTCTGCTGTCTGGTGTATGTTCATCAGCATATATCGACACTTTCCATGGCTTTGCAGCAGAGCCCGTATGGGGCTGCTCTTTGGCAGTCCCATTTTTTTCACGCTACGGTTGCTACCGCAGCGCAGTCATGACTGGATCACCGCGTGCCTGTGCTTGACGAGGTACATGGCCAGTTCCATTTCATTTCGCAGCCCGAGCTTGCTCATGGCCGAGCACTTCTGGACGCTGATCGTCTTGACGCTGCGCTGGAATTTCCGTGCAATTTCCTGAAGCGGATGGCCTTGCGCCAGGAGGCGAATTACCTCGCGTTCGCGTGGGCTAAGACGATCGTCGCACCGGTCTTCGCAATGGTGGGTCGGAGCAGTCAACAACCTCTCAGTGGCGGGGTCTATGTACTTGGAACCTGAGAGGACGGCTTGACATGCATCCGCCACGAACTGCAGATCCATTGATTTTGCGACAAACGCGTCGGCACCTTTCGCCAGCAATTGACGAACCAGGCCGTTTGGACGCGCCCCCGAGAAGACCACGATCTTCACCTTGGGGTACATCCGGCGTAGTCGTTCTATCAGGCGTAACCCGTCGATCTCTCCACCATAGTCATAGCCGGTGATGACGATATCCGGCAGTAGCAATGCATGCTTCCTGAGTTCCGACAGAAGCCCAGTGACGCTATCCGCGATGGCCATGACGTCAATGCCTTGACGCGCCATGTACGGCGCCAGTCCGGCGAGCACCACAGGATGATCGTCGGCAATCACAGCCTTAGTTTTGGTGCTCATTGCCCGGAAGCAGATTAAAGCCGCACAATTCTTCAGAATCATCTGGCACGGTCGACAAAACCGCTGAGCGGCTGACCGCGCTCGCCGCGGCGCAGATTTTCCAGATCGGCCGGGCCTGCCATATCGTCGGCATTGTGCGGGGTCGTGGCGTATGTCATTGCAGTCGTCGCAGCGCCGGGCGAAAAGGGGAAACCATGATGCGATGAACACGCCGGCATCTGATAGGAAAAAATTACTGCATCCGGGCACGCACCAAGATGACGCCCTCCCAGGGTAAATCCCGACGAATGTTGCGGTGCACCTGCATGCGCGCTGTGCGCGCGGCATGCAATGCCAAACCGCCCACGTGAAACCGCAGCTATTACTGTCATGGCCTGAAATACCCCATCAAGCGCTTGCGCGCACATGCTTCAATGTCGCACCCCACAAAGACTCTGGCTCCTTGCAGGAGCCATTGCCATGCCAGAGAAGAAGCCGTTCTGGAGCTTTATCGGCCCAGACGAATAAGACGGATCATGAGCGCCCTGCACCACCGGATTTCGGAATCTTGCAGCGCATGCGCGATTCGTCAGTCGCTCACGTGCGACTCGCGGCCTGATTTACCAACTAAGAAAGGAGACACCTTGAACCCCTTCATCTTGCGTCTGCTGGCGCGGCGCATCGGAATGGCGCTGATCTCGCTGCTGGCCGTCTCGGCCATCGTCTTCGCCATCACCGCGGTATTGCCCGGCGATGCCGCGCAGGAGC
>NZ_QKWJ01000145.1 GCF_003353055.1 Cupriavidus lacunae
CGCTTCTTCGTTGCATCGTCTAACGGCTTCTTCGACACGGCGCGTATCTCCAATCAACCCGTTAGAGATGAAACGCGCCAGCCCTGAATCCGTTGTCATGTTTTTTGTAAATCTCAATAGTTGCCAGACAGAGCCAGGATGCGCTTCGCCTGCTCGATGACGGGCCTGTCGACCATCTTGCCGTCGACCTGCACGGCATGGCTGCCGGACGAGGTGGCCTCGATCACGCGCCGGGCCCAATCGGCCTGTTGCGCCGTCGGACGGAAGCCCGCTTGCACGCCGGCCACCTGCGACGGGTGGATACACAGCTTACCGGCGAAGCCGAGTTCCCGGGCGTAGGCGACGTCGTCAGCCAGAACGGTCTCCTCCGCCAGCGCGGTGGTCACGCCGTCGACGGGCGGCGGCAGACGGGCGACGCGCGAGGCCAGCACGAGGCGGCTGCGTGCGTAGGCCAGTGCGTCACGGGTGTGCTCGCAGCCGAGGTCGACGGCGTAGTCGATGGAGCCGAACGCCAGCCGCGCCACGCCGGGCGCCGTGGCGATGGCGTCGGCCTGTTGCACCCCTATGGCGCTCTCGATGATCGCCAACAATGCGCCGTTCGGATTGACCCTGCGCAACGCCTCGGCGATGCCGCCCAAAGACGCCGGCTGTTCGGCCTTGGGAACCATTAGCCCGGCCAGCGGCGTGCCGGCTGGCAGGTTGGCGAGCCACTCCAGGTCGGCACTGAAATAAGGCGAGGCGGCGTCATTGATCCGGACAAGGACATTCGCCGCCTGCCCTGAAAGCTGCCTCGCCGCGAGCCACGAGGCGATTGCCACGCGTGCGGCGTCCTTGTCGTCGGGGTGGACTGCATCCTCCAGGTCGAAGATTGTCACGTCTGCGCCGGCGGCAACGGCCTTGTCGAAGCGCTCGTGCCGGTTGCCCGGCACGAAGAGATAGGTGGTGGCGATGTTCATGGCGGTGCCTTTCAGCGGGCGGCAAGGTGGAACACGGAGTCCTTGTGCACGTCGTCCTGCTCAACCACGTGCGACGAGGCGCCGTGGATCAGCGCCGCGTAGCACGGCGAACTGCGGCGGCAGTCGACCTGATGCAAGAAATGAAGACTATGGCTTGCCACGGAAGCGGCGGCGTACCGTTCGGAGCTCGCCATCGTCGAGAAGGGCTAGTTGTATCCCAAGAACGCAATATCGGTCACGTCTTGCCGGTCATTCAAATTCTCCATCAGCACCTCGGTCGGTGTCCGTATCCAAGAAATGGCCATTGGATCGGGGTCCTTAACCGCAACCGGTGCGACGGCGTAGCAAGGCCGGGATACCAGCTCCGGCCTCTTTTCGCTGCCCAAGTGAGCTTCGACTATGGTCATGATTTCTCCTATTACTGAATCCGTAGACGGTTTAAAGCGGATTTCAATTTGCCGCCGACATCGGCTTAAACGTCGGATTCGCCACCATGCCCATATTGCGACGACCGAGTCAGTGCAAGCCTCCGCCCGGTAATGCGGGAGCCTGGTCGGAATCCCTTCATCAACTCTCGCAGGTCTGCCGAAATCATTGCCGACTTCCTTCGAGCCGACACGGAACCCGGCTGATATGCAGTTGCAAGACTGTAGGTAGTCCTTGGCCGGCTCATCACAGCGCAGTTAACACGAGTCGGCTAATTGGGAATGTGGAGCGGGAAGTGCTGGCGCCAGCCTTGACTCCGTAACGACGCGCCGCCATCGCGTCAGCTCGGACTCTACTTTTGCCATCAGCGCCTCCGGACTGCTCGGCTCCGCCGTCGCGCCATAACTTTCAAAACCTGCAATGACGTCCGGGTCTCGCAAAACTTCGTTCAAGACCTGATTTAGTTCCTCCACCTTAGCGGAGGGAGTGCCACCAGGCGCGAACAGCGCGTACCACTGTGTCAATTGCACGCTAGAAATCCCCGCTTCAGCTAGCGTAGGAACATCCGGCAAACATGAGAGGCGTTGTGGACCGGCAACCGAGAGTGCATGAAGGCGCCCGGCCCGTAGCGGCCGATACGCAGTGAGCAGGCTAGAAAACATCACCTGTGTGCGCCCTTCAATGGTCGACGCAATTGCCGGCGCAGCGCCGTCAAAGGTGAGAGAGCGCATCGATGTGCCAGTGGCAAGCTGGAAGAGTTCCGCACCGAAATGAGGCGGTGTGCCGTCGCCTGCGGACGCATAGCGCAGGCCACGTGGCTCTTGTTTCAAGCGGGCGATCAGAGCCTCCAAGTCAGCCGGCACGTTCGACGGATTTGCCACCAACAATATCGGAGAAGACCCAATGAGACCTATCGGCGCAAAGCTGCGGAGGGGATCGTACCCAACCTTCTGAAGAGCGGGATTCATCGCATGTGTTCCCACGTAGCCAAGGAGCAACGTATGTCCATCGGGGACCGCCCGCGCAACATACTCGCAGGCTATTCCTCCGTTCGCACCGGCCCGGTTATCGATGACGACCTCTTGCCCCAGCAGCCGCCCGATGCGGGGGCCGATGAGGTGAGCCACAGCGTCATTGCCACCGCCTGCGCGTGTAGGAAGGATGATTTGCAAAGGCTTCGCTCGCGATCCCATCGAAGGCTTTGCCATTGGCTCCGGCCGTGAGAAAACGTAGTCGGGCAGATGGAGTTCACCAGCCATGATTTTTCGGGCCGTTCGAACAAGAGCTGCACGAGTCACTTTTTTGGCATCCCCCTCGCCCTCCAGTTCCACTTCAACTTCGATCCGGCCAGCAGGATGAAGCACCACGAGGGCATGTCGGCCAGAGTGCCTCTCGTTTCGGCTCGCGACGGTACCCGACAATGCGAAGGCGCTGGCCACGCCGATAGCTCCCGTAACGGCATGAGAAGCATGGCACTTGCGCGGAGTGAAGTAGCGCGATGTGATGCTATCCCGCGAGTCGCCCGGGCTAACCAATACTGGCTTCGGAATGACGCTGTCAGACACATCACCGAGACCCATCAGCAGGCCGGCTTGCAATCGGAGCGCCTCCAGGCGCGCCAGCAATGCTGCATCATTGTCAAGCGTGGCCGGTGCTTCACGGCCGCTGACGCCCAAGTCGCATGCCCGGACAATCATCAGCGGCATGGCCGCATCGATGCAAGTCACCTCGACGCCGTCGATCACATCGATGCGGTTTCCCGTTGGGAATACTTGACCTGTCACGGCACCCCAGGCATCCAGAAAATCAAGCAAGATCGGAGCGCCGGTTCCAGCGACGCCGTCGATGCGGGTGTCACCGTCATAGGTTATCCGGCCATCCGGCGTACGTACGGTCACGTCAATTCGAGCGCCAGTATTGACGTTATGCACGCGTACCCGCGTCGTGTCGCGCTCGACCTGGACGAGACCCTGCTCGATGGCAAAAGGCGCGACCCCTGACAGCATGTTGCCGCAGTTGGGGCGTGTATCCACCGAGCAATTCCCGACTCCCACCTGTACAAAAAGATAGTCCAAGTCACAATCGGGCTGCGTGGACCGTGACACAATGGCCACCTTGCTGTTAAGCGTGCTGCCGCCCCCAACGCCGTCAAGTTGCAAGGGGTCCGATGCACCGATAGCGCCAATCAACGCTTGGTCACGCTCCTCATCGCTTTCCGGTAGCCATTCGCGCAGGAAAAATGGTCCGCGAGAGGTGCCGGCGCGCATCAGGACACAGGGAATAGTTTTACTCATCTCAGTCCGCCTTCAACTTCGCCGCCTGCACAACCGCCTTCCATTTCACTTGCTCCTGTTGCATAAAAACTTGCATTTGACTCGGCGTCATCGTCGCGACCTCCGCGCCCTGGCCTTCCAGACGTTGAACAACGCTTTTCTCCGCCAGCGCTTGGTTGAGAGCCTTGTTTAACGCTTCTACGATCGGCATTGGGGTATTGGCAGGCGCGAAGATCCCATACCACTGCGAAACGTCGACATCATTAATGCCCTGTTCTTTTAGTGTGGGGACGTTCGGCATCAATGCAGAACGCTTGCTGCCCGCGACGCCAACTACCTTAAGCTTGCCACCCTTTACATAAGGAATGGCCGTAAAAAGGCTTGGAAACATCACTTGTGTCTGGCCTGCTATGGTGTCGTTGATCGCAGGTGCAGACCCCTTATACGGGACATGAAGCATGTCGGTGCCCGTGGAGAGCTTGAACATCTCGGCAGCAAAGTGTGGGGCGGTCCCATTGCCAGCGGATGCGTAGCTGACCTTGCTTGGCGTCGCCTTCAGCAGAGCCACGACGGCCTTCGCATCGTTCGCCTTCACCCCGGGATTGAGGACCATCACCGTCGCCGACGACCCGACCATGCCGACCGGCACGAAGTCCTTAATGGGGTCATAGCGCAGGCGCTGCAGTGCAGGATTCATCGCATGGGTGGCGACGTATCCAAGCAGGAGCGTGTAACCGTCGGGCGGGGCTCGCATGACGAACTCGCTGGCAATTGCGCCGTTGGCGCCGGCCTTGTTGTCGACCACAACGGTCTGCTTGAGAATTGACGACATCGCTTGCGCAACCACACGTGCAATGGCGTCGTTGGCACCTCCTGCGGCAGTGGGCACGACCAACGTGATTCGCTTGTCCGGGAAGGCGCTCCAGGCACCGGGGCTGGCCATGGCGGCCGCGACGGCGAGACTGCCGAGGAAAAGTCGTTGGGTAAACCGCATCTGTCTGCTCCCATTGGATATCGTTCGATCTAGGGCCTCTCCGCCCGCAAACGTATCGTCATACTTTTCTGATATCTATGGAATTGCATAATTGCGAACGGTTGATGCACACTATGGATCAGTGACGACGACGCAAGGCACACCGATGACCATCAATTTCAACCTCAACGACTTACAGGCATTCCGTGCAGTTGCCGAGTTGAACAACTTTCGGAAGGCGGCCGAGGCACTGCATATTTCGCAGCCGGCGTTCAGTCGCCGAATCGAAAAGCTGGAAGAAGCACTGGGTGTCCGCTTGCTGGATCGCACCACGCGACGCGTTAGTCTTACATCGGTGGGGCGGGAGTTCGACCGCAAGCTACAACAGATTCTGGATGACCTGGACCAGACACTGCTTGGCATACGAGGGGTAACGACCACGCGCATGGGGGAAGTGACTATCGCCTGCGTGCCTTCAACGGTCTATTACTTTTTGTCGCAGGTCATCTCGCGCTATCACGAGCGCTATCCGAAGATTCGGGTCAAGCTACTTGACGCCAGCGCAAACGAGGTCTTGTCCGCGGTATCGTGCGGTGAAGCGGACTTCGGACTCAATTTCGTGGGCAACCAAGAGCCGGAAATCGAGTTTCGCCCCCTTCTTGAAGAGAGATTCGTGGCGGCATGCCGGCGCGACCATCCACTCGCGAAGCATCGGCGCGTCAAATGGGCAGACTTGGCCGAGTATGACTATATTTCCGTGAGCAAAGCATCCGGCAACCGGCTACTGTTAGACCAAGCGCTAGCCAACGTATCCGGCCTCCCATACAGTATCTATGAGACCCAGCACGTCACAACTACGCTGGGACTAGTCGAAGCTGGGCTCGGCGTTGCGGCTGTGCCTTCGATTGCCATGCCTGGTCCGGACCATCCGCTACTCGTAAGCGTTCCGCTAACCGATCCCGTCATTACGCGCAATATTGGACTCATTCGTCGCAAGGGGCGTTCGTTGCCGCCCGCGGCACAACAACTCTATGATTTCCTCAGCGAAATGAAGTCAACTCGGGGCAAGCGCGGGAGCCGCCGCGCATAGTTACGAGCGGCCGCAATAATTCAGCGCGGCGACGGACCGGCCATGACCACGGACGGCGTATCGCCCGCCTCCAGTTTTTCCTCCGTGAATGGGTAGTTCGATGACAACTCGCGCGTCAGTACGTCACGATCGCAAGCTTTCTCCCACATCGAAACCACGATACAGGCGACGACGTTACTAATCGTACTCGTCAGGGCGCGAGCCTCGGACATGAAGCGGTCAATGCCCACGATAAGCGCGACGCCGGCAACGGGAAGGTCCGGCATGACGGTCAGCGTAGCGACCAGTGCCACGAATCCGCTCCCGGTTACCCCCGCTGCGCCCTTTGAGGTCAACAACATGATGCCGAGCATGGCAGCAATCTGATGCCAGGTCAGGTGGATGTCGCACGCCTGGGCAATAAACATCGACGCAAGCGTCAGATAGATAGCAGTGCCGTCCAGGTTGAAGGAGTACCCTGTCGGAAGTACCAACCCGACGACGCCCTTCTTGCAGCCCAAGCGCTCGAGTTTCAACAACAACCGAGGCAGCACCGGCTCGCTTGACGATGTACCCAGGACGACAAGCAGTTCTTCCTTGATATAACGCAGCAACTGCCAAAGTCGGAACCCATGCAGGCGACACAGGAGACCGAGTACCACTACGACGAAGAAGGAACAGGCAACATAGAAAGTCCCAATGAGGAGCCCCAAAGAACCAATCGACTTGATTCCATAGCGTCCGACCGTGAAAGCCATCGCCCCGAAAGCCCCGATGGGTGCCACCCGCATGATGACGCCAAAGACGGCGAAAAGCATGTGGGAAAAGCCATCGATGGTGTCCAGTACGGGACGAGCCGCGGACCCAATGCGCGACAGCCCGAAACCGCACAACACCGCGAGCAACAGGACGGGCAGGACCTCACCTTGCGCGAACGCCCCGACGAACGCATTAGGGATGATGTGCAAGGCAAAGTCGGCAAAGCCGTGGATATGGATGTCGTTGGCAAAGCGCGCCGCAACACTCGCATCGAGCTGCTTCGGGTCGATGTGCATACCTGCGCCGGGCTGCATCAGAAATACCGTGACGAGACCGGTTAGCAAGGCAATGATGGTCAGTACATAAAATAACCCCATCGACTTCAGCAGAGTCTTTCCAATCTCCTTGGTATCGCTAAGCGACGTAATGCCGGTCACTATCGTACAGAACACGACCGGCGCGATCATCATCTTGACCAGCTTGACGAACCCATCGCCGAGCGGTTTGAGGGATGCACCGATATCCGGCCAGTAGTGCCCGACAGTGATGCCGAGCATCAATCCGATGATCACCTGGACGTATAAGTGCTTGAATGGGCTCCGTAGTTTCACAACGGTGTCTCCTTATATTATTCGACCGACATCAGAATGGCCGGAATTTTCGCCAAGCGGGTTGAGCTTTCAACGCCGGCTTGCAAGCACGCGGTCGACCATCACGCCAGCCTGCCCCAAGTTATTGGCGGGGTCGCACATCGCCTCAAGTTGAGATCGTGTGACATGTCCGCTGATTTCCGGGTGAGCCGCGAGTATGTCGATCAATGGTCGGTTTTCGTCGATGGCCTTGCGGCATAGGTCATAGACCAGGTCATGCGCATATTCCCGGCCGATGTACGGGCCCAACCCCATCATCACCGCTTCGGACATCACAAGCCCGTTGGTCATATCGATGTTGGCGCGCATGCGGTCGGCGTCTACTTCAAGCCCTTGCAGGACAAATTTGGCCTGTTTCAATGCGCCGGAGATCAGGCAGAAGATCTCGGGCAACGACACCCATTCAATCTCCCATGGCCCGGTAGAGCGCTCATGGTCGGCGACCATCGCATCCATCAGAGCCGCTGCGTGCTGTCGCGCCACTGAAATGTTCGCGTGGATGTATAGGCACGAAATCGGGTTGCGCTTCTGCGGCATGGTAGACGAGGAGCCGCGCCCGGGCGCGAATGGTTCGAACACCTCCGCCACCTCCGTCTGCATCATCAGCTTGACATCCATGGCAATCTTGCCAAGCGATCCACCGACGAGACCCAGGAAGGCGCCAACCTCGGCTACGGTGTCGCGTACCGTATGCCAGGAGATGAGTGGCTGCGCCAAACCCAACTCCTTCATCAGCGCGGCTTGCGTCTCCATAGCGCCCGTCTGCAAAGAAGAAAGCGTACCGGAGGCGCCGCCGAACTCTCCCATCAGTACACGCGGCTTAAGCTGCTGCAACCGCTCGCGGTGACGGTCAATGCCAGCCAGGATGCTGGCCATCTTGTAGCCGAACGTAATCGGCGTGGCTTGCTGCAAGTTAGAACGGCCGATGACTGGGGTGTCCCGATATGTCTTCGCTAGCTTAGCGAGTGCCCCCGCAATGTCGTCCAGATCCGCCTCGATCAGTGCGAGACCCTCACGCATTTGCAGCACAGCCGCAGTGTCAGTGATGTCCTGGGTCGTGGCTCCCCAGTGACAGAACTCGCCGAGGCCGTCTCGGCAGTTCTGGTTAATCTGGTTGACCACCGCGATGATTGGATAGCCGATTTGCTCGGTTTTGGCTTTGAGCTTTACCCAGTCGATCTGCGAGAGTTCGCAGTTGCGCACGATTTCGTCGGCGGCCTCTTTCGGGATGAAACCGAGTTCGCCCTGCACCTTTGCCAGGGCGCGTTCGATGTCAAGGTACTTGGCGGTCCGGTTCTCGTCCGACCACACCTCGCGCATGCGCGCATCACTGAACATGTCGCCAAAGATGCGCGAGTCAATAATTGTGGAAGCCATAATGTTCTACCTCTGCTTGATCTTGTCGAACGAGTCGACGGATGGAGTCGGATTCACACCGCATTGTCCGAACGCAGTGCCGTAATCTCGTGGGAGGCGTATCCGAGCTCCGCAAGAATGGAGTCGGTGTGTTGACCAAGGGCAGGGATCGGGTCCATACGCGGCCCTTCGTTCCAGGTGCCAGGCGGCAACAAGGCAGGCAGCGTGCCCTGCGGCGACCCAACCTCAGTCCAGCGACACCGCGCTTTGAGTTGCGGATGTTCCCAGACCCCGTTCATATCGTTGACACGGGCATTGGCGATCTGCGCGATTTCCAGCCGCTCCACCACCTGCGCGCCGGTCAGGGAAGCGAAGGCGTCCACGATAATCTGCCGCAAGGCTGTGCGCGCAGCCACCCGCTTCGAGTTGGAGGTAAAGCGCGGATCCTCGACAAGTTCGGGCTGCTGCAGCACTTTCAGGCAGAAGCTCGCCCACTCCCGTTCGTTCTGCAGACCCAGCATCACCGTGACGCCGTCGCCTGCAGGGAAAGGACCATACGGATAGATAGTGGCGTGACTTGCGCCAGTGCGCGGCGGCGGCTCCGCGCCGTCGAATGCGTAGTAAAGCGGGTAGCTTGTCCACTCCGCCAGCGATTCAAGCATCGAGATATCGATCCGCTGACCGCGCCCGGTCTGAGCGCGCTGGAGCAGCGCGGCCAGGATATTGGTGTAGGCATACATGCCTGCGGCAATATCGGCGATGGACGGTCCAGCCTTGCAGGGTTCCTCGGGGGTCCCTGTCACCGAGACGAAGCCGGCCTCGCTTTGGATCAGGAGATCATAGGCCTTCTTGTCCCGATAGGGGCCTGGATTGACCGGGTCATCGCCGTAGCCGGAAATGTCGCAAACAATCAATTCCGGCTTGACTGCGGAGAGCCTCTCACAGCCCAGTCCCAAGCGGGCGGCCGCCCCGGGCGCGAGATTCTGCACCACGACGTCCGCCTTATTCATGATGAGACGCTCGAGCACGCCAGCAGCCGCCGGATGCTTGACGTCCAGCGTCAAGCTCTCCTTCGAACGATTGGTCCAAACGAAATGCGACGCCAAGCCGCGCACCCGTTCGTCGTATCCGCGAGCGAAGTCGCCCACGCCCGGCCTTTCGATTTTGATGACACGGGCGCCTAGATCGGCTAGCTGACGGGTCGCGAACGGCGCCGCGATAGCATGTTCAAACGTAACGACGGTGATGTCTTTAAGTGGTTGCATCGTGAGAATCCGGGAGGCAAATCAGCGCAAGACGGCAGTGGCGTCCATGGTCAGCCATCCTTCATGGTCCGACGCCCAAAGATGAATGGTCTTGCCATCAGCCTGAGGCTGCCCATTGACGTGGAAGGGTTGCAGGTCGAATGTTGGACGCACTGCGCGAAAGCGGAAGCTCACCACGTCAGCTTGCGGGAGCTCGCGCCGAAGCAGGTCCAGCAACAGCGTGGCGATAAGCGGTCCGTGTACGATGAGGCCTGGGTATCCTTCTACTTCCGTCACATAGCGGCGGTCATAGTGAATGCGGTGGCCATTGAATGTCAGCGCCGAATAGCGGAACAGCAGTACATCGTCCGGCACGATTTGGCGCCGCCAGGCCGCTTCAGAAGGCGCCGCTTGAGGTGTGGCGGCAATGTCACCCGATTGCTGTGCCTCGCGATAGACGATGTCATGAAACTCCACGAGCGAGGGCTCTAAGAGCCACCCCTTTCAAGGTGATCAAACGACACGTCCAGCCTTGATGACACGGGCGGTAGATACATGCCGTCGTGCCACGCATCCGGCAACATAGCCCTTCTTCTTGGGCGCCTTCGGTCC
>NZ_QKWJ01000146.1 GCF_003353055.1 Cupriavidus lacunae
ATGAGTTGCATACCGTCGCCCGCAACAAGCTCAAAAGCGCTCAACACCGGCCTTCGATCATCGCCGCGTGCTGGGTTCAGGCAACGTTGTGGTGATGTCATGATTTACGGAAAGATCAATAATAGCGGCGCGGAATGTGCCACGGGGCGCCCGATCTGAGGATTTGCATCTCATGAGTATCCTGCTGCATACCTGGAATACGCCGAACGGGCGCAAGATCAGTGTCGCGCTCGAAGAACTGAACTTGCCCTACTGTGAATATCCTGAAGGGCGAACAATTTGCGCCGGAATTCCTGCGTATCAGTCCGAACAACAAGATCCCGGCAATCGTCGACCCTGACGGTCCGGACGGCCAGCCGATAAGCGTCTTCGAGTTCGGCGCGATCCTGTTGTATCTCGGCGAAAAGACCGGCAGATTCCTTCCCGCAGGCTTGCGCGAGCGGATACCGGTGCTCGAATGGCTGATGTGGCAGATGGGCGGTTTTGGGCCCATGCCCGGCCAGGTCCATCACTTCCGCACGATGCGCTCATAGGTCTACTGCTTTTGCATCTGTGAATGACCCATGCCGGATCAGCTTGCTTCTACGGCGGGGAAAGCTGGCGGAGGGCGGAACGAAAGCAGACTGCCCCCGGGGCGATCACCAGTTCTGTCAGATCAGCCGAAGGTAAAGGCGAAGGCTTGCACGCCGGGGTCGAGAAACTCGATCGCGAACGTGCGGTCGCGGATGTCGCCGGTCTGGCGCACAAGTTGATAGAGGCGTTGCGCCGTGACCGTGCCGCTGCCATCAGCGGCCACATCGGCTCCGTGTGAAGCGTCTGGGGCCTTGCCGTCGACGGTCACGCGAAAGCGTACGGGCTTCCCGTCCGCGCCAGGGCCGAGCACCAGATGCAGGTCACGTGCGTGGAAGCGGTAGGTGATGCGGCCATTAGCCTGTTCCAGCGTCGCCTGTTCCTCTCCGACTTTCCAGTTGCCCGCAAGGCCCCACTGGTTAAGTGCTGGGCTGGCCGGCGCCGCGTAGTCCTTCGGCTGGTCCGCTTTCACGCCACCGGGCGAGGCAAAGTTTTCCGCGCGCGCATAACCGAGGTAGGTTTCCGGAGGAGCCAGCGTGTCGTTGTCAGCCGCCAGTTCCACAGCCAGCGCCGCGTTGCCGATCGTCATCCCGACCTTCGCTACGTCCGCATGGCCTGCTTCGGCCAGAAGCTGCCGGATTACCGCCTCGGACTTTTCATACTCGCCCTCGCCGAAATGATGGAAGCGCACGCGCCCCTCGGCATCGATGAAGTAGTGCGCCGGCCAGTAGTTATTGCCGAAGGCGCGCCAGATCGCGTAGTTATTGTCGATCGCGATGGGGTAGGCTACACCAAGGTCGTGCGCAGCCTTGCGAACGTTGTCAATGTTGCGTTCGAATGCGAACTCGGGCGCATGCACGCCGATCACGACGAGGCCCTGATCACGATATTTCTCCGCCCATGCCTTCACATAGGGCAGGGTGCGCAGGCAGTTGATGCACGAGTAGGTCCAGAAGTCCACCAGGATGACCTTGCCGCGCAGCTCTTCGGCGGTCAGCGGCGGCGAGTTGAGCCATTTCACCGCGCCATTGAGGCCTGGGAACGCGCCCTCCACCGGCAGAGCCATTTGACGGTCTGCCGTGGCCATCATCATCGATCCACCCTCGACAGACTTGCCGGAAATTGCAGCCCGTTGACTCGACGTCACCGGCGTTCCGTCACCGCTTTCGTGGCGGGAAAGCTTGTCCACTAGCCGCTGTTCGAGTCCGCTGGTGGCCACCGTTGAAAGCCGGGTGAGCACACCAGTGTCGAGTCCCAGCGCAATCGCCGCGACGCCCGCGAGCATCGCAACTCCGATGCCGCGTCGGATCCATTCGCCGGCATCGAGCGAGTGCTTCATCGCGGCAAACACACGGCCGCCGATCAGCAGCGCGACGGCCAGCGAGGTGGCCGCACCGGCCGCATAGGATACCAGCAGCAAGGTGGTGCCAAGGCTCGGGCCTTGCAGCGCTGCGCTGGTCAGCACGAGGCCGAGGATGGGGCCTGCGCAGGGTGCCCAAAGCAGCCCCGTGGCGATGCCAAGCAGGAAAGATGAGGCAGGGCCGGCCGGTCGGCCGTCGACCTGGGCAAAGTCCGACAGGCGGCTGCCCGCGTCAACCAGCGGCCGCGTCAGCCGCTCGGCGAGGTTGGGCAGTAGCAGTGTCAGGCCGAACACGGCCAGCAGCGCGATGGCCAGCCAGCGACCATACTGGTTGGCCTGCGCGACCCAGCCGCCACCGACGGCAGCCAGTGTGGCCACGCCAGCGAACGTAATGCCCATGCCCGCCAACAGCGGCAAGCCGCTGCGCAAGAATGGCTGCTGGGCCCGCGCGAAGACGAATGGCAATACCGGCAGGATGCAGGGGCTCAGGATCGTGAGCGCGCCGCCAAGGTAGGCGAGAATCGTAAGCAACATTGCGTTTGATCCAGTCAGGCAGAAACAGTGGTCGCGCCATTCACTCAGTGGCGCAGGGGGCTGGACTGTATTTAAGGAGACCGATGTATCGGGCCTGTAGCGCGCGCGGGCCGCTTCTGTCAGCACATGTATCCTTGGCGCGCCTTGATACATATGGATACAGGAATTGCAGCGCCCGGCTGTTACGACGAGCCCGTCAGCCATCGCCGGCCGTCCGCGTCACTCCCTGCTAGCACTTCGCCAGCGTTGCGAGCATCGTTTCGGTGAGCTGGAAGAAACTCGAAGGAGTCCTTCAGCCATTCGTCCGGCTTTGGAAGTCTTGCAGCCGGGAACCTGGAGGCCCCGGTGGGGCCTGGCGATTGTGCCTCAGCTTGCGGACTTGGCTGTTCTTGCTCGGGCTGCGCAACCACGAAGGGGGAGACGTGGGGGAGAAGGTCTGTCTGCCGGCTCTATCAACCCATTCCCCGCACGCTGGAGGCCAGAAAAAGACCCACTTAGCCTTCGGGAACGTGCGCCTCCGGCGGCAGGCGATGCCCCTTCTAACGCGCAAACGCCTGCCACGATCCACCAACGGAGCGGGCAGAGACGACGACAACTTTTTTGTATTCCTCTGTATCAAACCACTCCAACGATACGTTTCATGACGGAACTGGACTCCAGTCGCTATGGACGCGATACATCGATCTCCTTAAATGCTTTCCGTGGCCCAGCGGTGGTGAGTAGCAACGCTGCGCTCCCAGGGCGCGCATTACCCAAACGAAGGCTCTCCAAGGAAATCGATCATGCCTACCAACATTGCCAAGCGTTTTGTCTTTGCTATCGCCCTGTTTGCCGCTGCAGCGGGAGCGCAAGCCGCATCGTCGAGCATCGGCTCGCGAGACCCGTACACCGACGGTGCTCGCGCCGTGCAGGATGCACGTGACCCCTACAGCGAAGGCGCGCGTTCTGTACAGGAGCCGCGCAGCCCATACAGCGATGGCGCACGCGCTGTCGACCCGTACACAGTCGGTGCGCGCAACGTCGATCCCTTTCTCGACGGCGCCTACGCCTGACGCGCGCCGCGGCCTGGCAGGGGCCGTGATGGCTGTCCAAGCGGAGATGTCCGGTCAGCGGCGTGCCGCGAAGGGGCGGTTCAGAAGCTCTGAGGCGTGTTGACCCACAAGACTAGTGCTTCAATGCTGCCGGTATTTCGATAGGCATGAGGAATGTGCGAGAGGAAGAAGAAGGAGTCGCCTTTGCCCACCCTCGTCGTTTGATCGCCGACGGTGAGCTCCAACTCCCCCTGAAGTACATAGCCCATTTCTTCACCCTGGTGCTCAAGAAAACCCTGAGACGAGGTTCCCGCCGGGACATGATGAATATTGGCTTCCAAAAGCGCGCACACATGGTTTGGGACCAATGTTTCCAGCGATACCCCATCTCCGGCCCGTAGATGTTCCGTCCGCAATACTTGGCGCTGACCGTCTCTCATCACTGTCACGGGTCCCTCCGCGGTGCCTCCTTCAGCGAAGAGCTTGGCCACGCTGATTCCCAGCGTTACGGCGATTTTGTGAAGCATCGGAATAGAGGGCCGGACTTTACTGTTCTCGACTTTTGAGAGGAAACTTTCCGTGCATCCGACCTTCTCTGACAACTGACGCAAGCTCAGCCTGCGATTCAGCCTCGCATGCTTAAGCCTGCTTCCAATGACGATTTCCTGATTAAATTCTTTGTTTTCCATAATAGATTACGCCAGACGCGATCCATGCAATGATTCATTCCACCAAAACCTGCGTGGATAATTCGCCGATCAAGCGCGAGTGCAAAGCCGATAAATCGATGGTCGTCGTATTCCAACGGGTCAGTATCCATCGGAACGTGCAGCCATGCAAACAGGCCGCGTGTAACGACGCCGTACAAGCGTCTCCTGCATGGACGATTTGACGCTTCCCCCAGCACACGCTCATCGGTATCGATAGCGCGATACGCGTCAGCATGTGGCCTGCCGAGCGCTGATGGCGCAGGCGCGCCCGGTGGCGCCGACCGGCACGTCGGAGCGATCGGCAACGAGTATATCGCCGATGCTTCGCTGGATACCAGGGCTCGCCAAGTGGCATCGACGCTAGGCGCCGTTGCTTCGAGGGACGCCGGCCGTCGTCGGGAGAAGGGATCTTGTGCCGATCCAGCCACCCTTGCAATGCTGCAACATGACAGGCTGAGTCTTTTTAGTCAAGGTACTTGACTTGGATCTACGGGCCCGCCAAACTGGTCGTCACGAAACAACGAAAGTCCCACCGCCACCGTGAAAACCGACAATTCCATCGCCACAGCACAGCCCCTCATCAACGCCTCCAGGCTTTCCGAGCGCCATCGGGCTATGGCCGAAATCGGCGCTACCGGCAACGGTGGCGTCAACCGCCAGGCACTCACGCCCGAAGACACCAGGGGGCGGCAAGTCCTCCTGGAGTGGGCTGCAAAGCGGGGCTATACGGCTGCCATCGATCCCATCGGCAATCTGTTCATCCGTCGCCCAGGCGCCCATCCGGAGCTCAGCCCTGTCATGACCGGATCTCATCTCGATTCCCAGCCCACTGGCGGAA
The DNA here is from genome assembly GCF_003353055.1 of Cupriavidus lacunae. Taxonomy (GTDB): domain Bacteria; phylum Pseudomonadota; class Gammaproteobacteria; order Burkholderiales; family Burkholderiaceae; genus Cupriavidus; species Cupriavidus lacunae. The sequence goes on from NZ_QKWJ01000146.1 coordinate 5,044, forward strand.
GGTTCGATGGCGTATACGGTGTGCTGGCCGGGTTTGAAGTGCTGGAAACTCTCGACGATTACGCGGTGGTGACCGAGCGCCCCATGGAACTCGTTGTCTGGATGAATGAAGAGGGCTCAAGATTTCCGCCGCCAACGATGGGCTCGGCGGTTGCGTCAGGCGCAATGCCGCTTGAACGGGCGCTGGCTACGCTGGACAGGAATGGCGTCACGATTGGCGACGCGCTGGCAGTGCAAATTGAGCAACTGCCTCAGTTGCAAAGGAGGCCGCTGGGCACGAAAGGCCATGTATACATCGAGGCACACATTGAGCAGGGCCCGCTCCTCGAAGCCGAGAATTGCGATATTGGTATCGTTAAAGGCATCCAGGGGTTGCATGCATACCAGGTCGAAGTTACGGGAGCGGAAGCCCACGCCGGCACCACGCCTATGCGACACCGGAAGGACGCGTTGGTGGCGGCGACCACCCTGATTGCGCGGATCCGGAGTGAAATTGCAGACCCTGAGGATATTCTGCGCTTTACCGTCGGACGGTTCGAAGTCGCGCCCGGCGCGTCCAGCACTGTGCCTGGAAAGGTTACCTTCATCATTGACCTCAGGCACCCTGATCCAGACCACCTCCTTCGGACGGGCGAAAGGATTCTCCAGTTCTGTTCAGGTGAAGTCGAGCATTGTGCCGTTTCCGCAAAGATATTGCTGCAGTCGACACCTGTGATATTTAACGATCAGGTTGTGGCGATGGTCCGGGAAGCGGCGGAACGTCGGCAATTCAAGCACATGAGCATGATCTCCGGTGCCACCCATGATGCTAAATACATGGCCGAGCACACACCTACGGCGATGATTTTCGTGCCCAGCGAGAAAGGCATTAGCCACAATGAGGCCGAAAATACTCGGGATGAAGATCTGGCTGCAGGCACTCAGATCCTTTGCGATGCAATGCTCGCCGTTATGTCAGCAATGGAATAACAGGATAGCCCCTTAACAATTCAGGCCTGAGCACGGCTGGCCGACGGAAACAAGCCGAGAGGAGATAATTTTGCCAGTAATGATTCAAGAATCAGCGACCGACGGGAGGGTAGCTTCCGTCTATCGGAAGGTGAATTTGCAGCTGCTGCCGCTTCTGTTTTTCGGCTTCATGTTCGCGTACCTCGACAGAATCAATGTCGGTTTCGCAAAATTACAAATGCAGAATGAGCTGGCACTCTCCGACGCGGCTTATGGAGTTGGCGCTGGCATCTTCTTTGTCGGTTACGTACTATTTGAAATTCCAAGTAATCTGTTGATGCCAAAGGTAGGGGCCCGCGCCACCTTCAGCCGAATCATGGTGTTGTGGGGAATTGCGTCGATATGCATGCTGTTTGTGAAAAGCGTGCCCGCTTTCTATGCGCTGCGTTTCCTTCTGGGAGTTTTTGAAGCAGGTTTCGCGCCGGGGGTATTGTTTTTTCTGTCGCGCTGGTACGGACCGTCGCGCATTGCTGGTGCGATATCGATTGTCTGGCTCGCGGGCCCTGTCAGCGGCATCCTGGGCGGTCCGCTTTCCACTTGGATCATGACGTCCTTTGCCGGGGTTGGCAATCTCTCCGGTTGGCAATGGATGTTCCTGCTCGAAGGCGCCCCGTGCGTGGTCCTTGGCGTTATCGCGTTCTTCTTCCTGCCGGATGGTCCGACCACCGCCAGCTGGCTGAATCCGGAGGAAAAACGCCTGCTGCGGGGACAATTGAGCGAGGCCGACGGAAAGCATGGTTCCTTCCGCGCTGTCGCGAAGGATCCGAAGGTCTACATTCTCTCGCTGGCCTACCTCTGCATCATATCGCCAATATATGCCCTCAGCTTCTGGCTGCCGACGATCCTCAACCAGGAGGGCATCACCAGTACACAGCAGCTTGGCTGGTATGCAGCCATTCCTTACGTCGCAGCGGCACTGGCTATTTTTTACGGTGGCCGCAGTTCGGACAAACATGGCGAAAGACGTTATCACATTGCCTTGCCCGTGCTCATTGCCTGCCTGGCCATCATTGCATGGGTATGCAGCGGTGGCCTCCTTGCAACGATTGGGTTTCTCACGCTCGCCACAGGCATGATGTGGATGGCTAATATCGTATTCTGGGCCGTTCCGCCTGAATACATCAAGGGTGATGCAAGGGCGGGAGCCATTGCACTGATCAATACAATCGGACTTTCTGGCGGGTTCTGGGGGCCAAGCATCATTGGCTGGTCGAAGAGCCTGACGGGAAGCATCCATGCTGGCTTTCTCATCATGGCGGCGATGCTTCTTATCGCCGGAATCATTATTCTTTTCCTGCGATTGAATCGGCAGAATGCCGTTGACTCCGCATCGCGTAGTCGGGCTTCGATTCCGGCAGGGGCAAGAGGAGCAGAATGATCCTGCAGTACCCATGATTGTGCAGCCCGCTTCGTCGGGCGCTCTGCCGCATTCAGCATTTGTCGTCAGCTATTACTTTCGCTTAACTTATGAATCTGGCCGAATACGCGTCTTTTGATGGCGTGGGTTTGCATCATCTGATTTCGAGCGGGCAGGTCAGCGCCGCAGAAGTGGCATCTGCCGCGCTGAACGCTCTCGGGGCGGTGAACCCGAAGATCAACGCGGTGGTCGAGTGTTGGCCTGCGGAGGCGTACCCGACGGTATCCTGGGAACGGGAACATCAACCGCTTGCAGGCGTGCCTTTCCTCATCAAGGATCTGGGCGTGGCCATGAAGGGCCGACGAAGTGAAATGGGCAGCCGCCTGGGTGAAGGGCTTGTCGCGCCGGCTGACTCGAATCTGATGGGCAGTTTCCGTAAGGCCGGCCTCGTCACGCTCGGTCGTACGACGATGCCGGAGCTGGCGGTGAGCACAACCACCGAGGCGCGTGTGTGCGGGCCGACCAGGAATCCGTGGAACCTCGATCGCGGTGCCGGCGGCTCGAGCGGTGGGGCCGCCGCAGCCGTTGCAGCCGGCATTGTTCCGCTTGCTCACGCGACTGACGGCGGCGGATCGATCCGCGTTCCAGCATCCTGCAACGGTCTGTTCGGCATGAAGCCGACGAGAGGGCGCGTGTCCAACGGTCCCGCTGTGGACGAGGTGTGGAACGGACTTGGGGTGAACTTTGCAGTGAGCCGTTCGTTGCGTGACAGTGCCGCCCTGCTTGATGCCGTGAATGGCGGGGGCATAGGCGAGCCGTACTATATCGCCCAACCAGCCAACAGCTATCTGTCGGAACTCCAACAAAGTCCCGGCAGGCTTAGAATTGGCTTCATGCCAAATCCACCTGATTCCGGACGGACTGCACCCGTCGTGGCGGATGCCATCTTCGCAGTCGCCCGGTGTCTCGAAACGTTGGGCCACAACGTCGAGGAAACGGCACTGGATCTCGGCGTGAGCTGGGACAGCTTCGTCCATGCCAACGCGCAAATCTGGACCGCGAATGCTGCCCTGAGGCTCAACGTACTGTCGTCGGCTACAAGGCGGCCCATCACAGCGGAGATTCTTGAGCCTGCGACGTTCGCGGTCTACGAATATGGGTGCCGCGTCACGGCCACGGACCTTCTGGCCGCGCTCCAGGTCCGAAATGTCGTTTCGCGGGCGGTGGGCCGCTTTTTCCAGGACCACGACATCATTCTGAGCCCGACGCTACCTGAGCTTCCGCCTCAGATAGGCGAGTACAACAAGGACGAGGGAAGCATGGATGGTCTTGGCTGGATTGCGCACGTATTCCGGCAGTCGCCCTTCACCGCGTGGTCCAACGTGACAGGGTTGCCGGCGATGTCGGTTCCATTATCGTTCGACGGCGAAACAGGACTGCCAATCGGTGCGCAATTTGGCGCGGGTTTCGGGCGGGAGGACATTCTGTTCCGCCTGGCGGCCCAACTGGAAGCGGCCATGCCGTGGCACGCCCGCCGGCCGCCGGTGTGGGCTGGGGCCAGTTAGGGACTAGTTCTTGGCGGCCTGGTCAGGACGCGGCGCAACGCATGAGGACGTGTCACGATGGCGCCGTCAACGTCCTGCAGCACTGTCACGGCCTTGCCGGTATCCCGATAGTCGAGCACCCAGCGGAATCGGGGCGACGCCAAACGCCGATCGTGCATGCCTGCCGCTGTTGCCGAACACCTCGGCCAGCAGCTCCGAGGCGCCGTTCGTCACCAGATGCTGTTCGGTGAACTCGGCGGTGGAGTTCACCAGGCTCAGGACCTTCACGATCCGCGTAACTCGGTTCAGGTCACCGGTATGGGCATGCAATGTCGCCAGCAGGTCGACTGCGACGGAGCGTGCCGCCGCACGGCCCTCCTCCGTTGTCATCGATGCACCGAGCTTGCCCGCCCATACGCTGCCGTTCTTCTTGGCGATATGGCCGGATGTATGGACCAGGTTGCCGCTCTGCGCAGCCATGACATAGGCGGCGGCAGGCGTGCCTCCGTCCGGCAGCTGGATGCCGAGCGTCTTCAGCTTTTCATAGATGTCATGTCGATACATAGGGTGCTTCTCCAAGAAAACGGGGTGAGAGGAACGGGGCCTCAGGCAGGAATGGGATTGTCGGGGGCACGCCGTGCGCGCACTCCCGCCACTGCGATGTCGCATTTCAGCGCGGCGCCGCCGCCTCTTCAAGCAAGGCAGCCAGCCGGCGCTCGAGCTGGTCCGTGGGCGTGAAACCGGCTGCGATGCGATAAGTATCCCCGCCCACACGTAACAGCAGCACTGGGAAACTGCTGATGTTCCACGAGCGCGCCAGCGCGAAATCGGCTTGTGCCTCAGCTCGGGTCTCCGGGGCCTTCCAGGTCGCCCAGAACGTGTCGGCATCGACGTCATGGCCCAGGCGCGACAACGCTTGCGAAGCAACTTCGGCAAGCACATGGCCGTTGGTCGTGTCCAAGGCGTCGACATAGAACGCGGTCTGCAGAGCCCTGAATACCACCAGCAGGTCGGCTTGCGGCGCCAGCTTGCGCGCTGCCACTACCGCACGGCAGATGGGCTCGGTATCGTAGACAAAGCCTTCCCGGTCCAGCAGGCCTTGCCGGTTGAACGGCAGGCCACTTATCTGTCCGACACGTTCCCAGTGCTGCAAGCGCAAGCGCTTGCCAGCACCGTCAGTGCCTGCAATGCTAGCGTGTCAAATCCGTTTCCGCCGGCTGGTGGGCTTGAGTCACCGCCATTGTCGACTCCGCACGGTGCTTCTCTTCCAGCTTACGCTGCGCCTTCTGAAGTGATTCCGGAAAGCTATCGTCGGATGGGTCGTAGCCCAC
>NZ_QKWJ01000147.1 GCF_003353055.1 Cupriavidus lacunae
GGAGTCATCGTCGGTCTCTACCTCGATACGGCGGCCGTTGTGGCTGTAGTGGTACCAGTACAGCAGCATCGAGCCGAGGCTGGCCATCAGGCGGTCGGCGATATCGCGCGCGCCCGGGGTGTTGTGGTCTTCCTTCTCGGGCAGCACGGTGCCCAGCACCGACACGCCGGTGCGCATCACGTCCATCGGGTGGGCGCTGGTGGGAACCCATTCCAGCGCGGCCTTGACGTTGGCGGGCAGGCCGCGCAGGCTCTTGAGCTTGGCCTTGTAGGTGGCCAGTTCGGATCTGGTCGGCAGCTTGCCGTACACCAGCAGGTGGGCGATTTCCTCGAACTCGCAGGTCTCGGCGATGTCGAGGATGTCGTAGCCGCGGTAGTGCAGGTCGTTGCCGGTGCGGCCGACGGTGCACAGCGCGGTGTTGCCGGCGGTCACGCCCGACAGGGCGACGGATTTCTTGACCCGGGGGGCGGCCGGCTCGCTGGCGGTGGGTGCAGCGGCGGGTGCGGCGATCTTCGAGGCGGACATCCGTGTCTCCTTGGGCGCTGCCCTGACTGGTTATTGGTATGGGTATCGGCTTCAGGCGAAGAACAGCGCTTCCACATTGGCCGGCAGCGGCGTGCCGGTGGCCTGCGCGCGCTGCAGCAGCGACCAGTAATAGCGGTAGCTGGCGCGGTCGTGCAGCTGGCCATCGTGGCGGATCGGTGCCCAGTTGTTCTCGTGCGCCGCCAGCAGGATCTGGCTGGCCGCGCCGATTTCTTCCTGGCCCGGGCGGAACGCCGCCACGATCGGTGCGATCTGGCCCGGATGGATGCTCCACTTGCGCAGGTAGCCGAATTCGCTGCGCGCGCGCAGCGCATCGTCGCCGGCGCGCTGCGGTGCCTGCACGTCGGTGCTGACGTTGTGCGACGGCACCTTGCCGTGGCGATGGCAGGCGGCTGAGATCTCCAGCATGGCGCGGCGGATCAGCGGGTGCTCGAACTGCTGCGGCGAACGCATGGCCTCGCCGGGGATGGCGCCGTGATGGGCCGAGACAAAGTCCATCAGGCCGAAGCTCAGGCATTCCACCTGCACCAGCGCGGCGATATCGAAGGCCTGCTCCAGCGCGGCATGGGTCTCGATCAGGACATGGATCGGGATATGGCGGGCGATGCCGGCATTGCGCGCCACCTGGTTGACGTGGTCGGTCACGCGCGCGACCTCGACCACATCGGTGACCTTGGGCACCACCACATAGGCCAGGCGCGCGCCGGCGGCACGCACCAGCACGTCGACGTCCTCGCGCCAGCTTGGGTGGGCCGGGTCGTGGATGCGCACGCCGACGCGGTTGTGGGCATTGAGCGGGCTGTTGACCAGTTGCGCGCACAGCTCGGCGTGCTCGCGCTCATGGCCGACGGCGGCGCCGTCCTCGCAGTCAAAGGTGATGTCAAAGACCGGGCCAAGCTCTTGTTGCAGGGCAAGCGATTTGCGCATCAGCTTTTCGCTGCCCGCGTAATGGTCACACACCGGCAACTGGACCGGGATGGCTTCGCCCTGGAACAAGACCTCGGAAGGATGCACGTTGATTCGGATAGGTTGGGGTTGAGGGGAAAGCGCAGGGGCCAGTCTGGCCCCTGCATATGAAAAAACCGGGGTCCGCGCCGATTCTGAATCGTTGCGGANGTAGGCGTCGATCTCCAGACCCTTGACGATTTCGTACTTGCCATTGGCGGTGGTCACCGGGTAGCCGAACATGGTGTCGGCGGGGATGCCGTATTCACCGTTGGACGGGATGCCCATGGTGACGACCTTGCCGTTGGTGCCCAGCACCCAGTCACGCACGTGGTCGATGGCGGCGTTGGCAGCCGAGGCAGCCGACGACAGGCCGCGCGCTTCGATGATGGCGGCGCCGCGCTTGCCGACGGTCGGCAGGAACACGTCGTTGTTCCACACCGGGTCGTTGATCAGGTCCTTGACGCTCTTGCCGTCGACGGTGGCGTAGCGGTAGTCGGCGTACATGGTCGGGCTGTGGTTGCCCCACACGAACAGCTTCTCGATCGACGACACCGGCTTGCCGGTCTTGGCGGCGATCTGCGACAGGGCGCGGTTGTGGTCCAGGCGCAGCATCGCGGTGAAGTTCTCGCGCGGCAGGTTCGGTGCCGACTTCATGGCGATGTAGGCATTGGTGTTGGCCGGGTTGCCGACCACCAGCACCTTGACATTGCGGCTGGCGACTTCGTCCAGTGCCTTGCCCTGCACCGTGAAGATCTGGGCGTTGGCTTCGAGCAGGTCCTTGCGCTCCATGCCCTTGCTGCGCGGACGGGCGCCAACCAGCAGGGCCACGTCGGCGTCCTTGAAGGCAACCTTGGGGTCATCGGTGATGACCACGCCGGCCAGCAGCGGGAACGCGCAGTCTTCCAGTTCCATCACCACGCCCTTGACGGCTTGCTGGGCTTGCGGGAGGTCGAGCAGTTGGAGGATGACCGGCTGGTCTTTGCCCAGCATGTCGCCATTGGCGATGCGGAACAGCAGGGAGTAGCCGATCTGGCCAGCGGCGCCGGTTACTGCGACGCGCATTGGGGCTTTAGCCATGAGTAAATCTCCAAACGATAGAAGGGGGGGTGCTGGCCGGCGTCACGCCGCTGTCATGCAAAGGAGCGCGGTGCGTCACCGGGTGCTGGTTGTCGCCACAGCGGGGAGCGGCCGTCCGCCGGAGCCAGGTGGCGGGGCCACGGGGCGGAACCGGTGGGGGAGAGCCACAACGGGTCATGGTGATGCAACAAAGCGTTAGTCTACTGCGAAGCGAGGCGCCATTTCCAGACCGGGCCGCTGCCGGACCGGCACATTCCGGTATCCTGGCTGCTGGCGGGCCTGGGCGGACCATCGCGGGCGTGGACCAGCGCGAGTGTAGGCCGGGCCTCCCCCGATGTCAATTCATATGTCTTATATAAGACATAAGACAATTAACGTAAGGCTGGACGTGTCTCGCCCTTTTGTGGTGAAATCCGGCTATGTCCTCCCTGCCTACGTCCCTGACCGGCGCAGCCGCCCCCGGCGCGCAGGAATCTGGCGCCGCCACGCCTGGCGCCGGGACGCAGCCGCTTTCGCCTGCGACTGCCCAGCAGGCCGCCTCGCAACGTGGTCCCGCCCCTGGTCCGCACGCCGTGCCGTCGCCTACCTTCAGCCCGCTTTACCAGCAGATCAAGGCGCTGATCACGCGCAGCCTGCAGTCCGGCGAATGGAAGCCCGGCGAGATGATCCCCAGTGAAATGGAGCTGGCCTCCCGATACAAGGTCAGCCAGGGCACGGTGCGCAAGGCGATCGACGAGCTCGCCGCCGAGAACCTGGTGGCGCGCCGGCAGGGCAAAGGCACCTTCGTGACCACGCATCATGAAGACGTGGTCAAGTTCCGTTTTCTGCGCCTCGTCCCCGACGAAGGCGAGCCCCATTATGGCGCCAGCCATGTGCTGGAATGCAAGCGCCTGCGCGCCCCCGCCGAAATTGCCCGGCTGCTCGATATCCGCACCGGCGACAGCGTGGTGCAGATTCGCCGCGTGCTGAATTTCTCGGGCGAATCGACCGTGCTGGACGAAATCTGGCTGCTCGGCGCCAACTTCAAGGGCCTTACCGCTGAAAAGCTGACCGAGTGGAAGGGTCCCATGTATGCATTGTTCGAGGCCGAATTCGGTACGCGCATGATTCGCGCCTCGGAGAAAATCCGCGCCGTGCCTGCCGATGAAACGGCGGCCGAGTTGTTGTCCGTGCCGGTGGGCTCGCCGCTGTTATCGGTCGAGCGCGTTTCCTACACTTATGGCGATCGCCCCGTGGAGGTGCGCCGCGGGTTGTACGTAACGACCAGGCACTATTACCAGAACGACCTGAGCTGATTCAGGGCGCCGGCGGGATCCCCGCGCCGGCGCCGATTATTGCGGCTTTTGTCGTGGTGACGAGGGCTGTTGCGTGGTGCATGTGGTTGTTGCGTTGCAAAGCGCGCCGGATGTGATTTGTGTGCGATTGTCGGGCGGCACTTGTCGATGCCTGATAGCTGAAAATTATTGGTGCAGCGCGCAACAAAGGCGCTAAAATCTCATGGATTTGCCCTAATGCATCCCGTTGCATGCAGGCAATGGCAGTTTCGTTTCTTTGTTTACCGCTAATGGGGTCTCGCATGGCTGAAGCCAAACAAGCCAGGCCGGAGTTCCGGAATATTGGTATTTCGCAGATCGCGAAATACCGGTTGCCCTGGGCCGGCAAGGTATCCATCCTGCATCGCGCGAGCGGTGCATTGATGTTCCTCCTTCTTCCCTTCGTCCTGTATCTGTTTGAGCAGAGCATCACCTCCGAACTGAGCTTCGCAAAGTTCTCGGCCCTTCTGTCCGGTGGCTTTGTCAAGCTGGTCGTGCTGGCCCTGATCTGGGGGTATCTGCATCACTTCTGCGCCGGTATCCGCTTCCTGCTGCTGGATGTGCACGTTGGTGTCTCCAAGCCCGCTTCGGCAAAGTCTGCCATCAGCGTGCTGGTTGTCAGCCTGCTGCTTACCCTGATTTTCGGCCTGAAGCTGTACGGCCTGTTCTGAGGAGAATCAAGGTGGCAAACAATAATATCGGTCCCAAGCGTCTTGTCGTCGGTGCCCACTACGGCCTGAAAGACTGGCTCGCGCAACGCGTCACGGCCTGCATCATGGTGGTGTTCACCGTGGTCCTGGCCATTGCCTTCCTGCTGTCGAACGGCGCTTCCTATGAAGCGTGGGCGGGGCTCTTCTCCAACCAGTGGATGAAGATCATTACGTTCCTGACCATCCTGTCGCTGCTGTATCACGCCTGGATCGGCGTGCGCGACATCTGGATGGACTATGTGAGGCCGATGGCCGTGCGCCTCGTGCTGCAAGTTCTTACGATTCTGTGGCTCGTCGGTTGCGCGGGCTACGCTGCTCAGATTCTCTGGAGGGTGTAATAAATGGTCGCAGTCAAGACTGGATTGCCGCGTCGCCGTTTCGACGTGGTCATCGTCGGTGCTGGCGGCGCCGGGATGCGCGCATCCCTCCAGCTCGCGGAAGCCGGCCTGAACGTGGCCGTGCTGTCCAAGGTGTTCCCGACGCGCTCGCACACGGTGGCGGCCCAGGGCGGCATCGGCGCTTCGCTGGGGAACATGAGCGAGGACAACTGGCACTACCACTTCTACGACACCATCAAGGGCTCGGACTGGCTGGGTGACCAGGACGCCATCGAGTTCATGTGCCGTGAAGCCCCGAAGGTCGTGTACGAGCTCGAACACTTCGGCATGCCGTTCGACCGCAACCCCGACGGCACCATCTACCAGCGTCCGTTCGGCGGCCACACCGCCAACTACGGTGAAAAGCCCGTGCAGCGCGCCTGCGCCGCGGCTGACCGTACCGGCCACGCACTGCTGCACACGCTGTACCAGCGCAACGTGCGCGCCAAGACCCACTTCTTCGTCGAGTGGATGGCGCTGGACCTGATCCGCGACCAGGACGGCGACGTGCTGGGCGTGACCGCGCTGGAAATGGAAACCGGCGAGGTCTACATCCTCGAGGCCAAGACCACGCTGTTCGCGACCGGCGGTGCCGGCCGTATCTATGCCGCTTCCACCAACGCCTTCATCAACACCGGTGACGGCCTGGGCATGGCAGCGCGCGCAGGCGTGCCGCTCGAAGACATGGAGTTCTGGCAGTTCCACCCGACCGGCGTGGCCGGCGCGGGCGTGCTGATCACCGAAGGTGTGCGCGGCGAGGGCGGTATCCTGCGCAACAAGGACGGCGAGCGCTTCATGGAGCGCTATGCCCCGACGCTGAAGGACCTCGCGCCGCGTGACTTCGTGTCGCGCTCGATGGACCAGGAAATCAAGGAAGGCCGCGGCTGTGGCCCGAACGGCGACTACGTGCTGCTCGACCTGACCCACGTCGGTGCCGAGACCATCATGAAGCGCCTGCCGTCGATCCGCGAAATCGGCATGAAGTTCGCCAACGTCGATGCGATCAAGGAACCGATCCCGGTGGTCCCGACCATCCATTACCAGATGGGCGGCATCCCGACCAACTTCCACGGCCAGGTCGTGGTGCCGAAGAACGGCAACCCGAACGAAGTCCTGAACGGTTTCTACGCGATCGGCGAATGCTCGTGCGTGTCGGTGCACGGCGCCAACCGCCTGGGCACCAACTCGTTGCTCGACCTGGTGGTGTTCGGCCGTGCCGCCGGCAACCACATCATCGCGCAGAACCTGAAGCAGAAGGAACACAAGCCGCTGCCGGCCGATGCCGCTGACCTCGCGCTGTCGCGCCTGGCCAAGCTGCAAGGTACGACCTCGGGCGAATACACCCAGGACGTCGCCAACGACATCCGCAAGAACATGCAGTCGCATGCCGGCGTGTTCCGCACCCAGAAGCTGATGGACGAAGGCGTCGAGCGCATCCTGGAAGTATCCGAGCGCGCCAACGACATCCACCTGAAGGACAAGTCCAAGGTCTTCAACACCGCGCTGGTGGAAGCCCTGGAAGTGGCCAACCTGGTGGAAGTGGCCAAGGCCACCATGATCTCGGCGGCCGCCCGCAAGGAATCGCGCGGTGCCCACGCGCACAGCGACTTCCCGAACCGCGACGACCAGAACTGGCTCAAGCACACGCTGTTCTACAGCGAAGGCAACCGCCTCGACTACAAGCCGGTGAAGATGGAACCGCTGACGGTGGAAAGCGTGCCGCCGAAGGCCCGTACGTTCTGAGCACCGCATCGTAGAGACAACAGGACCCACAGAAATGAAGCGTATTTTCGAAGTCTACCGCTACGATCCGGACAAGGATGCGGCGCCGCGCATGCAGACCTACGAGGTCGAGCTGGACGGTCACGAGCGCATGCTGCTGGACGCGCTGGTCAAGCTGAAGAAGCTGGACGAAACCATCTCGTTCCGCCGTTCGTGCCGTGAAGGCGTGTGCGGCTCGGACGCGATGAACATCAACGGCAAGAACGGCCTGGCCTGCCTGACCAACATGCGTGAGCTGCCGGACCGCATCGTGCTGCGTCCGCTGCCCGGCCTGCCGGTGGTGCGCGACCTGATCGTCGACATGACGAACTTCTTCAAGCAGTACAACTCGATCAAGCCGTTCCTAATCAACGACGAGCCGCCGCCCGAAAAAGAGCGCCTGCAGTCGCCGGAAGAGCGCGACGAGCTGGACGGCCTGTATGAGTGCATTCTCTGCGCCAGCTGCTCGACGTCGTGCCCGTCGTTCTGGTGGAACCCGGACAAGTTCGTCGGCCCCGCCGGCCTGCTGCAGGCCTACCGCTTCATCGCGGACAGCCGCGACCAGGCCACCAGCGAGCGTCTGGACAACCTGAACGACCCGTACCGCCTGTTCCGTTGCCACAGCATCATGAACTGCGTCGATGTGTGCCCGAAGGGTCTGAACCCGACCAAGGCCATCGGCAAGATCAAGGAGCTGATGGTCCGCCGCGCGGTCTGATCCAGCGGCTGTCTGCAGTAGTTGTAAGCGACACGTCAGCCCGAGCGGCTATATCGGGCTGGCGTGTCGGAAGTAGGAAGCCATGACTGAGAGTCCTGCCACCACTTTCTCCCATCAGGCCGATCCGCACAAGCGCGCCCGCCTGCGCTGGCGCGCCCGCCGCGGCCTCCTGGAGAACGACATCATCGTCGAACGTTTTTTCAACCGTTACGAGGAGAGCCTGTCCGACGAGGACGTGGCTTCGCTGAGCACGCTGTTCGAACTCAGCGACAACGAGTTGATGGACCTGCTCCTTGCGCGCAAGGAACTGGACGGTGAGCTCGACACGCCCCCGATGCAGCGAGTCATCACCCTGCTGCGTACGGTCTGAGTTTTGGTCAACATTATTATTCACAGCATTTGAAGGATCCGACATGACGCCGTCCGATGTGAAAGCCACGCTATCGTTCTCCGATGGTTCCCCCAGCGTTGAGCTGCCGATCTACAAGGGTACCGTTGGCCCCGACGTAATCGACATTCGCAAGCTGTACGGACAGACCGGTAAGTTCACCTACGACCCCGGTTTCATGTCGACGGCTTCGTGCAATTCCAAGATCACCTATATCGATGGTGACAAGGGCGAACTGCTGTACCGCGGCTACCCGATCGAGCAACTGGCGCAGAACTGCGACCACCTCGAGACCTGCTACCTGCTGCTCAAGGGTGAACTGCCCAACGCCAAGCAGAAGGAAGAGTTCGTCGGCTCGGTGATGAACCACACCATGGTTCACGAGCAGCTGCAGTTCTTCCTGCGCGGCTTCCGCCGCGATGCCCACCCGATGGCGGTGCTGACCGGCCTGGTGGGTGCCATGAGCGCCTTCTACCATGACGCGATGGACATCGACGATCCGCACCAGCGCGAGATCTCGGCCATCCGCCTGATCGCCAAGATGCCGACCCTGGTCGCCATGGCGTACAAGTACAACATCGGCCAGCCGTACATCTACCCGCAGAACGACCTGTCCTACTCGGGCAACTTCATGCGCATGATGTTCGGCACGCCGTGCGCACCGTACACCGTGAACCCGGTGCTGGAGCGCGCGCTGGACCGCATCTTCATCCTGCACGCCGACCACGAGCAGAACGCGTCGACCTCGACCGTGCGCCTGGCCGGTTCGTCGGGCACCAACCCGTTCGCAGCCATCGCCGCCGGCGTGGCCTGCCTGTGGGGTCCGGCCCACGGCGGCGCCAACGAAGCCGCGCTGAAGATGCTGGAAGAAATCGGCAGCGTCGACAACATCAACGAGTTCATCAAGCAGGTCAAGGACAAGAACTCGGGCGTGCGCCTGATGGGCTTTGGCCACCGCGTGTACAAGAACTACGATCCGCGCGCCAAGCTGATGCGCGAAACCTGCCATGAAGTGCTGGAAGAACTGGGTCTGCACAACGACCCGCTGTTCAAGCTGGCCATGGAACTGGAAAAGATCGCGCTGGAAGACGAGTACTTCGTCAGCCGCAAGCTGTACCCGAACGTCGACTTCTACTCGGGCATCGTCCAGCGCGCGCTGGGCATCCCGACGTCGCTGTTCACCTGCATCTTCGCGCTGGCTCGTACACCGGGGTGGATCTCGCAGTGGGAAGAGATGATTACCGATCCGGAATACAAGATTGGTCGTCCGCGTCAGCTGTTTGTTGGTGCGGCTACCCGCGATGTGCCGAATATGGCCAAGCGGTAAGCGGCTGGTTTTTGGTTGGCCGCGTTGAAGCGGTAAGAGAAACGCCTCGGTTTTGCCGGGGCGTTTTTTTTTTGCTTTGGGGGGGTGCTTGTTGGCTTGGTTATGTAGGTCGGGTTCGTTGTTGTTGTAGATTTAACCGCTTGGTTCCGCCCTGCTGGGCGGGTCACTTTTTGTCCGAGCGACAAAAAGTAACCAAAAAGCGCGTCGCCTCTGGCGGCTGGCCATCCATTCCGCGGTGTGGGTGGTTCGGGCGGCGGTGCTTGCCGTTTTGCGTGGTTGGCCGTTCGAGCCTGCTACGCACCCTGTCTGTGCCCACATCGACGGACTATTGGACGAACCCGACTTTAGGCCGTTGGCAGCCTGCTAAGTACCGCGTCGGTGGGACGCCTTCGGCTGCGCTTCGCGCGGGCCCTAACGTGGCAGAGCTGCGGACCACGTCCTGATTTGCGCCTTTGGCCCGGCAATACGACAACGCCGTGCGAGCGCAGCGACGCACTCCGTGCCCGAGCACCCGACCTACGATACTGAGTGCGCGCAGCGCAGCCGAAGGCGTCCTACCGATGACCTGGTTAGCAGGCTGCCAATAGCCTAAAGTCGGGTTCGTCCAATAGTCCGTCGACGCAAGGCACCGGACAGGGTGCGTAGCAGGGTCGAACGGCCAATCACGCCAAACGGCAAGCACCGCCGCCCGAACCACCCCCACCACCAAATTGATGGCCAGCCGCCAGAGGCGACGCGTTTTTTGGTTACTTTTTGTCGCTCGGACAAAAAGTGACCCGCCCAGCA
>NZ_QKWJ01000148.1 GCF_003353055.1 Cupriavidus lacunae
TCTGACGATCAACGGGCACGAAACGACTCATCTATGGGCTCACTCAGCGAACAGTGAATTTATCAACGCTCAACCCGTCCCGCCGGACGACTGGAGATCCCCGAAAATCCGACAATCTCCTAGAAAGCACTCTCGCCCTCGGAAGCTTGAGGGCAATAATCAGTGGGGGCCAGGAATGGCACCGAAGCGTCTCCGATCAAGGCTGATGCGCGTAGAGATGGATGCCATCTCGGTCAAATGGCCTATTTGCGGCTTCCACTGGCGTCGGTAGGCTTTCGATTCCGCCGTCTGCAAGGGCATTGCAGATGACTAATGCGGTTACAAAAGGCAATGGCTCAGTCCGCGGAGGTCCATGACCATATTGAATCGGCCACGATTCCCGGAGGATTCATTCGAGACGCCGCTGCGTCAGTGGTTACGCAGCGGCGCGCCGGTTCTCAAAGGTGTCTACGCGCCGACTGGGAGTGGGAAGACCCGCGCCGCCAGTCGCCTGGTGGTGGACGCATTTCATCAAGACCAGGTCATTCCCATTTATGTGGCCCCGCTTAAGCGCCTGATCGAAGAGTTCATTCCTGAAGTCACGCAGACACTGCAGTCACTGGGTTTGGATATCCCGATTTACCGTATCTATGCCCGTAGCGATTTTGAAAACGATGACACGCTTCTGGAAGAAGTCGTGCCCTTTTGCACGGCCGCGAAGCAGTATTTTATCGCCGATAGGGAATTGCCCTTCGAAGAGACCGACGACGCGCTGGTGGACGACCAGGGCGAACCACCGTCCACCCGGATTACGCCCGCCATGCGCTTGCGGCGGATCGAAGGAGCGGTATTCAAGTATCGCCGTGCGCGCGACATCCTCAAGCTGATCCCCTCTGAGGATGTGGTGAACGAAATGAAGTCCGCCATGAGCCGCATCTGGAGCGACCTGAATTACGTTTGCGCCGCAATCGTCGAGCACGAATTGCTGAATGAGCATGCTGCCGGACTCTTTCAGCATAGCAAGCTCCGCCCCATGTTGCTCAGGCTTGTTCCCCTGAATTTGTTCGACCAGCAACCAGGCATCTTCGTTTCTACCACCAGCAAATTTGCTAGCAAGCCTACCGTATATTCGGTCGAGCGCAACAAACTCGATATCCCGAAGCTTGTACGTGGCAAAGCGGATTCCTTCTTTGGCTGGGCGGCTGCGCGTCCCGAGCGGTTCCTCCTGCTTGTCGACGAAGAGGAGGAGTCCCATCAATTTATCATGAAGTCGCTAAAGAAGGAGTTGACAAACAAGGATGTTGATCTGCACCGTGTCATTTACTCCTTCTTCCACCATTTCGATTTGTCTAGTTTTTCCGCTTATGCCGAACATGACAGCGAAGCATTTGCCAGAAAGCTATTCGACAATTCCGGCGAAATACTGCGTTCGCTGGATAAGATTCAAGAAGCCATTGTCAGCAATCCGGACCTGGACGATCAGGTGGCAGCGATGCGGGGCATACCCTGCTGTGCCAGCTTTAGCCCGTCATGGGTGCGGAAGCTGATAGAAGATTTTCTGAGCAAGCATGACGTCGACAACCGCTTCTCACGTTTGGAGGAGAAGCTCAGGATCCTGGAGACCGTCAAGAGATTTATCCAGGACACGATCAAGCCGTGGCCCGACCGGAATGCGGTGGAGTCGGACTTCGACGTCTATCGTCGACTGGAGAACGTTTTTCACGACAAAAAGCATATCCTGATCAACACCGGTTGCCTCGGTGAGTTCCGAACGGACATGGTCTATCTGTTCTTTAATGAACGGCTAGAGATCTACGAACACGAAATTCTCGAACAGATTCGCGTCGCTCCGGTGCTTGCGCACAACAATTTGGAACTGATTTCTGCCGCGAGCTTGCAGGAGAACAAGGACGTCCAGCGCCAGAAGAACAGCTTTTCGCTGGGAGAGTTTTTGCGGTTCGTGATGCTGATCACCCGCGTGATCCTGCGAACGAGGATTCAAAAACCCCTCGGTGCTTCCCTGGCGCGCATATCCGATCATCAGTGGAAAGTGCTATCGATGTATCGCAACAAGATTGGCGGATGGCGCATTCCCAAGGACGCTTTGCCGGAGTTGACTCAGGAGGCCCCGGATGAGCCGCTTACGGCCGAGGCCGTCTTTCGGCGCGCCAAGTTCGCCTTGAGCATCGTGGAAGATTCGATGCACCGGCAGGAATACGCGAACGATATGCGCATCATGTCAATCGCGGCGACCGTTCTGAAGCGGACGCCGGAGGATATGTTGGACGAATTTTTGACGCAGAAGCGGCGCAGGCAACCCGAGTTGCCGGGCAACCTGGCATATGTGCTGTCCGCGACCGGTGGCATGGGTGGCTGCTGGGGTGGTCTCCTGTTGCCTTATTTGGGGGCGCAACTGGAGGAGGCCGGCGGAAGGGTGATAGGGCCGACCGACAGCGAATTCCAGTTCATGCGAGCGTTTCGCGAGTACCGGGCGTCCAAGCGCCAAACTGCGGTGAAGGCATTTGATCGCGAAATCTATCTGGAGCGGATCGAGCCCGGTGATCATTTTCATCGGGTCGAGCACCAGTTCATCCATGAACTGGTGTTCGAGGGGAGCCATATCGGGCGTAATCCGTACAAGGTCGACGAACTGAAATACCTTTGCGCCTTGTTGTGGCGGCTGGCACTGGGGCCGGAGCGATCGGCCATTGCCTTCACGCAGACCGTAGGGAACTTCCGGCTGATACTGGATGGACTCTCCCGACGGGGTCTGGGGGTAGAGGCGGACGAGCGCATTGAGGGTCTCTACACGTTCGATCCGGCCGTGTTCGGCGGCCCCCCGGAACCTATCAGACTGATCCTCTATACCGCCTCCTTCGGGCAGGAGCGCCGTCGGTTGGGCGATGGGGAATCATCGCCGGTTGCAGACGGGGAAATTAGTGAGGACGACGTCGACGAGTCTCGGCTCCAGTCCCTGCTCGACGAACGGGAACAGAAGCTGCTAGTGGTCAGCAGCTTCCGCTCTGGCAATCGGGGGTTAAACCTGACACCCAAGTGCAAGCCGATTCGGCAACAGGACGGACGCCATCTCCCGTCGTCGATCAAGGATTTTGACATTCTGATGTTGGCGATGTCGCCGTACTACGATGGCCTCTATCGCGTGTCGCACCAAGAGCTGGCACACATGGAACGGCTGCAGGCCATGCAGCAGCGATTGTATCTGGACGGGCGACTGTCCGACTATCATCTGCGGGACTTGCCGGCGGTGCTCAGAGACGAATCAGACGACGTCTTTTACGATGAATACCTTCGGAAGATCGGCCGCGAAATGGTCCAGACGATCGGGCGAGTTGAGCGGGTGGAAGACCGGCCGGCTCGCCAGTTGATCCTGATCAACCAGGAGCTTGTGCGAGAACTCGCACATTTTCATCAGGTCGAGCCTGACTTCCATCGACGCTTGTCAGCGGGAAACTATGCGGTTTACGAACATGTCAAGGAGTTCGTTCGGCGTACCCGAATGTTCGAGACCGAAGCAGAGTGGGCCGACTACGCTGCCCGTGAAATCGTCGCCGGAGGGGATTTTCTGCGCGCTAGCCGGCGTATCTATCGTGGCTTTCGCAATAATGCCAACCGTCAAGCCTGGGCGCGCATCCGCAGCCCGCTGATGTTTCGCGATCCCGCGGCTTACCTGGCTACGCTTGCTTCGGACCCGGAAGGCCTTGACCAGAAGGTCTGGCAAGACTTTGTCAGCAACCTTTTCATTCCCAACAGCTTGGCCGAACGCTACGTGGTGAAGGCGCGTCAAGTGATCAGCGCCACACCAGGTCTCTCCGAATTGCTTGGTGAAACATTGTGCGCTCTGGTTGAGGGAGCATACGGCGAGCTGGCCATCTATGCTGATCTCGATCACGGCAAAGGCCGCCGCTTCGACGCGGCCGAGCGTTTGGTACCACGCGCATTGCGGTCGTGCCCGGAGTTTGCCGAAGTTCAGCGCAAGCTTGGTTTGGATTTTGATACCCTCTACAGTGAATGGGTGCCGCGTCCGCAGTTTTTCAATGATTATGTCAAGGGCTATTTTGCCGAGCTGGTCATGCAGGAAATCCTGGCGCGGCGGGCAGGCATTCGCCAGATCGACCCGTTGAGCCACCCTGGCGCGGCGGCAATCTTCGAGCGCTTTGATATTTTCATTGAGGGGCGCGATGTCATTCTCGCCCTCGATTTGAAGAACTGGAACCGCAGGAGCGATCGCATGCTGGGCGCGCGGACTCGCATGGAGGCGGTGCCGAAAGTGCAGATCGTGGCCGAAGCATTGCGGATGCCACTGGCCCTGCGACGAAAGACGATTAGCGGCGCCCAGCGGGTTGGCAGTCTACTCGGGAAGCGGATCATTCCCATCTACATCAATTTGTGTGGGGAACGACCGCACAGCGATGAAACGCTCGAGGGGTATCCCATCCATTTCTATAATCTTTTCGTGGCCGTACGTGATGAAGCGAACCTGCTGCGGTACGAACTCAACGCCGATCTGCTAAGCCGGTTGGCGTCCGTCAAGCGGGAAGCGTAATGTTTGTCGACACCCCGGCCGAGATTGCCACTGCCTGGACTAACTTTATTCGCGTCGACGACTCCATCGACGCCGCCGCAGAGCGGTTGCTCGCCTTTCTTCGGCTCGGGGGGGAGGGACACTGGGCGGTAGGTTCCACAGAGCTCGCGAAAGCTGATCGCAAAAATCCCGACGTTCGGATCCAGGCGCGCAAGCGACAAATCGCGGGCCCGCTAGGGCTGGGTCCGGATGCGATTCCCTTCCTGCGGGGCACCGGGGAGGGGCAGTATTTCTTCCTGAAACCCGGCCCCGCGGCCACGGTGCCTGCGGAGAGTAACGCGGCGGTCGTGATCCACCTCTGTTTGCTGGCTGGACTCCTGCACCGGACGGCATACGGCGCCAACGCCATGCGGGCGCAAGCCATCGGACCGCATGTCTATCTTGGCGCCCGAAGTTTTACCACGAAGCAGGGGCAGACGGGCATCGAGGCGTTCGAGCTCGGCATTCGAATTCGGCATAACGAAATACAAGCGACCTTGTCAGCGCGAGTGATGCAGGTTGCGGCCGGTGAAATGGTATCCGGCACCGTGGCGGACGATGAGCATGATGCTGGCTTTGTCTTGTCGAACATTTCGCCGACACGCCTGCAAAAATGGGATG
Organism: Cupriavidus lacunae; assembly: GCF_003353055.1. Classification (GTDB taxonomy): domain Bacteria; phylum Pseudomonadota; class Gammaproteobacteria; order Burkholderiales; family Burkholderiaceae; genus Cupriavidus; species Cupriavidus lacunae. Next base: position 5,183 of record NZ_QKWJ01000148.1, read on the forward strand.
CGCGGAAGTCCAGGCCGCTTGATATCACCTTTGACAACGCGTCGCTCCGGCGTTCGCGACTGTTCTTGCTGAACCGGATCACCGAACTCTTCTGCGCGATTCTGCAGGAATCCGGCGTTCGCTATCAGCGGACCAAATTCTCGCCGTCTCAGACCATCGCGTTGCCACGGCTCTCCCTTGCCGAGATCGCCCATCAGGACCACGCAGTGCTGATTGTGAACAATACCGGCGCGCGGCTGGTCGATCGCGACCGGGAGCGCATCATCGAGGCGCTGCGCTTTGATGGGTTACAGTTTCGTGGGATTGACTTCTATCGCGCCGGGCTGCCGGCGACGAATGCCGACTGGACTCAATTGGTGGATGCCCGTACCGCCTTGCTGGTCCTGAATCCGGCCAATGCGCCGTTCGGCAGCGTTCGCATACAGGGCGATCCATGCAGTCGTCCCTGGGAGGCCTATCACGGGCTGACAACTGCTATCTTGGCCCAAGACGATGTGGATCGTTACACGTGGGCGAAATACGTGCATCTCTATCGTCGCGACAAGCCTCGATACCCGGTCTTGCAGGGGCTGGACTGTTCGGTGGACCATGACACCGTTGTTCTGCCGGATGTACCCGTGAAGAAAATGTACGAACTGCGTCGTTGCGCGCTGGAATTGGGCATCAAATGCAATTTTGCTCAAGGCAAAGTCGCGCTGCCGACACAGTGCGAGGTTGAGGGTGATTTCACCCTGATTCACACCGATTCGGTGACACTGCAATTGGGCAGCCTGAAGGGCGAGAAGCTGTTGATGGCTGCAATCGTCAAGGTAAGAGCGGGGAATGGCGCAATCCAGATTGTCCATCGCGAATTCCATCCTGATCTAGGGCTTGGCGAGGTACAGGCGCTGACCCGGCAGTATCCCTGCTTGCAAAATAGAATCTGGGCGGACCATTTTTTCGTCGTGGATGACGCCAATCAGGTGTTCCTGCAGCGCATTACCGGGGCGCTGGCGCCAAAGATTCTTCTCAATGCCAAGTATGGGAGTATTGAACAGGCCCTCGACGAGATGGCGCGCAACGAGGGACTGTTACCGTCAGGTGTGTTCAGTCGCGGTGCCGACTGGGCATTGCTTCCGTTCTATGTGTCGCCCGGCAAGGCCGCTGGGCGGAAGTGGCGCGACACCGCGTACATCGAAGACCGGGGGATGTTCTTGCGATACTTTGTGCCGTCCCTCTTGCCGGCAGAGGTTGCCATGGGCTTCTCCAATCTGCATGACCTCATGGTCTTTCACAACCCAGCACCCGTGGCAAACGGAAGCGGGTGTGTGCCGGTGGAAAGCGGCCTGCTCGGGCAAAACGTGGTCAAGCTCTATCTCGCCACCTTGACGAGCGGCATCCTGCGTCTAGAGGAAACCAGCAAAGCGTCATTGCTCGAGAAGCTGGCCAGCCTGGGCGGAATGGACACGTAGGGAAGGGGGACGTTGCGCTCCGACCGTGTGGCCGAACGCTTGGCTCGGCTGCGGCGTGATGGCATACCAGGATGCCAGGCGCTGCCGGTGCCGGACCGCCGCCGCAGGCATTGCCACCGAGTTTGCTCGCCACGACTAGCCTCGCGGGACCGATCTTGGCAAGACGCGCTGGGTTACGAGCGGACCATTGCCTGGCCGGACGCCCACGGGCGTGTCGGCACGATGTCCTCGCAATGCAATTCGGCGTGCTGCATCCCTTCCAAATCTGGGCACTGACGCCCGACCGTTCGGTGGTTCGCCGCCGCCTTCGTTGCGCGGAGCGTGGCCTCCGGCACTTGTTCCCCCAACTGCATTGCCTCGTACGTGACGTCGGCATGAGGCTCAGTCTGGCAAGCCGGCGAACGGTCCGTCATGCCGCCTGACGCGCATGGCGCAATGGCCCAGCAGGGGCGGTGGGACCGGGAGCTGGCCGGGGATAGGCCGGCGCGCTGGCGGCGAGGGTCGCGACCGCTCGGGCGCTGACCGCTGGTGTCGGCGGTCAAAGCGCGCCGGTGGCTGGGCTGGGGGATTGGCGCTCAGGGCTGCCCGCTGGGATCGCTCCCGTTGTGCCGGGCCATCCCTGACGTCGGGGTGCGGGTGTCGTTGGCGCCGCGCCACGCTCGCGCACGAGGCGGCACAACCCGACGCTGGCCCACCGGTGGTGCCGTCTGGCGAGGCATGGGATGCCGAGCCGAGAGGCGAGTTGGAGCTAGCTGGGAAATACCAGCAAATCCGTCTATAGAGATATCAATACCTATCTGCACAGGCGTTTCTGCGTCTCGCCACCCAAGCGGTGCATGCACCACCCGCACGCCGCTGCCTCAGGAGGGCCCGTATGGCTTCCGACCCTGCCAGCCCGCCCCGCCCGGCGCCGCCCGGCGCGCCTGCCGACCCGGAACGCCCGGGCCCCCAGGACCGCCGCCGGCGCGGCGCCGGCCAGCCGGTGGCTGCGGTGCGTCACCTCGGCGCGCACCTGTTCGCGTTCTACCGCGGCATCCTGGAAGGGCTTGACCTCGCCGACCTGGGGGCACGGTATCTCGAGACCGGCCGCGACCGGCGCCAGGCGCGTCTGGCGCAACAGGCGATCGCAGCCGAACTGCTGCGCGGCGTGCGCCGGCTGCAGGCGCCGCCCGACGACGCGTCGAACGCGGAGGGCGCGGAGGGCGCGGCGCGCGGCTCAAACCATCTGCCAAGCGTCGAAACGTGGCAGGCACTGTTCCGGACGATCGGCGCCGGCGTGCCGGCACGCGTGCGCGCCCGGCAACTGACCGCGCTCGAGTACATTCGCCCAGCTCTGACACGGACGCCGGCGCTGACCGATCCCGTGGCGGGCTGGTTCGCGCCGGCGGTGGCGGCGCGGCTGGAGGCGGTGGGCCTGGTCACGCTGGCTGACCTGCACGCGCACGTGACCGCGCGCGGCGTACGCTGGTACCGCACGGTGCCGCGGGTCGGGGCCGTGACCGGCCGGCACGTGATCGCGTGGCTGACGGCCGAGGCCACGGCGCTCGGTGCGCTCGCGCCCGCCACGCTGGTGCCGCGCCGCCATCTGCCCGTCACCACGCGTGCGGCCCTGCGGCCTCCGGCCGCCATGATCGCGCCGCTCGAGGCGCTCCTGCTGCCCCAGGACCGCGATGGCCGGCACGCCCACAACCGGCCTGGCCCCGGCGCGATTCCGCGCACGACGGCGCAGACCGACCTCGCCGCGATCCAGGCGTGGCTAATGACCCGCGGGCCGGAGCACGGTCCGACCTGGCGCACCTACCGTTGCCACAGCGAACGCTTCTTGCTGTGGGCGGTGTTCGCGCGGGGCAAGGCGTTCAGCGATTTGACGGTCGAAGACTGCAGCGCTTACCTCGCCTTCCTGGCCGATCCGCAGCCGGCAGACCGGTGGGTCGGGCCGCGCGGCGTGCCGCGTTTTCGCTTTGACTGGCGCCCGTTAGCGGGGCCGCTGTCACCGGCCAGCATAAGACAGAGCTACACGGTGTTGCGCGGGCTGTGCGGCTGGCTGGTCGAGGCGCAGTATTTGCGCTACAACCCGTTCGCCCTGGTGTCCAAGCCGCGCAGCGCGCGCACCAGAATTCAGGTGGCGAGGAGTTTCAGCAAGACCCAGTGGGCATTCCTGCAGCGCTGCGCCGCGGACCTGCCGCCCGATGACCCGCGCAGCGTACGCCTGCAGTTCCTGCTGCGCTTCGCATATTCCACGGGCCTGCGCATCGCCGAGCTAGCCCGCGCCACCGTGGGCGACCTGCGCCACCACGACCTGCAGGACGACCCGCGTGGGAGCTGGGAGCTGGTCTTCACCGGCAAAGGGACCCTTGAGCGTGAGGTGCACGTGTCGCATGCCGCGATTGGCGCGCTGCGGCGCTACCTCGTGCATCGCGGGCTGGGCGAGGATTTTGGGCGGCTGCATCCGGCCACACCTTTGCTTGGGCGGGTCAAGGCCGACGAGCGCGCCGGGGCGCTGTCGGTCCAGCAAGTGCATGCGATTCTCAAACGCTTCTTTCGGCGGGCCGCTACCGCCTTGGAAGAGGAAGATCCGGCTGGCGCGGCTCGGCTCGCGAAGGCCTCGGCCCACTGGTTGCGGCATGCATTCGGCATGCACGCGGTCAGCGCCGGCGTGGCCCTCGATGTCGTGAAGAGCCAGCTCGGCCATGCATCCTTGGCCACCACCTCGATCTATTACCGGCCGAAAGGTTTTATGCGCAGTCTCAAATCCCACTCGCGATAGGCAAAGGTTCTCGGTCGTAGGAACTGTACATAAAAGTTTGGACAGGATGTGGAGGTCCCGCAACCAACAAACGGCGTGCGTAACCTCCTCGGCCCTACAGCGAATGGAGCCATTCGAGCAGCGTTTTGTTCTGCTGCCACGATGGGAACTTTGGAAGCGGCGCACCGTCACTGACTTTC
>NZ_QKWJ01000149.1 GCF_003353055.1 Cupriavidus lacunae
CGGCGTGCATGCCGCGAGCGCGCACCATTGGGCCGTCGGTCATCGCGGCGCTGCCGTTCACCGGTATAGCTCATCTCCGTTTCTCCGCCCACGCCGGGGCCGGAAGGGCCTTGAAATGCTCCTTAGCACTGCGACCCGAGCCCCTAGGGCGCACATTCTCATAAGAGAATGTTGGAACAGGAAGAACCTCACCCCCAATATCGCCGCGGATGACGCCTACTAGCCCGGCGTGGCCGTAAGCTGCGAGCGCTAGTAGTCCTTGGAGATTCGGACGGGAGCGACCAGCCAGCCAAGAGCGGACAGTGTTGAAAGTCATCCCGGTTTCATTTTTTCGTTCCCTATCCCAGTTGCCCACTCTCGCGATACATTGCCGAATGCCGTCACGAATACTTGCAGTAGAAAATTCACCACCGCCGGAAACGAACGAAAGCAACCTTCCCACCTCGTTAGCTGCCCAGATATCCTGATCTGTCGCGACTCCTTGTTTCGTTCGCTGGCATTGCATACCAATGGAGCCGCAGCGCGGGCATACACCACTAAGTTGTACTGTTTGGGGACCTTTTGTCCAAAGTTCACCCGGCGCACCACACCGTGCTATGCCCAACTGCACGCCATGGACGGGACAAGCCTTCACTGCCTTAAAGGACCACAGAACACGCCCGAACAGCACATCCGCCTCGATAGCGTCTTCCAGACTGGCAAATCCAGCCAAGTCGTCTGCAAAGCATTCAAAGCAAAACTGCTGTGCACGGCATGCCAGTCCTGCAGCTCCCAACACGGCAGTTAGGTGAATCAGGCTAGCTGTCACTGCAACGATTTCGCCCGTAAGCTCCACCAAACGCTCGGCTAAGGTTTTCAATACCAAACTGTCCGCGCCGATCGAAAACGTCTTGGATGCCAGCGCGATCGGCGTACCGGTTGCCTTCAGCCCCGAAGCCTGCAAGGTCGGTTTGATATAGGTGTTGAACAGGACTCCCGGCGTCACGCGATGCTTAAACGCGAGCCGCCGAAAGACACTCTGCAACGATTCCAGTTCTGACGTTCCGACACCCTTCCATTGAATCTCGTAGAGCTCGGGATGTTCTTTCGGGACGTAGAGCATTCCGGACATGACTTTCTCTCCCTCACGTTTCTGCGTCTGGTTCAGCGGCTCTGTGATCGACCTTTGGCAGGCTTGTTGTCCTGCTGGCTGCTAGCAGGGAACTTCTTCGGCGGATCGACCACGATGTCGCGAGCCATCCACCCGTCGTCAAAGCCTCGGATGCGCTCCTCCTGTTCTTCAAACTCCGCCTTCATTCGCGCAAGCTTTGCCGATTGGAGCCTGCAATCGTTAAAGTACTCGTCGTCCCATTGTCCGCCGTTGGCATCTTGTTTTTGCGCCACGGCAGCACACAGCTTCTTGGTCGCTCTCATGTTGCCCAGGCATTCGGTATAGAAATGATCCACGTGCGCCGCCAGGTTCGGAAGATTCCGATAGGGCCATTGATTCTGGATACCAACCAGTATCTCGCCGTACGCCTCCTTTTCTTCTTCGTGCCATCTTTCCTCTTCTTTCGCATCATCGGGGCATCCCGACTTTGCCCCATACCTGGCGAGGTACAGATCCGAGCCTCGTAGCTGGATCTGCGCGTAACCATCGACTGCCTCGAGCATCTCGAAGCCGCCGATAATGATGATCTTTGGACCACAGTCGTCCGCACAAGACTTGATGGAGTCCAGCGTCGCATGCTTATTCCCAAAGCGGAGCAAATGAAAAAACTCATCAAGGGCCAGCGCGAGAATCTGGCGATTTTTGAGGGCCGCCACCATTTCCTTCTGCTTGGCACTGACCTTCTTCGCCTCCCGCTTGGGAAGCATCACGACCCGTCCGTCTATCACCTCATAGGCGACCTTCTGGTCCTTCATCCTTTCGTTGATGGCTTCCAGAGCCAGGTCGTAGACCACACTGGCTTCTGTCTTTTGCCCTTTGAGGGCAGGGATGCTTAAGGGTAGGATCCCCCCGGGAAACCCATAATTCGCCGAGACAAGCAGGTCAGCGACCAGTTCGAATACAAGCGTTGACTTCCCGACGCCGCTGACCCCCGCCAGGGAAATGATTGACACATCATTGCAGGGGCATAGCAGCTCCAGCATGCGATTGGCGACGTCTTCAAGGTTACGGTGCTTGATGCGCAGTCCGCGGAGGTGTCGGATCTTTTCTCGCAAGGGCAGCTCATACACGAGAGCCATCTTCTTGGCAAAGGCCTCTTCCGCTTCCAAGCTTTCCATTTCGGGATTTGTCATTGATGTGCCTCCTATAACCGTACACAAATAGGGGCAAGCAACTCACCAGGCGGACTCGCCCGGCAAGGGTCGCCCCGACATTCCTCCAATTTCTCCGCGAAGGATTTAATAGAATGGCTGAAAGCCGCAGTGCCCTGCTTCAGATCCACCTCCAAACCCATAGCCCACGACAACCACAACACGGCGATCATAAGAAACCTGACCGCTTCCACGCGTCGTCCGACACGAGGCGCGTCTTCCGCCTGGGTCGCCCAGCCGAGACAGATTTCGTGGGCGATTCGGATCGCGGCGGCATGGTGTCGGCGTTTGACGTAGTCCGCCCGGTGTCGTCCGGCTGCTCCTCTGCCGCAGTGTTTGCGAAAGACCCTGGTTGCAGCACCGAAGACGACGTCGTGTCAGCAGCCGCCTGTGATCTACTGGGAAGACGATTTGCCCCCGCATATAGGGGACGGCCCCTGGAACTGCTCAATGGCTTTACCACGCCAATGCGTACGTTCTTGCCTTCGACGTCGATGTTCAATCCAAGGTGGTCGAGCAACGCCTGCTCTTCCTGGCACTCTAGAGCGAGAAGGCGAGCATCGAAGTTCTCCGGATGCAGCATCCGCTCTTGGAGATAGCAGGCGTATTCATTCGTCTTCGACTTGCGGCTCGCAGACGTGGCCAGCTTCTTCCACTGGCTGTAGGCAATGGCCGCTTCGTGCCATGTCCACTTTCGATACGGCTGGAGATTCCGCGCAAAAGCCGCCCGCCATCCATTCGTTGTTTTTACGTAAATCAGATTTGCGCAATGTGGCTCGACTCGAACCGGCAGCTTCGAACCTGCCTTCGTATTGGCAATCGCCGCGCTGGTGAAGTATTGTCCATCGACAAAGACGCCCTGCGGTTCGACCGTACGCGTCGCACTGTGAAAGATGGGCGCCGTCAACATGACGAGGTCAAAGTCATAGGACACCGGCAAGAAATCCCTACTGCCGCAGTACCTGCGTAACTCGTTCTCATACTGCTCGGGCGTTCTGCCCGTCTTTACATGCTTCTGATGCTTGGCACGAAGCTCAAAAAAGTAGTCCTGATACGCCAGATACAGCGCAGGCAGCGTCCACTCTGCGTCATCCCGCGGCAGCTTGCGCCCCGCATAGCGGCGGGCCGCTTTCAAATGGGACGTGTTGCCGTGCATCTGCTTGTCAACTTGCTGCTCTCTGGCCCGGTTCTGCGACTCAATTGGCGAACCGGAGCGGGGATCCGAGCCCTTGCGTTTCCGAATCGTAATGCCAAAGGCCTCTTCCATTGCTGCCACGCTCTCGGTATGCAAATCAAAGCCGCCATCCACGACAAACGTCTTAGCCAAGCAATCCCATCGCTTGACGTATTCGCGGATAGCCATCAGACAAGAGCTGGTGTTGGGAGCACGAAAGCTGAGATACATGGCACGGCAGCGCCGGACGCTCGCGTCCCAGATCAACGTCAACCATGGACGCCCGAGTTGGGTATCATCCTCTGCAACAACAAAAACATCACACAGCGTATGGTCAATATGGCAGACCTCGTGTGGCAGGACACCATGAGGAGATCGGCGGACCTCCATGCGGCCCGTCAGGTTGCGTAGATGGTAAGCGCCGCGTCGGCCATGCTTGTCGACGGGCGAACTTGCGCGATCGATGCGCTCACTCGCTGCCGCAAAGCTCATTGGATCCTCGCCCACCACTGCCTTCGGATTGCGGTCAAGATAGACTTTATAGGTGGCAGTCTTGGTGGCGCTGGGGGTGCCGTCGTGCACCTCCCTCACAATTGAGGCGAAGAATGCTTCGTGGGCTTCGGTGAAGCGTGGGGCTCGATTGCCGACGTGTTTGCTTTTGCCAAGGGCAACGATCTTCCATAGACGTGTGCTTACCGACGCTGCGATCTTCGCCCAGCGTTGCTTAGTTCTCACGTTGACGGGCGCGAGCTTCTTTGCATTGGGCCCTTCGAGGTAGCTCAATCGTGCAATACCGCGCTCTCGCTCCTTGTGGGACAAGTCAACATACGCTGCACGCATCTGCTGGTGCGCCGGCCCATCGTGGTAGTCTCTGCCCGCACCGTTCGCCTTGAGGTCGGCTAGTTCTTCCCGGCTGACCATCAGCGCAATATCGCCCGCCCCTTGCAGCAGGACTTCGTGCTCGTCGACGAATTGGACGACATACGTGTACCCATGGTATTTGACGAAGTCTCCGACCTCGACGATGCCGTCTCCGGGCAGAGGCAGCGGCTGCAGGGGTTCTTGCGCGGCCCGCCAATCCGCAAGCAGTTCGCGATCCCGATAGATCATGACGTCCGGTGTACCGATCCGCTCATGAATCAGGTCCGCGACAATCAGGCCCTCTACCACCGCGCGACGGATGACGTTTCCGTCAATCTGAAACTTGTCGACGCATTCGCGGACGCTCATGAATCCCTGGGCGTCGAACACGTCGAGAATGGTGCGCCTTGCATCCTCGGTCAATGGGGGACAGACGCCATCCTTGTAGCGTTCCAGGTCCTTGATATTGTCGAGCAAAACGTATGGAATTTCCGCGGTGGACCGGATCTCGTAGCGCAACCCAAGCGCGGCATAGGCTCGCTCCGCGTCCGGCCAACTCCAGTCGTGGGTCGCTGGATTCTGAATGAGACCCTTTCCCTTCTTCTGTCGCTTGCGCAAGTCGCTGTCGGACGCGAAGTCCATCACTACGAAGCCGGATTCCCGAAGCACCACATAGTCGGGATCATGCCGGCTTCTTCCCGTCGCCTTGCCGTCCAAGTTCTGGCTTACCCAGCCGTACTCGAATGGCTGCGGCCACCATGCCAATATCGTGGGATCTCGCTCGAAGCACTCGGCAACGGCCGCGAGATCGTGGTGACCGCTCAAAGCCATGCGCCGCCCCGTCTTTTCGCTGAACCAGTGGTCCACGCAGCCGTTGGTCGGCCGACGCAACGCAGATGAATCCTTTTGCCACATGCGTTGAAGCAGTGCGGCGGCATGAAACCCCACGCGATGCTGGAGCAGTGCCGCTTGAAACGCTTCCTCTCGCATCCGCAGCTCCCTTTGCGAAGACTCTTGGCCTAGGCATCCAGCATGTTCTCAGTGCTGGTGCCAGCGAGCCATCGTGATTTCATCAACGTCTCGTACTGATTGCACGTCCGCAGCAAATCCGGACAGCACCGTTAATCGTGCTTGAAACGCGGCGACGGCCGAGCACGTCACCCACTGAACAAGTCAACCCAACCTCGCTGGGGTTGGGCCTGCGGCTGCTCCGCGCTCATCCATCCCGGCCTAACCAGAATCTGACCAGCAGTCGGGACATTGTTGATCGCGACCGCCTGCAGGCGTAACAAGGATCGCGTACTACAGCGCGATAGCCATCATCGCTGTTATCAGACCAGTTTGAGGTGGCACTCGTCCGGTACGACAGTCCGTCGTGCCGTCAAACGCGAGTTTTGCCGGTACCCCATACGCGCAGCAACGCTTCGCTGTGCGGAAGGTGCCCGGGCGCACGACTTGGTGCCAGTCGGCGCCATCGGCCGTCACGACCCTGGCCCCGCGGTCCTGACCCCACCGACCAGTTCACCTTCGTCCAGCCAATAGGTAACGAGGCAGGTTCGTTGCTCAAGCCGCCCCCGACGATCAAGACCACGTCAAGGGGCGTCAAATCTATGAAAGTCGTCATTGTCTGCGCCTTCCTTCGTCACAACTGATCTGGCCGCTCATTTCACACACCACCGACTCTTGCATCGTCGGTATCGACCCCGGCCACGGCGGTGCGCTGGGTGCAGGATCAAATGTGCTTGGATTCGCGAGCGGAATGCTGTGAAGCCCATCGGACGCGGAGGTGTCTCTCGATCCTCGAACAAGCGCGACAGATACAGTAGGTACATCGTCCGAAACGTCGGTCTCCCGCCGTGGAAGTAAGCGTCCTCGATAGCGCCTCGAACGAGCGCCTCATGCCACTCAGGAAAATACTGACGAGCGCGGGGCCGTTGCTGCGCGCCCGTCGTCATTGGTGTAATTTCCATCAGGCCAACACCTGCCGCAGCCATGTCTGGCCGCCAGGGGATCACCGGTGCGACCCCATGCTCCCGCCGCTCGCTATCCGACATGTTTCCCCCCTTTTCGCGTACGCCCTTGGCGGGAACGATTGGGTCGTCACGCAGGACCCTGTCCCAATTCTCGATGGCTTTGGCGATGACCTTGCTGTTGTAGGTGGTGAGCATGGCTCGTCCGGCCGACAGGCTGGCCTCCGACGGCTGTCGGCCGGTGGTGTTGCGCACTGCGTACTGCACCACCTCTAGCGGAAACTGCCTCTCATAGTGCCCGCCCCCGTGAGCCAGAACCCAATCGCCGTCGACTCGCACGACCACAAATCCTTGACCATCGAAGTCGAATTCCATACCGACATACACGCCATCCCGGACAGCCATCGGCACGAGGCTGCGCTCCGGTACTCGTATTTGCACTACCGGCAGATAGCGCAAATCCGCCACGATTTCCGGAGCCGGCGTGCCGCTCAGACTGAAGTGAAGCAGGTCGGCATGCAGGACACCTGCCACGATCCCTCGCTTCACCATATCGACAGGGATGTCGAACCTATCGCGCAACATATCCATCGGAATGATTGGCATGACGGCAAACAGATCGGCGATCTGCTTGCGACCTTCATCCGTCAAGCCCGGATCCGAGGACACACGATAGCGATCCAGATCCCGCTGATTGACAACCCATGGATACGGTATCTCGGCATCCGAATGCAGTTCGTATGCCAAGCCCTTGTCCCGGTAGTAGCGCTCGAGGTCCGGGTAATGCCAGGCATATGGACTTTCCTCGTCCTTGTGGACACGCCCTCTGGCCGCTTGGCCAACGAGGTAGCCTTCATTTCGTACGTCGATGACCACAGGACCGTCGGCAAGGATCAAGAGGAATGCCGGCTTGTGGGTGAAGCGAGCAAGCGTCATACCGCTCTGGTCGCGAAGCTGAATCTCATGCTCGAACGGCTGTGGATAGAACGCGAGAACGTCGCTACGCCGTTCGAACATTTCCGCCAGCGGTGCGGCAACGGTGCGATTTGGGAGGGCGATCATGCGCCCTCCCATTTTGAGGCTTGGCTGTCGCACCTCGACACCCTTGCCAGGCCAGCGCAGTGTTCCGAGGTCGCGCCCGCGTGCCTCCTCGACCAACTCCAGGCCCGATTGCGAAATTTGCCAATCACTCGAGATGCGATAGAAGGATGTCTCGTCCACGACGCCTCCGTCGATGTTCCAGTTCACGTACGATCCGCAGCAGTAAGCCAAGAGCGAATTGCTGCCACGTTATTCCAACAGGATGGCTCGCCCCTCCCCTAGCGCCGGATCTACATTCGATTGGTGTGGAGCATCTCGCACTGGCCAGCGACCCGCGCGCGCGCCTCGCAATGCCATCCACGGACTCCTCCGCAATACGGCGCGGCGACGTTTCCCCTCTTGCGCCGCGCGCGCGCAGTACCGGCGCACCAGCAATCGACGGTCAGTTTCAATCGTCGAGGAATCCGTCATCCCACTTTCCGCCGTTTGACACTTGCTTGCGGGCCAAGGCCATATAGAGCTGCTTGGTCAGCGCCATGTTCCCGTGGGTACGCGAATAGAAGGCATCCACTTTTGCCCAGAAATTTGGCCGGTCCGCATATGGCCAACGGTTGCGCAGACAATTCAGGAGATTTCGGTATGCGGCCCTCGCAGAGCCGCCTCTAGAGGACGCGTCCGGCGACACCGGCTCTCGCGGCGGCGTCCCGTAGGCACCAAGGCGAACATAGGCCGCGCGATGCCGAACACTCGCCAGTTCGGCGAACACGTTGTCCAAATTGCTGTTGCCGACAAAAAGGACCTTGCGCCCAACGCCATCGTTCCATGCGAGGAGTGTCTCCAGGGCGATTCGCTGCGCGCCAGAACAAGGCAACCCGACGACGTCGTCGATGACCAGAATGCGGGGGATGCAGCGTGGCTGCTCCGCCAGGCTCGTCCGCCGCGTCCGGCCCGGCCCGTCAACCACCCCCGCTGCATGAGCAAGCTGGTCAACGACATGGCGCACCGATAACACGTGCCGCGCGCGCGGCCATGCGACAAAGGCCATGTCCGTCCCCCCACCCGATTCCTCCTGCAGGTGCTTGACCAGCGTGGTTTTTCCCACCCCTGGCCGCCCTCCCAGCAGAATCGTCGACACCTCATTCTTGGGGTGAAGCCACGCAGCCAGTCTGCGCGCGGCCCGCTCAAAGCGGGGGTGTCTCAGCACCACGTGATCGAGATAAGCGATCTTGTCCTCATCCGACAGCCGGTGGACTTGATCCATTGTTAAGGAATTGTTCCCCATGGTGACCTCCTGTTGGCAAGGGATGGTGGACGTAGCGCTGACGTCTACTTGCGCACGTTGACAGTGACCGGCTCGGACGGTGCGCCTGCACCATCTTTCACAGTCTGCGAACGGATCCACGTACGGACGCAGCAATGAAAAGCGGTGTAGCTCATACTCCGCGCATCGGGCAACTCGGACGCCGACAGTTCGCGGCAATACATCCGGTAGGCATGCCGCATCGTTAGTATTTGCGCGTCGGCATACGCCCTATTCAGGACGTCACGAACCAGCCGTTCGTGATCGGCCGAAAAGCGTGGCATACGGTTGCCGCTGGGCGACTGCTCTGCCGAGACGAGTCGGGCGGGCATGTCTTGCCGCGGGCGTTTGAAGCCCGTGTAGCAGCGCGCGGTACTCAGGCGAGATGGGGTCCCGGACAACAGCGCGTCGAGCTGTTCCTCTCGGGCCGGATTCTGTGACGCGATGGACAAAGCGGGTCCGCGATCCGAACGCTTGTTGCGCATGACACTCTCCTTTTCGCACCAGAGTCAGGGATGAACGCAGTGTCGGCTCCCGCTGGCGCGCGAGGCGGAATTCGACGACTGAAAGCATGAGGCGCTTCGACCCTCGACAGAAACCTGCCACTGCGACAAGAGAAACTGCAGCGCAGACTCGACCTGCATGATCATTTCCGAGTAGACGGGGACGTTACCGCCCCCATCCCTCACAGACCCGGACGAGCCCAATTAAGGCATCCGGTTCTTCATTGCACAGATTCGCTCACGTATCGGTATAGCAGTGCACAATTCGA
>NZ_QKWJ01000015.1 GCF_003353055.1 Cupriavidus lacunae
TACTGTCCTCTGGCGCGGCTTCCTCGTTTTGCACGAAATCACCGAAATGTATCGGATCTTCCAGAAAAACGAGTAAGCCGCCGGAAGTTGTGGGTAAAGGCAAGCCCGCTTGCGGGAGAGGGGCCGGGGGAGAGGGCAGGCACCGGCATACCGACACGCTTTACTTCGTCGACACGCCCGCCCTCTCCCCAACCCTCTCCCGCAAGCGGGAGAGGGAGCACGCCCTTGGTGCTTGAAAGACATCGCAGCATGTAGCGCCGCCCTGCCTCAATCCCCCAGCGCCACCCCTTCCCGCCGCGGATCCGCACCGCCAGCCCACCTCACCTTGCCGTCAGGCCCCTGCTTGCGCATGATGGCCTGCGTGCCGCTGGTCATCTCGATCTCCGCCACCCGGTGGCCGCGCTGCTGCAGCGCCTGCACCAGCGCCGGCGACACCAGCCCCTTTTCCACTTCGGTCGGGCCGTTGCGGCTGCCGAAGTTGGCCATGCCGATGGCGGCCTGCACGTCCATGTTCCAGTCCAGCATGCCGACCAGGGTCTTGGACACGTACTCGATGATCTGCGAGCCGCCCGGCGAGCCGACCGTGGCGACCAACTGGCCGCTCTCGCGGTCGAACACCAGCGTCGGCGCCATCGACGAACGCGGGCGCTTGCCCGGCTCTACGCGGTTGGCCACCGGCTTGCCGTGCTCGCTCGGCACGAAGGAGAAGTCGGTCAGCTGGTTGTTCAGCATGAAGCCGCGCACCATCAGGTGGGAACCGAAATAGGCTTCCACGGACGTCGTCATCGAGACCGCGCCGCCGCGGTCATCCACCGCAACAATTTGAGACGTGGAAAGGCGCGGCGGTGACCGGTCGGGCGCAAACGCCACTGTGGTACCCGGCGGGACGCCCGGCTGGGCCTTGCCCATGCTGTTGTCAGCGATCAGCGCTGCGCGCGTCGCCAGATAGTCAGGATCGAGCAGCCCGGCCACGTTGACCGGCACGAAATCCGTATCGGCCACGTACAAGCCGCGATCGGCGAAGGCAAGCCGGTCGGCTTCGGCCATCGCGTGCACCGCGTCAGGATTTGCTTCCATGGCCGCGGGCGTGCTCACGCTTTGCGGCTTGAGCGCTGCCAGTGCGTACCTGGGATCCTTTGTTTCGAGCGCCTGCAGCGCGCCGAGGATCTGCGCGATGGCAATGCCGCCCGAAGACGGCGGCGGCATGCCGCAGACCTTCCAGCGCTTGTAGTCGGTGCAGACCGGCTCGCGCGCTTTGGCCTTGTAGTTGCGCAGGTCCGCCAGCGACAGCGAGCCGGCATTGGCACTGCCGTTCACCCTGGCGACGATATCCTGCGCAATAGGTCCGCTATAGAGCACGCCGGCGCCGCGGCGGGCGATATCCCGCAGCGTCTGCGCGAGCTTCGGATTCTTGAGCACCGTGCCGACCGGCTTGGGCTTGCCCTGTGCGTCGAGGAAATAGGCGGCCATCTCCGGCGAGCTGGCCAGGAACTTGTCCGCGGTCACCTGCGTGTACAGCCGCGGCGAAATCGGGAAACCCTTCTCCGCCAGGTCGATGGCGGGCTGGAACAACCTGGCCCACGGCAGGCGACCATGCTGCCGATGCGCCAGTTCCAGCGCGCGCATGACGCCCGGCGTGCCGACCGAACGCCCGCCGATCTGCGCCTCGCTGAATTCCATCGGCTTGCCGTCGGCGCGCAGGAACAGATTTTCGGTAGCGCCGGCCGGGGCCGTCTCGCGGCCGTCAATGGCCTGCACACGCTTGCCGTCCCAGAACATGATGAAGGCGCCACCGCCAATGCCGCTGGCCTGTGGCTCGACCAGCGTCAGCACGGCCTGCATGGCGATGGCGGCATCGATGGCCGAGCCGCCCTGGCGCAGGATGGTGCGCCCGGCCTCGGTGGCCAACGGGTTGGCCGCGGCAGCCATGTGGCGCTGCGCGTAGACCGTGGACATGCCCGGGCGATAGCCGGAAGCAACTTCCGGGGCCGGCGGCATCGCGCCAGGCGGTGTCGCGGCCGACGGCGCGGCAGTCCCTCCGCCCTGGGTACCGCAGGCACCTAGCAGCGCCGACAGGGCAAGGGCCAGCGCGCCGCGCCAAGCCATCGAAGAGAGGTCAGGGTGAGCCATCCGATATCTCCTGGGGGAAGGATCGAACGATTGTAGTGGCGATCGGGGCGTCCGGGGAAACGCGAAAGTCGAATTCCCTCCACACCGGGCTAGCCATCGCGGTCCCGAAAAATATTTCACCTGCCTTAACCCCGCCGGCGCGCCTGGCCCGTTTCATCGACAGGCCGTCATGCCGGCGCTCCGCCCGCGGCCTCCCAGGAGAACAACATGCAACTTCGCGCACCGGTCCTTCTTGCCAGCCTTGCCGCCGCCCTGGCGCTGGCACTGACAGCCTGCGGCGGCCATTCGCCGTCGCTTCCCCAGCAGACATCGCAGCCGGTGCCACCGGCGGTTGCCCCGGCCCCGGCCCCGGCCCCGGCGCCAGCCTACGACCAGGCCGCCAAGGCAGGCCAGGCCGCGCCCGCCATGGAAATGCACGCGCGCGCCATGGTGGCCATGCCACCCGCCTACTACCTGCCCGCGCCAGCGCCGGCCGAGCGCGAACGCTATGGCGCCATCGAGGAAAACGGCGTCAGGCTGGTGGCACAGGCGCCGGTGTCCACCTTCAGCATCGATGTCGATACCGGCAGCTACAGCAATATGCGGCGCATGCTCAATGCCGGACGCGTGCCGCCGGCCGATGCGGTGCGCGTGGAAGAACTGGTGAACTACTTCCCCTATGACTACGCCCAGCCTGCCGACGGCCGCCCGTTTGCCGTGCACACGGCGCTGGCACCCGCGCCCTGGCATCCCGCCAATGTGCTGCTGCGCATCGGCATCAAGGGCAAGGACATGGCCAGCGGCGCGCTGCCGCCCGCCAACCTGGTGTTCCTGGTGGATGTGTCCGGCTCGATGAACTCGCCCGACAAGCTGCCGCTGCTGAAGTCTTCGCTCAAGCTGCTGGTGAACCAGCTGCGCGCGCAGGACCGCATCACGCTGGTTACCTACGCCAGCGGCACGCGCGTGGCTCTGGCACCCACGCCGGGCAGCGACAAGACCGCCATCAGTGCCGCCATCGACCAACTGGTGGCCGGGGGCAGCACCGCCGGCGCCAGCGGCATCGCGCTGGCCTACCAGGCCGCGCAGCAGAGCTATATCGCCGGCGGCATCAACCGCGTGCTGCTGGCCACCGATGGCGACTTCAACGTGGGCGTGACCGACTTCCGGCAGCTCAAGAGCATGGTGGAAGAGAAGCGCAAGTCAGGCGTATCGCTGTCCACGCTCGGCTTCGGCACCGGCAACTACAACGAGCAGCTGATGGAGCAGCTGGCCGATGCCGGCGACGGTGCGTACTCGTATATCGACAACCTGATGGAAGGCAACAAGGTGCTGGTCAGCGAGATCAGCTCGACGCTGGCCACCATCGCCCGCGACGTGAAGATCCAGGTGGAATTCAACCCGGCCACGGTGAAGGAATATCGCCTGATCGGCTACGAGAACCGCATGCTGGCACGCGAGGACTTCAACAACGACAAGGTCGATGCCGGCGATATCGGCGCGGGCCATACCGTGACGGCGCTGTATGAGCTGACGCTGGCCGGACAGCCCGGGCTGGTCGATCCGCTGCGTTACCAGCAGGCCGCGCCCGCGCCGGCGCGCGACGGCGAACTGGCGCACGTCAAGCTGCGTTACAAGCTGCCTGCCGCCAGCACCAGCCAGCTGATGGACGTCATCGTCGCCCGGCAGGCCATCCGCACGCTGGCGCAGGGCGATGACGACTTCCGCTTTGCCGCGGCGGTGGCCGGCTTTGGCCAGGTGCTGCGCGGCGGCAAGTTCACGGGCGACTGGCGCTACGCCGATGCCCGCGCGCTGGCCCAGGGCGCGCGCGGTGCGGACCGTTTCGGCTACCGGGGTGAGTTCCTCAAGCTGGTGGACCTGGCACAGAGCCTGGCCACGGCAAGTCCGGCCAGCGCCACCGGCGGCGGGCCGGCCGAGCGTGCGGCACGCTGATACCGCCCCGGGCCGCGAGTCGGCGCAAGGCGGCGCGGCGGACTGTCGCGCCGCCTTGCGCTCTCCTATACTCGGGCGCATGCAGGCACCCGACCCCGCTCCTTCCGCCGCGCCCGCCACGCCAGGTGCGGCGCTGTCCGCGCTGCCCGACCACGACCTGATGGTGCTGGTCGCGGGCGGCATCATCGAGCAGCCCGTCGCTGAACTCTTTCGCCGCCATAACGCCGGCCTCTACAACTACGTGGCCTGGCTGTGCCAGGGCAATCCTGGCGAGGCCGAGGACATCGCGCAAAAAACCTGGGTCAAGCTGATGACCCGCTGCGGCGACTACCAGCCGAGCGCGGCCTTCCGCACCTTCCTGTTCCAGATCGCCCGCAATACCTGGCTCGACCAGGTGCGCAGCGCCGATGCGCGCCAGCGCGAGGCGCTGGACGACCAGCCAGCGGAGTTGCCGGCCGACGACCTGTCGCCGGAAGCGGAACTGCAGCTGCGCCAGCACGCGCACCACGTGCACCGCGCCCTGCTGCAGTTGCCCGTGGCGCAGCGCGAGGTGGTGGTGCTGCGCTTCTTCAGCGACATGAGCGTCGAAGAGATTGCGCAGATGCTCGGCGAGAAGTTCGAGACAGTGAAGAGCCGGCTGCGCTATGCGTTTGCGCGCATGCGCGGGGACCTGGCCGGCAGCGCGCCGGACTCGCAGGAGACGTGGCCATGAGCGCCGCCGACCGTTTTATCGCAGGCGAGGACCGGCTCTCGGCACTTCTGAGGGCGTTGCCCGCTTACGCGCCGTCGGATGCGCTGGCGGCTTCGGTACACGCCGCAGCGCGCGCGGCGCAGCAAGAGGCCGACCTGCGCCGCGCCAGTGCGACGGGCCTGCCCTTCCCTGCCCCGCCGACGCTTGCCGCCGCCGTGCTGGAGGAAGCCGCGCGCCTGCAGGCGGCACAGGCGGTGCGGCGCGATGCCACACTGGCCCGCGTGGCGTCCGGCGAAGCGGCAGAGGTTGTCCTTGGCGCTCCAGTCAGCCCGGCTGCCAGCGCGTGGCTGCAAGCGCAGGCCACGGCATCCGAGCAGGAGACAGCCCCGAACGCCGCACAGCAAGCCGCCCGGTCCAGCCTCACGCGCGCCGCGCGCGCACGCCGGTGGTGGCGTTCGCTTGGACTTGTCGCCAGTGTCGCTGCGGTGGCCGGGCTGACCACCAGCATCGTGCTGCGGCAGATCGACGATGGCGCGCTGATGCCGGTGCCTACATCGGAGATGTCCGCTCCGGCGCCGGCGCCCTCGACAGAAGCGTCACCGGCACCTTCGCCAGAGGCAGCAGCCGCAGCGCCGGCAAACCCGCCACCGCCCGCGGCCAAAGCCGCCCCGCCCCCCAGGCGCGAGGCACGGCGCGCGCCGGCGAGCGAGGACGAGCCCCGCAGCAGCATGCCAGCCGAGCGCAGCGCGGCGCGCGAATCCGTCATGGACAGCCAGGCATCGGCGCAATTCACCCAGGCCCCGTCACCAGCGGCACCAGCGGCACCGGCGCTTGCCGCGGTGCCGCCGGCACCCGCCGACGCCGTCCTGGCGGAAGCCGCGCCAGCACCGCCACCGCTGCCAGCACCTGCCGCGCAGGCCGGATTTGCCCGCCAGGCCGCCCCGCCGGCAATGGCTGCGCGCGCGCCGGCTGCGGTCGCTGCGTCCGCTGTGCACGCCATGACCGTATCGACACAGGACGATCCCGCGGCCATGGCGACGCGCCTGGGCACGGGGACCCCGCTCAGGCTGTGGGCAGCCGAGCCGGACAATGCGGAAATTAGGGAATGGGCGGAACGGCTCTGGCAATCGATGCCGGCCGCACAGCGCCCGCCGGTGCCCTATGCCGTACAGGCCGACCGCACGCTGGCGCCTGGCCAGGTGCGGATCGAACTGCGCAGGGAGATGCCGCAGGACGCGCCGCGATGAGCCCGCCCTGCGTGGTCGCCAGCATGGTCGCTGGCGCGATGGTCAGCGCGTGGTGAACGACCAGCTCAGGTCCACCGGCTGCGAACCCAGCCGGCCGGTGACCCGCACGGAATAGCGCTGCTGGCTGACCAGCGGCGCCACAGGCGTGCAGATGGCCAGGCCACTCGCGTCGCTGCTCAGGCCCGACGAACGGCTGTCGACCTTGATGCAGTTGACGTTGTTGCCTTGCGCATCGGTGATGACAAAGTTGTCGGCGTCGAACTGCAGCGAGGTATTGATCGCCTGCAGCAAAACCGGGTAGCCCATGGTGCTGTTCTGGTAGCCCGGTGCCGGGTTGGGGCTTTCCGTATTGACCCAGTTGACCGGCACATCGCTCTGGCCGTTGAACGGATAGGCCACCATCTGGTTATCGCTGCCGGCCTTGGACCGGTCGGCCAGGTCGATGGTCTGGTAATAGTTGGCCGAGGTGCCGCTGCCATTGGCACCTACCCATTCGGCATAGCCGCTGCCGGCCGAGCCGTAGCTGCCCAGCAGCGCGGCGCGGTGGAACGGCGCGTCGACCAGGTCCGACACTAGCGCATCCTTGGGCTGCATCGACAGCTGCGCATTGGCGACCGAGGTCCAGCGGTTGGCGCCCGCCACGACTTCCGCGGTGGCATCGGTCGGATAGGCGGCCTGGATGCGGTCATTGGCGGTGGCGCCGGTGTAGCCCGGCTTGCCGCTGATTTCGTCGTGCGTCAGCGTGGCATTGGCCAGCATATAGTCCGTGTGGCTCTGCGCGGTGGTATTGAGCGGGTCGCGCGCCGCCAGCGGCGGCAGGCCCACCTGCTCGCGGCGATAGTTCGCGTAGCACAGGCCCGCGGAGCGCGGCTCATCCAGCACGCGGTAGTTGCCGACCGCGCTGCCGCGCGCCGGCAGCAGCGAGATGCCGCTGCCCGCCGCAGCCGCGGGCGCCGGCCCGCTGACGGTATAGCAGGAACCAGCCGTGGCGGTCGTGGGGCCCGTGGAGGATGTCGGGGACGTCGAGCCGGTCTGGCCGCCTGCCGGCGCGCTGGCTTGCCCGCCAGACTGGGCAGATCCGCTCGGCGCGGCGTTGCCGGAAGTACCGTCGCCGCCACCGCCGCAGGCGGCAAGCGCCAGTACGGCGGCAGTACAGAGAGTGCCCAGGACAAGCGTGGTGTGCTGCGCGCGGCGCGGCAGCTTCGGTTGGCAATCGGCAGGCAAGCGTTTCCCGGTCATCGGTCTGAGTCGTCGTGGTGGTGTTCGGAGCAAGGCGGCTGCCCGAAGGATCCGACGTCGCGGACAACCGGCGCGACAACCCGCGCGTGCGCCGTGCAGGACGGGCTCGCGGCGGGGGTGCCGGGGGCAGAAAGACCGGACGATGGTAGGGGCGCCGACCCCAAGGGTCTAGCCCGCGAACAATTGCTTACGTGTGACCCGCGCGCGCCGCACCTGGGTGCATTAGCGTGCTGCTCAGGACACTACCCGGCGGTGGCCACGTCCGCCATGCCGGTGCCGAGCGAGGCCATCACCGCCATCAGTTGCTCGCGCAGCCAGCGGTTGGCGCCGTCGTTCTCGCCGCCGGCGTGCCAGTACAGGTGCAGCTCCAGCGACGGCACCTTGAACGGCAGCGACAGAACGCGGTTGGCATACGGTTCATTGGCGATGCGCGCATAGCGCAGCGGCAGCGTGGCCAGCAGGTCGGTGCAGCTGACCACGCGGCATGCGGCCGCGTAATGCTGGCAGCGCAGCCGCACGCGCCGCGTCAGGCCCATGCGGTGCAGAGCCTGGTCTTCCAGCCCGGCACCGCGGCGGCGCGACGACACATGCACGTGTTCGGCCGCGAGGTAGCGCTCCAGCGTCAGCTCCTTCTTCACCAGCGGATGGTCGCGCCGCGCCAGCACCACCATCGGATCGGCCATGAACGGCGCATGGTGGATCGCGGGCGAGACTGGCAGCAGGATGTCCAGCGCGGCGTCCAGGGTGCCGGCCAGCAGCTCGGACTCCATCTCGCGCCGGTCGAAGCGGATCGCGGCGATTTCCACGTGCGGCGCCATCGCCGTGACGCGGCTCATCAGCGGCGGCAGCAGCGTGGACTCCAGCGCATCGCGCATGCCGATGGTGAAGCGGCGCACGGTGTTGGTGGGATCGAAGTGCGGCGTATCCTGCAGCGTGCGCGCGAACGACTGCAGCGCGCCGCGCACCTCGGCGGCAAGCGAACGCGCCAGCGGCGTGGGCGCCATGCCCTGCCCGCGCCGCTCGAACAGCGGGTCGTCGAACAGCGTGCGCAGCCGGCCCAGCGCATGGCTGACCGCGGGCTGCGTCAGGTTGAGCTGACGCGCGGCCGCAGTGATGCTGCCTTCACTGTAGATGGCGTCGAACACCACGAAGAGATTGAGGTCGATGCGGGCGAGCTGCATGCTGGGGATTCTGGCATGGAATGCAGGAAATTGATATCGACAAATCCAGAAAATTCATTTTTCTTATTACCAGCTTTCAGATAGAGTGCATTCCATCAGCCCATGCCGCACTGATGCCGAGGCCTGCCAAGGCCAACGAGGCGCCGCCGCCCACCCTGGCGTCCACTGATTCCGTAGCGAGGAGACCACATGGATTTCGAGTACAGCCCGAAGGTCAAGGAAATGCAGGCCAAGCTGCTGGCCTTCTTCGACCAGCATATCTACCCGAACGAAAAGCGTTTCGCCGAAGAGATCGACGCCAACCGCCGCGCCGGCAACGCCTGGGTGCCGACCAAGGTGATCGAGGAACTCAAGCCGCTGGCACGCGCGGCCGGCCTGTGGAACCTGTTCCTGCCGCGCTCGCCGCGCGCCCCGCAAGGCCTGTCGAACCTGGAATACGCCACGCTGTGCGAAATCATGGGCCGGGTGCCCTGGTCGGCCGAAGTCTTCAACTGCGCCGCCCCCGACACCGGCAACATGGAGACGCTGGAGCGCTACGCGTCCGAGGAACTGAAGGACAAGTGGCTCGAGCCGCTGCTGGCCGGCGAGATCCGCTCGGCCTTCCTGATGACCGAACCGGCCGTGGCCTCGTCGGACGCGACCAATATCGAATGCCGCATCGAGCGCGACGGTGACCACTACGTGATCAACGGCACCAAGTGGTGGTCGTCGGGCGCGGGCGACCCGCGCTGCAAGGTCTACATCGTGATGGGCAAGACCAATCCCGATGCTGGCCGCCATGAGCAGCAGTCGATGATCGTGGTGCCGGCCGATACCCCGGGCATCACCATCAAGCGCTTCCTGCCGGTGTTCGGCTACGACGACGCGCCGCACGGCCACATGGAGATCGAACTGAAGAACGTGCGCGTGCCGGCTGCGAACATCCTGCTCGGCGAAGGCCGCGGCTTCGAGATCGCGCAGGGCCGCCTCGGCCCGGGCCGCATCCACCACTGCATGCGCAGCATCGGCGTGGCCGAGCGCGCGCTGGAACTGATGTGCAAGCGCGCGCTGTCGCGCGTGGCCTTCGGCAAGCCGGTGTCCAGCCAGGGCGTGACGCAGGAGCGCATCGCCGAAGCCCGCTGCGAGATCGAGATGGCGCGCCTGTTGACGCTCAAGGCGGCATACATGATGGACACCGTGGGCAACAAGGTGGCCAAGGCCGAGATCGCCATGATCAAGGTGATCGCCCCGAACGTGGCGCTGAAGGTGATCGACTGGGCCATCCAGGTCCACGGCGCGGCCGGCGTTTCCAGCGACTTCCCGCTGGCCAACTGGTGGGCGCACCAGCGCACGCTGCGCCTGGCCGACGGTCCGGACGAGGTGCACCGCAACGCCATCGCCAAGCTGGAGCTGGCCAAGCACATGAATATCAATCCGGACGACATCAAGATGCCGGTGGCACGCGGATTCTGACCGCCTGGCAAGGGCTTCGGCCCCTGGTGTTCCAGCCCTTCCCGCAGTATGGAAAACGCGCAGCCCGTCTGCGCGTTTTTTTCTTCTGTGCTTAAATCGCCCGGTTCGCCACGTCAGTGACTGATGTGGCCACCACAATGACAGCAGCCAGGAGATCTTTTGCGATGATCGACGTCTACACGTGGGCCACGCCCAATGGCCACAAAGTCCACATCATGCTGGAGGAGTGCGGACTGGAGTACAAGGTCCACCCGATCAACATCGGCGCCGGCGACCAGTTCGGCGAGGACTTCCTGAAGATCAGCCCCAACAACAAGATCCCCGCCATCGTCGATCCTGACGGACCGGACGGCAAGCCGATCTCGCTGTTCGAATCGGGCGCCATTCTGCTCTACCTGGCCGGCAAGACCGGCAAGTTCCTGCCCGAGGACGTGCGCGGCAAGTACGAGACCCTGCAGTGGCTGATGTTCCAGATGGGCGGCGTGGGCCCGATGCTGGGCCAGGCGAACCACTTCCGCATCTATGCGCCCGAGAAGATCGAGTACGCGGTCAACCGCTACACCAATGAAGCGAAGCGCCTGTACGGCGTGATCGACACGCAGCTGTCCAGGCACGCGTACCTGGCAGGCGAGCAGTACACCATCGCCGACATTGCCACCTTCCCGTGGCTGCGCAACTGGCAGAACCAGGGCATGGAGCTGGACGACTACCCGCACCTGAAGCGCTGGTTCAACGAGATCGCCGAGCGCCCCGCGGTCAAGCGCGGCGTGGAAGTGCTGGCCAGCGCGCGCAAGGCGCTGCAGGACGACAAGGCACGCGAAGTGCTGTTCGGCGCCACCCAGTACAAGCGGCACTGAACGCCGCGCGGCAACCGCCGGGGCGTTGGCCCCGGCAGTCTGCTTACCCGCCGACGCGACCATAACGCGACACCAACGCGCCGGCCATCAGGCCAGCGCCAGCGCATGGCGCACGACAGCCTGCCCGTCAGCGCGCCGGCCGCCGCGCGCGGCAACACCCTCCTCCGGTGCATCGCCCGGACCGAAGCAGCACAGCAGTCCGGTGCCCGGCAACAGCACATCGAGCCGGCATGACTCATGCCGCTCCGGCGCGTAGAGCGTGCCGGGCTGCAGGAAGGCCATGTCGCCCCCGACCCGCGCCAGCGCGCCATGCCAGTGCAGGCCGATGGCACCGCGGTAGCACAGTGCCCAGCGCAGCCCGCGCGCCTGCAGCCGCTGTGCCCAGTCATCGTCCGACGGGTCGAGCTGGATGAATTCCGGACGCATCCCCTGCTCCGCATGTCTGCCCTGCGCCAGCAACACATCGGCCGGCAACACATGCAGGCCCTCCATGCCCTCGGGGCCATCGGCGCCGACCGCGGCAATACCGCCCAGCGCGCAATGCCAGCCACCCGCGGGCAGCGCCACCGGCCGCGACGCATCGGGCAGGTCTTGCGGCACCGCGCGTACCAGGATGGTGTCGACCGTGGCCCGCACCTGCATCGGCACGCCGGGAGCAGGCGCGAACAACTCGCCGCCGCCCAGCAGCAGGCAGCCGCGCCCGGGCGACGACAGCCGCAGGCCGCCGCGCAGGCAGCCCCACCACTCATGGCAATTCGCTGAAAATTCTGGCTGGATCTCGCCGGCGCAAAGAAAGACGTAGTCACAGGTACTGCCAAGGCCGGCAGCGGCGGCAAGCACGCGGGCCTGGAATCCGGGAATGAAGTCCGACGGCGCGTGGCGGTCGGCATGGAGGGCGCGCATCCGCGCCTCGAACAGCGTGAAGATCTGCATGGCAATCCCCCAGCAGGGCGACAGCGCGCAAGGCGCCTGTCCGCGCAGCACCGCGCACGCCTGGCAGCGTGACACGCAGCATTGCGCAATAGCCCGTTTGGCGCGGCCATGCAATACAGGCCGTCCGGTTGATGCCATCGTGCCGCGCCATATTGTCTGGCGCACCCCTTAGTTTGCGGATCGGACACCGATAGTGAGGAAGAGGATAAGTTGTCGTGGCCTCAAGGTCAAACCCTTAGCCTCAGACCACTCCGATCCATTCACGACCTCATGACTTCTCGAAATCTCAGACTATTCGGATTGCATCTTGCCTGGCTACGCAAGCAACGGGGCTGGTCCCAGGAGACCCTGTCGCTCGAAAGCGGACTGTCACGCTCGTACCTGAGCGGCATTGAAAGCGGCAAGCGCAACCTCGCCCTGGCCAACATCTGCAGGCTGGCCGAGACACTCGCCGTGCCGTCCTCGGAGATGCTCGACTTCAGCCGCCACGACGCCAGCCAGCTGCAGGTGGAACAATCCCGCGCGCCCTTCGGCAACCGCCAGCGCGCGGCCATCGAGGCCACCGTGCGCCACATGGCGGAGCTGACCGAGCCCGAGCTGAACCTGGTGGCCGCAGTGGCACGGGCGCTGGCGGGCAAGGGCAGCTTCCGCCCGGCATTGACGCACGCCGGCACCGGCGCCAAGAGCGCGCCCGATGCCGATGGCAGCGACGGCGGCTAGACGCCCAGCATGCCCTGCCGTTCGATAAAGCGGATCACCTCGTCCAGGCCCTGCCCGGACTTGACGCTGCCCATCACGAACGGCCGGGCGCCGCGCATCTTGCGCGCATCGCTTTCCATCACCTCCAGCGATGCGCCCACATAGGGCGCCAGGTCCGTCTTGTTGATCACCAGCAAGTCGGACTTGGTAATGCCCGGCCCACCCTTTCTCGGAATCTTCTCACCGCCGGCTACGTCGATGACGTAGATCGTCAAATCAGAAAGTTCTGGGCTGAAGGTCGCCGCGAGGTTGTCGCCGCCGGACTCGATGAAGACCACATCGGCATCCGGGAAGCGCGCCAGCATGCGGTCGACGGCTTCCAGGTTGATCGAGGCATCCTCGCGGATCGCGGTGTGCGGACAGCCGCCGGTTTCCACGCCCATGATGCGTTCCGCCGGCAGCGCGCCGGAGATGGTCAGCAGGCGCTGGTCTTCCTTGGTGTAGATGTCGTTGGTGATGGCGACCAGGTCATAGCGGTCGCGCATCGCCTTGCACAGCATCTCCAGCAGCGTGGTCTTGCCGGAGCCAACCGGGCCGCCGACGCCGACGCGCAGCGGAGGGTTCTTCTTGGTACGGGCCAGGGTCATGGTGCGAAGTCGGTTCAGGATCGGAACAGCCGGGAGTACTGCGTTTCGTGGCGCGCGGAAAGCAGGCCCAGCATCGGGGAAAGGGTGGAGAGTTGCGGCGGCGTGGCGTCGGCGCGGCGTGTGGCTTCGTCGACCGTGTCGAGCACCGCGCCATGCAGGCGCCGCAGCATGTGCTGCCCCGCCACCTGGCCCAGCGGCACCGCCTTGATCGCGGCGGCGACCTGGTTCTCGGCCCAGTTGAAGCAGTAGGCAGCGAGGCCGCCGCGGGCATCAATCTGCAGCGCCACGCAAGCGGCCGTGAATGCGGTCGGCAGGCAGACTGGCGACAGGGCCGCGAGCGCATCACGCAGCGCGGGCGTACCCCACTCCATCTGCGCAATCAGCCTCGCCAGCGACCAGCCCATCTGCTCGGTCTCGAGCCGCAACTCGGAAGTCTCGCGCGTGGCGTGGAACCAGTCGTTCCAGACCCCGACTTGCGTGGCGTCGCCGGCTTGCCAGTGGCGCTGCACCAGCAGCCACAGCGGCGCTTCGCATTGCGCCTGCACCTGCAGCAGGTTGTCGCGGATCCAGCGCTCGGCGGTCTGCGCATCGTGCACGCTGCCGCATTCGATCGCTGCCTCAAGGCCCTGCGAATAGCTGAAGCCGCCGATCGGCAGGGAGGGCGATGCCAGGTGGAGCAGCGAGATGAGTTGGGCAAGGCCGGTCATGCCATGCAATCAATGCTTGTGCCCACAGTGCTCGTCGTGGACATGGTGCGGATCACCGTGATCGTGGGAGTGGGAATGCGCGTGGCCGTGATTGTGGGCATGGTCATGCGAATGCCCGTGTTCGTGCCCATGATGCTCCTGAAACACCGCCTGCGCCGCCGCATAGTCCTCCGCAAACGTCGCATCGTGCCCATGCTTGTGCCCGCCCCCATAGGCTCCCGCCTCCGGTTCGAACGGCAGCTCGGCCCGCTCCACGCGCACGCCCAGCCGCTGCAGCATGTCGGCCAGCACCGGGTCGTGTTCCAGCCGCAGGTAGTCGCGCCCGATCTCCACCGGCGTATGGCGGTTGCCGAGGTGATAGGCCGCGCGCATCAGCGCATGCGGATCTTCCGCGCGCACTTCGAGCACCGCTTCAGCGGCGGCCTGGACTTCCACGAAGCTGCCGTCTTCGGCCACCAGCAGGTCGCCGCCGCGCAGCACGGTGCCGCGCGGCAGGAACAGCGCGGCTTCGTCGCCGTTGTCGAGCAGCGCGCGCAGGCGGCTCTTGCTGCGCTCGGCGAAGGGCAGGACCAGCTTGGGCGCGCGGCGCACCAGCACGGGTGCGATGCCGTGCGGGGCGCTCAGGGATTTGTCGATCTTCAGCATGGGCGATCCGGGGCGCCTGCCCCGGCCAGTCAGAACAGGAAATAGCGCTGCGCCATGGGCAGCTCGGTAGCGGGCTCGCAGGTCAGCAGCTGGCCGTCGGCGACGACCTGGTAGGTCTCCGGGTCGACCGTGACATGCGGCTGCCAGTCATTGTGCACCATGTCGCGCTTGCTCACCGTGCGCGTGCCGCGCACCGCCGACAGCGTCTTGGCCAGGCCGTAGCGCTCGCCGACGCCAGCCGCCAGCGCCGCCTGCGACACAAAGGTCAGCGACGAGCGGTGCAGCGCTCCGCCGGCGGACGCGAACATCGGCCGGTAGTGCACCGGCTGCGGCGTCGGGATCGATGCATTGGGGTCGCCCATCGCCGCCGCGGCGATCATGCCGCCCTTCAAGATCAGGCTGGGCTTGACGCCGAAGAACGCCGGGCGCCACAGCACCAGGTCGGCCCACTTGCCGACTTCGACCGAGCCCACTTCATGGGCGATGCCGTGCGTCAGCGCCGGGTTGATCGTGTACTTGGCGACATAGCGCTTGACGCGGAAATTGTCATGTCCGCCGCGCGCATCGTTGGGATCGCCCGGCAGCTTGCCGCGCTGCGCCGCCATCTTGTGCGCGGTCTGCCAGGTGCGGATGATGACCTCGCCGACGCGCCCCATGGCCTGCGAGTCGCTGGAGATCATCGAGAACGCGCCCAGGTCGTGCAGGATGTCCTCGGCGGCGATGGTCTCGCGGCGGATGCGGCTTTCGGCGAAGGCGATGTCCTCGGCGATCGACGGGTCCAGGTGGTGGCACACCATCAGCATGTCGAGGTGCTCGTCCAGCGTGTTGACCGTGTACGGGCGCGTCGGATTGGTCGACGACGGCAGCACGTTGGCCTCGCCGCAAACCTTGATGATGTCGGGGGCATGGCCGCCGCCCGCGCCCTCGGTGTGATACGTATGGATGGTGCGGCCCTTGAAGGCGGCGATGGTCGCCTCGACAAAGCCGGCTTCGTTGAGCGTGTCGGTGTGGATCGCCACCTGGGTGTCGGTCGCGTCCGCCACCGACAGGCAGGTATCGATCGCCGCCGGCGTGGTGCCCCAGTCCTCGTGCAGCTTCAGGCCGATGGCGCCGGCTTCCACCTGCTCGAGGATCGGCCCCTGCTGGCTGGCGTTGCCCTTGCCCAGCAGCCCGATATTCATCGGGTAGGCGTCGGCCGCCTGCAGCATGCGCTCCATGTGCCACGGCCCCGGCGTCACGGTGGTGGCGAAGGTGCCGGTGGCCGGGCCGGTGCCGCCGCCGATCATGGTGGTGACGCCGCTCATCAGCGCCTCTTCGATCTGCTGCGGGCAGATAAAGTGGATATGGCTGTCGATGCCGCCGGCGGTGACGATCATGCCTTCACCCGCGATCACCTCGGTGCCCGGTCCGACCACGATGGTCACGCCCGGCTGGATATCCGGATTGCCGGCCTTGCCGATCGCCGCGATGCGCCCCCCTTTCAGGCCGATATCGGCCTTGACGATGCCCCAGTGGTCAACGATCAGCGCATTGGTGATGACGGTGTCGACGCAATCCTTCGCCATGCGCTGGCTCTGCCCCATGCCGTCGCGGATCACCTTGCCACCGCCGAACTTCACTTCCTCGCCGTAGATGGTGAAGTCCTTCTCGACTTCGATGATGAGCCCGGTATCGGCCAGCCGCAGGCGGTCGCCGGTGGTCGGGCCGAACATCTCGGCATAGGCCTGCCTGGAGATCTTTGCCATCACAGCGCTCCCATGATCTTGCCGTTGAAGCCGTAGACGATGCGGTCGCCGTCCAGCGCCACCAGTTCCACCGTGCGTGTCTGGCCGGGCTCGAAGCGCACCGCAGTGCCGGCGGCGATATTCAGGCGGAAGCCGCGCGCGGCTTCGCGGTCGAAGGCCAGCGCGGTATTGGTCTCGTAGAAATGGAAGTGTGAGCCGACCTGGATCGGCCGGTCGCCGGTATTGGCCACCGTCACGCTGACCGTGGCGCGGCCGGCATTCAGTTCGATCTCGCCGTCGGCGGGCATCAGTTCACCGGGGATCATGGCGGTCCTCCTCAGGCTACCAGCAGGCCGGCGCCATACAGCGCCACGCCCGCACCCGCCACGCGTGCCAGCCAGCCGGCGTGGCGGCGCAGCAGTGTGCCGGCGCCGATGCCCAGCAGGTGCAACGCCATGGTGGCGAGGGCAAACCCGCCTACATAGGCCAGCACCGCAGGCAGCGCGCCCGCAGTGGCGGGCAGTTCCGCGCCGTGGGCATATCCATGGAAAACGGCAAAGCCGCCGACCAGCAGCGTGCCGGCCCACGCCGGCAGCTTCGCGCGCAGCGCCAGCAGCAGGCCGATCACCAGCAAGGAAGCGGCGATCATCGGCTCGACTGCCGGCAGCGCCACACCGGACAGCCCCAGCGCAGCCCCCACCAGCATCAGCGCCACGAAGGCCAGCGGCAGGCGCAGCGTATCGGCGGCCGAGCGGGCGATCAATGCGCTCCACACCCCTACCGCCGCCATCGCCAGCAGGTGGTCGGCGCCGGTGAACGGGTGCGCCAGGCCAGCCCACAGGCTGGCGCTGACGGTGGCGGCATCGTGGCCGGGATGTGCCAATGCGGCGCCGGCGGCAACGGTCATGGAAGTGCCCAGGGCAAGGCGCAGGCAGGCGGTACGGTTCATGTCGGCTCTCGGGTTGGTCTTGTTGTCGGGATCAAATCGGGATCGATCGTGTTCAGACAATGGGATGGTGGACGGTCACCAGCTTGGTGCCGTCTGGAAAGGTGGCTTCGACCTGGATCTCGGGGATCATCTCGGCCACGCCATCCATCACGTCCTCGCGGCTCAGCACGGTGGTGCCCTCATGCATCAGCTCGGCGACGGTGCGGCCATCGCGCGCGCCCTCCATGATGGCGGCGGTGATCAGCGCCACCGCTTCCGGGTAATTGAGCTTGAGCCCGCGTGCCTTGCGCCGTTCGGCCAGCAGCGCGGCGGTGAAGATCAGCAGCTTGTCTTTCTCTCGCGGCGTCAGTTCCATCTCTTGTTCCTGGTTCTTGTGTCGTGTTGTCTCTTGGCTGCCTACGTGGCCCACAGCCGCAGCGGCCGCGCCGCAACACCGTGGATCGGCATGCGCAGCGCCTGCCAGCTGTCGACCATGACGTGGCGCACGGCTTCCATCTGCCGGCCCAGAACACGTAGCAGCAGCATCGACTGGCCGCTGGCGGCCAGGCAGGTCACGCCGGCGCGCAGCTCCGGCGTATAGGGCAGCCGCTCGGCGAGCGATTCGGCCAGGTCCTGCGTGGCGCCCTCGCCCACTGCCCATAGCGTGCCCAGCACGTTGAGTCCATCGAGCCCGCCCACCGCGGTGCGCAGCGGCGACGCCGCTTCAAGATGCGATTGCTCGATCCACAGCGCGCGTTCACCGGCGCCGATGCGCGTATCCAGCCACAGCGCGCCGCTGGCCCATTGCTCGCCCGACGCCTGCCGGCCCAGCACCACCGCATCCCAGCCGATGGCGCTGCCTCCCGGCGCCACGTCGAGCACCGTCGAGATACGTGCCCGCGCATCGTCAAAGACGATGTTCTCCTGCGGCAGCCAGTCCAGCCGCGCGCCCGCGCCCACCGTCAGGCGCACGTGCTGAGCTGCCTCGCGGCCGAGCGACTTGTACCACTTGGTGGCGCCGGGCGTGGCCAGCACGGCGTGCGCGCCAGCCTCCACGGTCACGTCGATATCCAGGCTGTCGCCGCCCGCCACCCCCGCAGGCGGATGCAGGATCACCGCGTGGCAGATGCCGCCTTCCGGATACAGCGGCTTCTGCACCAGCAGCGGCCCCTGGTGACGCCGCTCGGTCAGCGCGGTGCGTTCGCCGCGCTGCGCAAAGCGCAGCCGCAGGGTGGCCTGCCATGCGGCGGGCACGGCGAGGGCGGAAGGGAAATCGGGGTGACGCATGGCAAGGAAAGCCGGCGGAGGGGCGCGCGCAATGGCGGGAGTTGCAGGCAATCATAGCGCGCCGCCCGCCTGGGCGGAAGCGGCGTGTTAGTGACGCGTGTTACCGACGCGTATTACCGACGGTCCCCGGCCTTGCGGCTGGCCTGCCTTACACGGCGATCAGCTCCCGCACGCCGTCCTGCTCCATGCTGGCGCCGGCACCCCGCGCCACCACTTCGCCGCGGCTCATCACCACGTAGTGGTCGGCAATATGCCGCGCGAACTCGTAGTACTGCTCGACCAGCAGCACCGTCATGCCGAACTCGTCGACCAGCAGGCGCAGCGCCCGGCCGATGTCCTGGATGATGGAGGGCTGGATGCCTTCGGTGGGCTCGTCCAGGATCAGCAGGCCCGGCTCGCTCATCAGCGCCCGGCCGATCGCCAGTTGCTGCTGCTGGCCACCCGACAGGTCGCCGCCACGGCGCAGGCGCATGGTGCGCAGCACCGGGAACAGCTGGTAGATCCGGTCCGGCACGCCCGACGGCCGCGCCCGGCTGGCCGCGCCGATCAGCAGGTTTTCTTCGACCGTCAGGCGCGGGAAGATCTCCCGGCCCTGCGGCACATAGGCCAGCCCGGCCGAGACGCGCTCATACGGCGCCTTCTTCTCCAGCGCCTGTCCCGCCCACTGGATGCTGCCGCTGCGCGTGGGCACCACGCCCATCAGACACTTGAGCAGCGTGCTCTTGCCCACGCCGTTGCGCCCCAGCAGCGTGGTCAGCTTGCCGGCGGGCACGTCGAAGCTGACATTGCGCAGGATATGGCTGCCGCCGTAGAACTGATTCAGTGCATTGACCTGCAGCATGCTTATCTTCCCAGGTAGGATTCGATCACGCGCTCGTCGCGCTTGACGCTGTCGAGCGTGCCTTCGGCCAGCACGCTGCCTTCCGCCAGCACCGTGACCTGGCCGGCGTCTCCCGCCAGTGCGGCGACGAACTCCATGTCGTGCTCGACCACCATCATCGAGCAGCTGCCGCGCAGGCCGTTGAGCAGCGCCGCCAGTTGCATGGTCTCTTCATCGGTCATGCCGGCGACCGGCTCGTCCAGCAACAGCAGCTGCGGCTGCTGCATCAGCAGCATGCCGATCTCCAGCCGCTGCTTCTGCCCATGTGAAAGCAGGCCGGCGGGCCGGTAGGCCTCGGCCTCCAGCCCGGTCAGCGCCAGCGTTTCCTCGATGCGGCGATGGCCCTCTGCCGTCAGCCGCGCGCGCAGCGACGACCACCAGCGCTTGTCGGCCTTCATCGCCAGCTCCAGGTTCTCCCACACCGCATGCTGCTCGAACACCGTCGGCTTCTGGAACTTGCGGCCGATGCCCACCTGGGCGATGCGCGGCTCGGTCATCCGCATCAGGTCGATGGTCTGGCCCAGGAACACGCGCCCGCTGACATTGGCGTTGCGCGGGCCGGTCTTGCCGGTGATGACGTCCATCATGGTGGTCTTGCCCGCGCCGTTGGGGCCGATCACGCAGCGCAGCTCGCCATGGTCGATCGACAAGGTCAGCTTGTTCAGCGCGCGGAAGCCGTCGAACTGCACGGTCAGGTCTTCCAGGTACAGGATCGGCCCGTGCGAGACATCGATGGTGCCGGGCTCGACGATGCGGCCCAGGCCGGTGGCGTCACCGCTTTCGGCCTGGCCATGCTGGAGTGCGGCGTTCATGCTTCACCTCCGGTGCGGCCCGCCACGGCAGGCGCTGAAACAGGTTCTGCTGGTTGCGGTGCGGCGGGTGCGCGCCGTTCACGCAGGCGCTGCCAGAGGCCGGTCACGCCATCGGGCAGGTACAGCGTTACCAGCACGAACATCGCTCCCAGCAGGAACAGCCAGTATTCGGCGAAGTGCGCGGTGAACAGCGTCTTGGCGCCATTGACCAGGAACGCGCCAATGATCGGCCCGATCAGGGTGCCGCGCCCGCCCACCGCGACCCATACCGCCATCTCGATCGAGTTGCCGGGCGACATCTCGCCAGGGTTGATGATGCCCACCTGCGGCACGTACAGCGCCCCGGCGATGCCGCACAGCACGGCCGAGAAGGTCCAGACAAAGAGCTTGTAGCCCAGCGGGTTGTAGCCGGAGAACATCACGCGCATCTCGGCGTCGCGCACCGCGGTGACCACGCGGCCGAGCTTGGAGGTGACGATGTAGCGGCAGGCGATAAAGCCCGCCAGCAGCGCCAGGAAGGTCAGCACGAACAGCGCCGCGCGCGTCTGCGGCGCGGCGATGGCATAGCCCGCGATGCGCTTGAAGTCGGTGAAGCCGTTGTTGCCGCCGAAGCCAGTCTCGTTGCGGAAGAACAGCAGCATCGCCGCATACGTCATCGCCTGCGTGATGATCGACAGGTACACGCCCTTGATGCGCGAGCGGAAGGCAAAGAAGCCGAACAGCCATGCCAGCACGCCCGGCACCAGCACCACCAGCAGCAGCGCGTAGCCAAGGTGCTCGGTGCCATGCCAGAACCACGGCAGCTCCTTCCAGTCGAGAAACACCATGAAGTCCGGCAGGTCGCTCTTGTAGACCCCTTCGCGGCCGATCGCACGCATCAGGTACATGCCCATGGCGTAGCCGCCCAGTGCGAAGAACAGCCCGTGGCCCAGGCTCAGGATGCCGCAGTAGCCCCACACCAGGTCCAGCGCGATCGCCGCCAGCGCAAAGCACATGATCTTGCCGACCAGCGTCAGCGCATAGGCCGACAGGTGCAGCGGATGGCCCTCGGGCAAGACCAGCGCGCACACCGGCACGCCGATGGCGACGATCACCGTCAGCGCCACCAGCACCAGCCACCCGCACCGCGAGAACAGCGCCTGGCGCTCGGGCACGGCAAGCCGGAACGGCGTGGCCGGAGAATTCGATTGGAATCGCTGCATCATGCCTCCGCGCTGCGCCCCTTGAGCGCGAATAGTCCCTGCGGCCGTTTCTGGATAAACAGCACGATCAGCACCAGGACAAAGATCTTGGCCAGCACCGCGCCATAGAACGGCTCGATGAACTTGTTGATGAGGCCCAGCCCGAAGGCGCCGACGATGGTGCCCGCCAGCTGCCCCACCCCGCCCAGCACCACCACCATGAAGGAATCGATGATGTAGGCCTGGCCCAGGTCCGGGCCGACATTGCCGATCTGCGACAGCGCGCAGCCGCCCAGCCCGGCAATGCCGGCGCCAAAGGCAAAGGCGTAGCTGTCGACCTTCCAGGTGCGCACGCCGACGCAGGCCGCCATGGTGCGGTTCTGCGTGGTGGCGCGCACGAACAGCCCCAGCCGCGTGCGGTTCAGCACGGCCCATGCCACCGCCACCACCGCTAGCGCGAACAGGATGATGACGATGCGGTTATACGGGATCACCAGGCCCGGCATCCATTCGATGCCGCCGCTCATCCACGCCGGGTTGGCCACTTCGACGTTCTGCGCGCCGAACAGCGTGCGCACCGCCTGCATCAGCAGCAGGCTCACGCCGAAAGTGGCCAGCAGCGTTTCCAGCGGGCGGCCGTACAGGTGGCGCAGCACCAGCCGCTCCAGCACGAAGCCGACCACGGCTGCCGCCAGGAACGAGGCCGGCAGTGCCGCCGGCAGGTACCAGTCGAACGCCCCCGGCGCGTAGGCACGGAACAGCGACTGCACCACATAGGTGGCATAGGCGCCGATCATCAGGAATTCACCGTGCGCCATATTGATGACGCCGATCAACCCATAGGTGATGGCCAGCCCGAGCGCGGCCAGCAGCAGCACGCTGCCCAGGCTCAGGCCCGCGAACAGGTTGCCGATCAGCTCGGCGCGGCGCTGGTCGCCGCGCAACGTGTCCAGCGCCTGCTGCGCGGCCAGGCGCACGGCGGCGTCGGGCTCGCGATAGTTGCCAGCGCTGTCGCGCTCCATCAGCGGCGCCAGCTTCTGGCGGCTCTGCGGGTTGCTGTCGCTGCCGAGGATACGGATGGCTTCAAGCCGCGCATCGCGCGCTGCGGGGTCAGCCGGCCCGGCCAGCACCAGGTTAGCCCAGATCACGTCCAGGCTGGTGCGCAGGCCGGCATCGGCCTCGTTCTTGCGCGCGGCTTCGACCGCCGCGCGCGAGGCGCTCTCGGGCTGGTTGCGCAGCGTGGCGATGGCCTGCGCGCGCACCGCGATATCGGGCGACTGCAGCAGCATGCTGCTGGCGGCGCTGTCGACCAGCGCGCGCAGGCTGTTGTTCAGGGTCAGGGATTCGAGCTCGTCGGCCTTCACCGCGACGGGCTTGCCGGTGATGGCATCGACGGTCTTGCCGCCATCCTGGCGCACCATGCCGACCGATGGCGCGTATTGCAGCGCGTCGTCCTGCAGGGCCTTCAGGATCGGGCCGGCCTGTTCGGGCGGGGCCTTGGCCAACGTGGTCAGGGCCGCGGTCTTGGCGTCGAAGTCGTCTTCGGCCAGCGGCTTCAGGTCGGCCTGCGTCAGCGCCGCGGCCCAGGGCGCCGCGGCCAGCAGCAGCGCTGCCAGCATGGCACGCAGCCATGACATGGCGGTGATCGGAAAAGGATGACGCATAGAGGCTGGCGACAGTAGTGGCGCTTAGGTGCGCCTTGTTCTTGTTAGCTGCAGGATGGGAGTCGACGCGCTCCCTCCCCCGGCATGCGGGGGCAGGGAGCCGTCGCCGGCGAGCGGACTGTGTCGGCTTACATCACCTTGTCCGGCTTGCCCTCGTTACCCGCGATGAACGGGCTCCACGGTTGCGCGCGCACGGCCTTCGGCGTCTTCCACACCACCGAGAACTGGCCGTCGCCCTTCACTTCGCCGATCATCACGGGCTTGTACAGGTGGTGGTTCTCGCCCATGGTCAGCGTGAAGCCGTCCGGTGCCTTGAAGGTCTGGCCGTACATGGCGGCGCGCACCTTGTCGGTGTCCGTCGTGCCGGCCTTCTTCACGGCCTGCGCCCACATATGGATGCCCACGTAGGTGGCTTCCATCGGGTCATTGGTCACGCGCTTGTCGCCGCCGGGCAGGTTGTTGGCCTTGACCCATGCCGCCCACTGCTTCTTGAAGGCTTCGTTCTCGGGGTTCTTGACCGACATGAAGTAGTTCCATGCGGCCAGGTGGCCCACCAGCGGCTTGGTGTCGATGCCGCGCAGCTCCTCCTCACCCACCGAGAATGCCACCACCGGCACGTCCTTGGCCTTCAGCCCGGCGTTGCCCAGTTCCTTGTAGAACGGCACGTTGGAGTCGCCGTTGATGGTGGAGATCACCGCGGTCTTGCCGCCCTGCGAGAACTTTTTGATATTGGCGACGATGGTCTGGTAGTCGCTGTGGCCGAACGGCGTGTAGACCTCTTCGATGTCCTTGTCGGCCACGCCCTTGCTCTTCAGGAAGGCGCGCAGGATCTTGTTGGTGGTGCGCGGATAGACATAGTCCGTGCCCAGCAGGAAGAAGCGCTTGGCGCCGCCGCCTTCCTTGCTCATCAGGTATTCCACCGCCGGGATCGCCTGCTGGTTGGGCGCCGCACCGGTATAGAAGACGTTCTTCGACATCTCCTCGCCCTCGTACTGCACCGGATAGAACAGCAGCGAATTCAGTTCCTCATAGACCGGCAGCACCGACTTGCGCGACACCGAGGTCCAGCAGCCGAAGGTCACCGCGACCTTGTCCTTGCTGACCAGCTGGCGCGCCTTCTCGGCAAACAGCGGCCAGTTCGACGCGGGGTCCACCACCACCGGCTCCAGCTTGCGCCCCAGCACGCCGCCGCTCTTGTTGATCTCGTCGATGGTCATCAGGGCCACGTCTTTCAGCGACGTCTCCGAAATGGCCATGGTGCCCGACAGCGAATGCAGGATGCCGACCTTGATCGGCTCCTTGGACTGCGCCAGCGCCAGCGGGCTGGTACCGATCATCGCCGCGGCGGCTATCGCCGACAGCTTCAGCATGTCACGTCGTTGCATTTTGCAGCTCCCGTTTGTCGTGTTGGTTAGGGACTACGCTCCCCGGAGGATGCTTCTGCAACTAGCGTGCCATGGCGCGCTGCCGGCCCGCGCACGGCCACAAGCGGCATGGCTGGGCAAACCCGGCCCACGGACAGTGTGCGCACCAAGGCCGTGCACGAAGGATTCGCACTGCAACTGTGCGCGCAGGGAAATGGGGTCGATCGCGGTGCATCGCGCCCGGGATCGGGACACTGCCTGCTCCATCGTGGCGCCGTGCCCCGCGGAGACGGCGGACGCCTCAGGAAATTAAGTAGTCGCTTAACCCAGAGTTCGAATGCATGTAAATCAGTACATTCAACGATTAAGGTGCTTGCCTTAGAGGATTACGGTGCACATTGGCCGACGTCCATCCCTGCACGACGCGGCCGCGCATTTCCCGGGCCCACTAGAAAAAGGAAAAACCATGCCGTACGCTGCCGATCCCAACGCTTCACCCACCGATCCGCGACCGCCACGCCAGCCCCTGCCGCATTCGACGCATCGCCTGGCCACGCTGGCGCTGGCGGTGCTCACCCTGACGCTGGGCGCCTGCGGCGGCGGCGGCGACGATCCACCGGCCCAGCCGCTGTCCACGACGACCGCTGGCTGCGAACTGGACGGCACCACTGGTGGCGAAGCCGTGGTGCTGCCGGGCGACCCCAACGCGCCGGAGCAGGCCACCGGCTATGCGCCAAAGTCCACGGTCTATAGCAAGACCTATATGGCGGTGACCAACAACCCGATGTCCACCAAGGCAGCGTGCGACGTGCTGAAGGCCGGCGGCACCGCCGTGGATGCCGCGGTGGCCGCGCAGATGGTGCTGAACCTGGTGGAACCGCAGTCGTCCGGCATCGGCGGCGGCACCTTCATCATGTATTACGACGCCGCGACCAAACAGGTCACGGCCTACGACGGCCGCGAGATGGCCCCCGCAGGCGCCGACGAGAACTACCTGCGCTGGAAGTCCGCGACCGACCAGACCACGCCCACCCCCACTGCCATACGCAGCGGCCGCTCGATCGGCACGCCCGGCACGCTGCGCGTGCTGGAACTGGCCCACGGCGAGCACGGCAAGACCGCGTGGAAGGACCTGTTCATGCCCGCGATCAAGCTGGCCACCGATGGCTTCGCGATTCCGCCGCGCATGGCCGCCGCGATCACCGGCACCGCGACCGTTGCCAACATCAAGCGCGACCCCGAGATGGCCGCCTACTTCCTGAATGCCGACGGCACGCCGCGTGCGGTCAACACCATCATCAGGAATCCCGCGCTGGCCAATGTGTTCACCGCGGTTGCCGTCGGCGGCGCGGACGCGTTCTACAAGAACGGCCCGATCGCGCAGGCCATCGTCGACAAGATCCAGACCACCTATGACGGCAACACCACGGCCGGCGTGACCACGCTGAGCGACCTGGCCAACTACCAGGCCAAGTCGCGCAAGCCGGTCTGCACCACCTATCGCCAGTACGAGGTGTGCGGCATGCCGCCGCCGTCGTCGGGCGGCATCGCGGTGGCGCAAATCCTGGGCATTGTCGAGAACTACGAGATGTCGCGCTATGCGCCCACGCTGGTGGACAAGAACGGCGGCCGGCCCAGCGTGCTCGGCGCGCACCTGCTTGGCGAAGCCGGCCACCTGGCCTATGCCGACCGCAACAAGTACGTGGCCGACACCGACTTCATCGGCCTGCCGGGCGGCAGTTGGGAAAGCATGGTGAACAAGCCCTACCTGCGCCAGCGCGCCGACCTGATCAGCACGGTCGGCTCGATGACCACGCCGGTGGCAGCGGGCAACCTTGGCAACGTGCCGCTGGCGCCATCCTCCGTGGACGAGCACGGCACCACCCACCTGTCGCTGCATGACAAGTACGGCAACGTGGTGTCGATGACCACCACCATCGAGGCCGGCCTGGGCTCGTACCACATGACTAACGGCTTCCTGCTCAACAACCAGCTGACCGACTTCAATGCCGATCCCGCGCCCGGCGGCGTGCTGGTGGCCAACCGCCTGCAGCCGGGCAAGCGCCCGCGCAGCTCGATGGCGCCGACGCTGGTGTTCAAGCGCAATGCCGACGGCACGCGCGGGGACTTCTACATGACCACCGGTTCGCCGGGCGGCGCCACCATCATCCAGTACGTGGCCAAGACCCTGGTGGCATCGCTGGACTGGGGCATGGACGCGCAGCAGGCGGTGTCGATGATCGACTTCGGCGGCTCCAACGGCGCCGGCTCGGCCATGATCGTCGGCGGCGAGCATCCCAATGTCGATACCAGCACGCCGGCCGGCGGCCAGCCGGGCGACAACGACCCGCTGGTCAAGGGCCTGCGCAACCTGGGGCACACCGTGAACATCGCGGCGCAGTCCAGCGGCCTGAGCGCGATCATCCGCACCACCATCGGCAGCTCGACCACGCTGGTCGGCGGCGCAGATCCGCGCCGCGAAGGGGTGGTGCTGGGGGATACGTTCAAGCCGTGATCCGGCCAGTTGGCGCACCAATGAAAAAGGGGCCCCGCGAGGGGCCCCTTTTTTATGCCAGGACGCCAGTCCTTACATCACCATCATGTTGGCGTTCAGGTTGTGCATGATCCACAGCGAACCCGCCACCACGATCACCAGGATCAGCGCCGTGAACAGCAGCGCGATCACGTTGCTGCGCTGCCCGGACGACGAGTCCAGGTGCAGGAAGTACTTCAGGTGGACCAGCATCTGGGCCACGGCCATGCCGAGGATGATCCAGAGCATGGTGCCCTTGTCCATGGTGCCGTCCATCACGATCTTGAACGGGATCACCGTCAGGATCACGGCCAGGATGAAGCCGATCGCGTACGACTTGAAGCTGGCGTGGCCGCCTGCGTGGCTGTCATGCGCGTGCGAATCGTGGGCGCCGTGCGCCGCCGGTGCGTTGTGTTGTGCCATCACAGATGTCCCATCAGGTAGACCACGGTAAACACGCCGATCCAGACCACGTCCAGAAAGTGCCAGAACAGCGACAGGCAGGTCAGGCGCTTGGTCAGGGTCGGGGTGATGCCCTTCTTCGACAGTTGCCACATCAGCACGATCATCCACAGCATGCCGCTGGCAACGTGCAGGCCGTGAGTGCCGACCAGGGTGAAGAACGACGACAGGAACGCGCTGCGGCCCGGGCCGGCGCCTTCGGCGATCAGGTGATGGAACTCGTTGATTTCCATCGCCATGAAGCCCAGGCCCAGCAGGAACGTGATGCCGAGCCACACCATCACGCGGCTCAGGCTGCGGTTCTGCAGCGAGATCATCGCCATGCCGTACGTGATCGAGGAGAACAGCAGGATGAAGGTCTCCACCAGCACGTAGTTGAGCTCGAACAGCTCCTTCGCCGACGGGCCGCCTGCCAGTTCGCCGCGCAGCACGGCGAAGGCCGCGAACAGTCCGGCGAAGATGATGCAGTCGCTCATCAGGTAGATCCAGAAGCCATACACCGTATTGGCACTGGTATCGTGGTGCGCGTGGTCATGGCCGTGCGCGTCGGCATGAGCCGAGGCGCCTGCCTGCGCGGGGATGCGGTCTAGGACTTGAGTCGACATGGTTCTTAGGCCTGCGAAGCAATGCGCTGCAGATGGCGCGTTTCGATCTGCTCGACCTCGGTGGCCGGCACGTAATAGTCGATGTGGTCGTCGTTGCTGCGGTGGATGAACGCCCAGATCATGCCCACCAGGCCAACCACGACCAGCCACCAGATATGCCAGGTCAGGGCAAAGCCGAACACCAGGCTGAAGACGCCGATGATGAAGCCCGCGCCCGTGTTCCTGGGCATATGGATCTTCTCGTAGCCTTCGGTCGGCAGGGTCTCGCCACGGGCCTTCATGTCGGCGAACGCGTCCAGGTCACGCACCACCGGGGTGTGCGCGAAGTTGTAGAACGGCGGCGGCGACGAGGTCGCCCACTCCAGGGTGCGGCCGCCCCACGGGTCGCCAGTCACGTCGGCCAGCTTCTTGCGGTCGCGGATCGACACGACGATCTGCAGCACCTGGAAGAAGATGCCCAGCGCCACGAACACCACGCCGACCACGGCCAGGTACAGCCACGGCGTCCAGGCCGGGTTGTCGGTGTGGTTCAGGCGACGGGTCATGCCCATCAGGCCCAGCACGTACAGCGGCATGAAGGCGAAGTAGAAGCCCACCAGCCAGCACCAGAAGGCGCACTTGCCCAGGCGCTCGTTCAGCTTGAAGCCGAACGCCTTCGGCCACCAGTAGGTGATGCCGGCCAGGTAGCCGAACAGCACGCCGCCGATGATCACGTTGTGGAAGTGGGCGATCAGGAACAGGCTGTTGTGCAGCACGAAGTCAGCAGCCGGCACGGCCATCAGCACGCCGGTCATGCCGCCGATCACGAAGGTGACCATGAAGCCCAGGGTCCACAGCACCGGCGAGGTCATCTGTACGCGGCCGCGGTACATGGTGAACAGCCAGTTGAAGATCTTCACCCCGGTCGGGATGGAGATGATCATGGTGGTGATGCCGAAGAACGCGTTGACGTTGGCGCCCGAGCCCATCGTGAAGAAGTGGTGCAGCCACACGACGAACGACAGCACCATGATGGCGGCGGTCGCGTACACCATGCCCTTGTAGCCGAACAGCTTCTTGCCCGAGAAGGTCGAGATGATTTCCGAGAAGATGCCGAACGCCGGCAGGATCAGGATGTACACCTCAGGGTGGCCCCAGATCCAGATCAGGTTCACGTACATCATGGCGTTGCCGCCACCTTCGTTCGTGAAGAAGTGCATGCCGAGGTAGCGGTCCAGGCCCAGCAGCGCCAGGGTCACGGTCAGCACCGGGAAGGCGGCCACGATCAGCACGTTGGTGCACAGCGCGGTCCAGGTGAACACCGGCATGCGCATCAGCGTCATGCCAGGCGCGCGCATGCGCAGGATCGTCACCAGGAAGTTCACGCCGGTCAGCAAGGTGCCCAGGCCTGAGATCTGCAAGCTCCAGAGGTAATAGTCCACCCCTACCCCCGGGCTGTAGTCCAGCCCCGACAGCGGCGGATAGGCCAGCCAGCCGGTCTTAGCGAACTCACCGACGCCCAGCGAGATGTTGACCAGCATGGCGCCCGACACGAACAGCCAGAAGGACAGCGTGTTCAGGAACGGGAAGGCCACGTCGCGCGCGCCGATCTGCAGCGGCACGACCAGGTTCATCAGGCCGGTCATCAGCGGCATGGCCACGAAGAAGATCATGATCACGCCGTGGGCGGTGAAGATCTGGTCGTAGTGCTCTGGCGGCAGGACGCCGGTCGCGCCATTGGTGGCGAGCGCCAGCTGGGCGCGCATCATGATCGCGTCGGAAAAGCCGCGCAGCAGCATGATCAGGGCGACCAGGCAGTACATCACGCCGATCTTCTTGTGGTCGACCGAGGTGAACCACTCGTTCCAGAGGTAGCCCCACTTCTTGAAATAGGTGATCGCGCCTAGCAGCGCGGCACCGCCCAGGGCGACGCCGGCCAGAACGACCATGATGATCGGCTCATGAAACGGAATCGCCGACAAACTCAACTTGCCAAACATCATTGCTCCTAGGATTGCGCGCCCAGCACCGGCTGCTTGGCCGGCGTGGTCATGGACAGCTGCTCTTCACCGAGGGTGTTGCGCGACGTGCAGATCGGGCCGCCCTTGAACCCGTCGGCGGCCAGTGCGGCGCCGCTGTGGCCCATGTACTTGTGCAGGACGTTGTGGAAGAGCTGGTCTTCCACCTTGCCGTAGTACGTGACCGGCTCCTGCTCGCTGGGTTGTGCCAGCGTCTTGTAGCCTTCAACGCCCAGTTCGGTGGACGAGGCGCGAACCTTGGCGACCCACTGGTCGAACTCGTAGTTCGACATGGCCATCGCCTTGAACTTCATGCCCGAGAAGCCACCGCCGCTGTAATTGGCGGACACGCCGTCATAGGTGCCGGCATGGTTGGCGATCAGGTGCAGCTTGGTCTCCATCCCTGCCATGGCGTACACCTGGCTGCCCAGTTGCGGGATGAAGAACGAATTCATGATCGCATCCGAGGTGATCTTGAAGTTCACCGGGGTGTCGACCGGGAAGGCGATCTGGTTGACCGTGGCGATCTTCAGTTCCGGATAGATGAACAGCCACTTCCAGTTCATCGCCACCACCTCGACGGTGACCGGCTTCTTGCTGGATTCGAGCGGCTTGTACGGGTCCAGGTCGTGCGAGGACTTCCAGGTGATGATGCCCAGCGCAATGATGATCAGGCAGGGGATCAGCCACACCACCACTTCGATCGCGGTAGAGTGCGACCAGTCGGGTTCATAGCGTGCCGAGGTATTGCTGGCGCGGTACTTCCAGGCAAACACCAGTGTCAGGACGATCACCGGGAGCACCACCAGCAGCATCAGCCAGGTGGCAATCAGGATGATGCCTTTGATGTCGACGCCGACCTGCCCTTTCGGGTCGAGCAGCGTCAGGTTGCAGCCGGCGAGCAGGAGCAGGCCAAGGCAGGGAAGGCACCGCGTCCAACGCGGCAGTATGGGTTTCTTCATGTCACGACTGGTTTGGTTACACCGCGCTTCGGGCAAAAGCGTGGCTAAACCGCCTGATGCTCGC
Organism: Cupriavidus lacunae; assembly: GCF_003353055.1. GTDB lineage: Bacteria > Pseudomonadota > Gammaproteobacteria > Burkholderiales > Burkholderiaceae > Cupriavidus > Cupriavidus lacunae. The sequence continues at coordinate 30,821 of NZ_QKWJ01000015.1, forward strand.
GCAAGAGGCGTGGGGCTGAGGGAAAACCGGAAGGACGTGTCCTTAGCTGGCGTTGCGGTCTGGCGGCGAATCGAGCGCCGGGGGACCATGCGGCCTTGCAACGCCATGAACACGGAAGGACAACTGACTGCGCGCGCTGCTGGCCCTGTAGGACCTTGCCGGCGCTGCGGCACCTGGCCGAAACCGCGAACGGTCCCGGCTAAGTACAGCGGCCGGGTAGCGTTGGAATACGAGGTTTTTGCACTTCCCGACGGACCTGCCTTCATGGCAGGCGCGGTTTTCGGCCGGGGAGCGCAACACGTAAAACATCGTGGGCGCGACTGTACCGCAACGCAACATTAGGGGTAAACCCAACGCCACAGAACACACTGTTCAGCTAAACGGACAATCAACGCACTGGCGCATCAAATTGGCCTGGATCCACGTCAACATCACAAAATTAACTATAAATATGCAGAAAGCCGCGCTTTACGCGGCCTTCCAGGGTGCGACATGGCCGTGTGGCATATTGTCGCACCGCATCAAACTGCGTCGCAGGTCACCCGTAGCGGCGGGTAATCGACTCGGCGATGCACACCGGGCGGTCGCTGCCCTCCCGTTCCACCGTCACTTCCCAGGTGGACTGCGCGCCCACCAGCTCGGGCGAGTTCGGCAGCGGGTCAAGGCGCTCGACCTTCAGCAACTTGATACGCGCGCGCAGCTTGCTGCCCACTGGCACGGGTGCCGTGAAACGCACGCGGTTCAGTCCGTAGTTGACGCCGATCTTGGATGGCATGCTCAGCGCGTTGTGCATGAACTTGGGCAGCAGCGACAACGTCAGGAAGCCGTGGGCGATGGGGCCGCCATAGGGCGACTCCTTCTTCGCCCGCTCCACGTCGATGTGGATCCACTGGTGATCGCCGGTGGCGTCGGCAAACTGGTTGACCTGCTGCTGGGTCACCTCGATCCAGTCGCTGACCGCGACTTCCTGGCCCTGCAGGCCTTCCAGTTCTTCCAGCGTTGCGATGGTACGCATGTCGATAGTCTCCTCGTGACGGTTAGGTGTTCTTACGCGGGCCGGCGGCCGTACATGCCCATGCCCTTGACGGTGCAGACCAGTTCGCCGCGCTGGTTGGTGGCTTCCCACTGGGTATGCACCACGCCGCGGTCCGGCTTGGACTGCGACGGCCGGGTATCCAGCACATTGAGCACGACGCTGAGCGTGTCGCCGGCATGGACCGGCTTGAGCCAGCGGATCTCGTCCACGCCCGGCGAGCCCATGCTGGCGGACTTGCCGGTGGTGCTCAGCACCAGCAGGCGCATCATGATCGAGCACGTCATCCAGCCGCTGGAGATCAGGCCGCCATAGATGCTTTTGGCGGCGGCCTCCTTGTCGATATGGAACGGCTGCGGATCGTACTGGCGGGCAAAGGCCAGGATCTCTTCCTCTGTGACGAGGTAGGAGCCGAGTTCACGGCGGCTGCCGACTGCAAAGTCCTCGAAATACAGCATCGGTTGTCTCTCTGTAGTGATTGGGACAATAATCGCATGGCCGTTTGAAGCCGGCGTCCGTATTTGCCGAACCCGCCCCTAACGGCCCCCAAAGAAAAAAACCGCGCCTGGACGACAGCGCGGTTTTGACTGGACTGGCCAGGATCAGGCAGCTTCCTGGAACCCTGGCTGGGCAGCAAACCTGCCCAGGTGGTGGTCCACGTCGCCGAAGGTGGTGTTGATCAGCGTCAGCCGCTTGAACATGTGCGCGGCCGGCAGTTCATTGGTCACCCCCATGCCGCCGTGGATCTGCACCGCCTCCTGGCCGACCGTGCGCGCTGCCTGCCCCACGCGCGCCTTGGCGGCGGAGACATAGCGGCGGCGCTCTTCCGGCGTCGCTTCCTCGAAGCGGGCAGCGGCCAGCAGCGTGATCGAACGCGACTGCTCGGCGTGGATGAACATCTCCACCATGCGGTGCTGCAGCGCCTGGAAGCGCGCGATCGGCACGCCGAACTGCTGGCGCGTCTTGGCGTATTCCAGCGTGGCGGCATTGAGCGTATCCATCACGCCCACGGCCTCGGCGCACAGCAGCACGGAGGCGTAGTCGGCCACTTGCTCGATCAGCGGGAAGGCCTTGCCGGCATCGCCCAGCAGTTGCGCCGGGGCATCCTGGAAGGTGATATCGGCCGCGCGCAGGTTGTCGATGGTGCGGTAGTCCTGGATGCTGACGCCGGCACCCTTCGCGTCCACCAGGAACAGCGAGATGCCGTCCTGGTCGGCCTCGGCGCCGCTGCTGCGGGCCGACACGATCAGCTTATCGGCCTGGGCGCCGTGCACCACCACGACCTTGCGGCCGTTGAGCTTGCCGTCGCGGGCGGTGACGTGCACATTGTTCAGTTCATAGCGCGCCTGCGGCTCATTGAACGATACGGCCAGCTTCAGTTCGCCGCCGGCAACCTGCTCCAGCAGCGCATCCTGACCACCGGCCAGGCCCAGGGCGTAGGCGCCGACCACGGTCGCCAGGTACGGCTCCACGATCAGGCCGCGGCCCAGTTCCTGCTGCACCACCATCATGTCCAGGGCCTTGCCCGCGAAACCGCCCTGCGCTTCCGGCACCGGCAGCGCGGTCAGGCCGAGCTCGGCCAGCGAGCTCCAGGCGGACTCGCCATAGCCGGCGGCGCTTTCGTAGAATTTCTTGCGGGACTCGAAGCCGTAGTCCTTGTCGATGAAACGGCGGACGGCGTCGGCCAGCTGCTTCTGTTCGTCGCTGAGATTGAAGTTCATGTTGCGTGTCTCCTCACAGCCCCAGAATCATCTGGCTGATGATGTTCTTCTGAATTTCGTTGGACCCGCCATAGATGGAGGTCTTGCGATAGTTGAAGTAGTAGGCGGCCAGCGGCGCGGCGTCGTCGTAGCCGGTTACGGCGTGCTCGGTCTCGCACTCCAGGTAGGCGGTATCGAACGGCTGGGCGTAGGGGCCGACGGCTTCCACCATCAGTTCGGTCAGCAACTGCTGGATCTCGGTGCCCTTGATCTTGAGCATCGACGCTTCCGGGCCGGGGCCCTTGCCGGCGGCTTCGCTCGACACCACGCGCAGCACGGTGATCTCCAGCGCCATCAGTTCGATTTCCAGCGCGGCCACCTTGGCGCCGAACACCGGATCTTCCAGCAGCGGCTTGCCATTCTTCTGCTGCTGGCGCGCCACGCGCTTGAGGAAGCCCAGCTCGCGCTTGGAATTGCCCACGCGGGCAATGCCGGTGCGTTCGTGGCCGAGCAGGTACTTGGCGTAGGTCCAGCCCTTGTTCTCATCGCCGACGCGGTTTTCCACCGGCACCTTGACGTTGTCGAAGAAGACCTCGTTCACCTCATGCTCTTCGTCGAGCATGATGATCGGGCGCACGGTGATGCCGGGCGTCTTCATGTCGATCAGCAGGAACGAAATGCCTTCCTGCTTTTTGGCTTCGGGATCGGTGCGCACCAGGCAGAAGATCATGTCGGCGTGCTGGCCGAGCGTGGTCCAGGTCTTCTGGCCGTTGACGATGTAGTGCTTGCCGTCCAGAGTCAGCTCGGCGCGGGTCTTCAGCGAGGCCAGGTCCGAACCCGAGCCCGGCTCCGAATAGCCCTGGCACCACCAGTCGGTGCAGTCCAGGATGCGCGGCAGATAGTACGACTTCTGCTGCTCGCTGCCGTACTTCATGATCACGGGCGCGACCATCGCCACGCCGAACGGCAGCACGCCGGGCGCGCCGACGCGGGCATTCTCTTCGTCCCAGATATGGCGCTGGGTGGCGTTCCAGCCGGTGCCGCCGTACTGGACCGGCCAGTGCGGTGCCGACCAGCCATTGCCGGCGAGGGTCTTGTGCCAGCGCACCAGGTCGTCGCGGTTCGGACGGCGGTGGTTGAGAATCTTGCTGCGGATATCCGCCGGCAAGTTGGCTTCGAGCCAGCTACGCACTTCCTCGCGGAAGGCGTTGTCGGACGCCGAGTAGTTGAGATCCATGCCCGTCTCCAGTGGTGCCGGCTTGGCGTGGGGCCGCCGGCGGTTCGTTCTGCCTGCACGTCATGCGCCGACAGCAACGGGCACAGGACGCAATTCAGTGAGCCGTCTGCTTCAGCGCATCCGGCACCACGAGCGGGAAAGTCTCGATGCCCTCCTCCGCCAGCGCCTGCACCTCCTCCGCCGAGGCCGAACCGCGAATGCCGCGTTCCGGCGCCTCGTCATAGTGCATGCGCCTTGCCTCTTCGGCAAAGCGGTCGCCAACGTCCTCGGTCTGTGCCAGCACCTGCTTCACGGCTTTCATGTAGAGCGCTTGCAGTGTCACCGGTGCGGCAGCCGGCTGCGCCGGCCTGGCGCTGCCTTCGCGCGCGGTCGCGCCCGACAGGTTCAGGCGCGGCGCGCTCGGCAGCCGCGAAACGGCATGGTCGCCACAGACCGGGCATTGGACCAGGTCACGCGAGATTTGCGACTGCGCATCTTCCTCCGAGGCAAACCAGCCCTCGAAACGATGGTCATGCGCGCAGCGCAGGTCGAGCACCTTCATGATCTTTCCAGCCCGTCAAAAGCTATATTATCCGCGAATCGAAATTTTGTGAACGGTCGTGCTAAATTTTTTAGAACGACCGTTCGTAACAGCCGCACGGCGCAGAATCCGTGCGGCCCAGCACTCACTATACGGCCTGGGGCCTTTTAACGCGGCAGCAGCTGTTCGCCCGGCTGCCAGGCATCCGAGATCACTTTTTCCAGCCAGAAGGCGCCGATGATGGTCTTCACGTCGGTGATGCGGCCGCTGCGGACCCAGTCGATCACCTGCCCCACCGGCGTGATGAAGGTTTCCAGGAATTCGCCGTCGTCGAGCTGCGCCTCGCCGTGCGTCAGGTCGCGCGCGAGGAAGACGTCGATGAACTCGGTGGAATAGGAGATGACCGGGTGGATGCGCGTCAGGTAGTCCCAGCGCGCCGCGCGGTAGCCGGTTTCCTCCAGCAGCTCGCGTTCGCCGCAGCGCTGCGCGCCCTCTTCGGGATCGAGCTTGCCGGCAGGGAATTCCAGCATCACTTCGCCGATCGGATAGCGGAACTGGCGCTCCATCAGCACGGTGCCGTCGCTGAACAGCGGGATCATCATCACCGCGCCCGGGTGGACCACGTACTCGCGCCCGGTCTGCTTGCCGTCCGGCAGCCTGACGATGTCTTGCTTGAGGGTAAGGAATTTGCCGCGATGGACCGTCGCCGAGGCCACGCACACTTCCTTCAGTGCGTCGTCGTTCTCGGGCAGTTCAGCGGATGCTGCGGGAAACGGGGTACCGCGTTGGATCTTGTCGGTCATGGACGCTCCGGATCAGGCAGGGCCCGGCGCCGACAAGACCGGCTTCAGGCCGTGCGGTGTTTGACGAGGTATTGCCAGGTGAAGCCGGGGAAGGCAAACACCAGCATCATGCAGGCGGTGATGGCGTAGAACTGCCAGCCCTGCGGGAAGGCGCCGCCAAGGCTGGCCTCCACCGCAAAGCCGGCGGCACCCGCCACCGCGAACCATACGATCAGCTCCAGCAGCCGCAGCCACAGCGGCTTGCGCGCCTGCCGCAGCGGGATCACCACGAACAGGCGCTGATTCACAAACGGCAGGTTCGCACTGATCAGTGCCAGCAGGATGACAAACCAGCCGCTTGCGGATGCGCTCATGGTGCGTGGCGGATCAGGAACCCAGGGTCGCGCGGATGGCCTGGTAGCACAGGTTCATCAGCGCGGCCGGGAACAGGCCCAGCAGGATCACCGCGGCGCCGTTCACGCTCAGCATCGAGCGCAGGCCGAAGGTGGCTTCCAGCTCTTCTTCGCCGGCGGGCGCATCGAAGTACATCAGCTTGACGATGCGCAGGTAGTAGAACGCGCCGATCAGCGAGAACATCACCGCCACCACGGCCAGCCAGGTCATGCCGGCCTTGATCACCGCATCCAGCACCGCCAGCTTGGCGTAGAAGCCCACGGTCGGCGGAATGCCGGCCAGCGAGAACATCATCACCAGCATCAGGAAGGCAAACCACGGGTTGCGGCGCGACATGCCCTTCAGGTCTTCCAGCGTCTCGGCCTCGAAGCCCTTGCTGGTGCGCAGCAGGATGATGCCGAAGGTGCCCAGCGTGGTCAGCAAGTAGGTCACCGAGTAGAACATCGCCGAGCTGTACGCATCGGCGGCGCCGTCAGCCTTGTTGGCCACCACGCCCGACAGCAGGCCCAGCAGCACGAAGCCCATGTGCGAGATGGTCGAGTACGCCAGCATCCGCTTCAGGTTGCTCTGCACGATGGCGGTCAGGTTACCGATGGCCAGCGAGATGATGGAAAGCACGACCAGCATCATCTGCCAGTCGCTGGCCAGCGGCAACAGACCCTCCACCAGTACGCGGATGAACAGCGCAAAGGCTGCTACCTTCGGGCCGCCGGCAATCAGCAGCGTCACCGCGGTCGGCGAACCCTGATAGATGTCCGGAATCCACATGTGGAACGGCGCGGCACCCAGCTTGAACGACAGGCCGGCGACAATGAAGACCACGCCAAAGGCCAGCATGGTGGTGTTGACGCGGCCCGACTCGACCACGCGGAACACCTCGCCCAGGTTCAGCGAACCGGTGGCGCCATACATCATCGAGATGCCGTACAGCAGGAAGCCCGAAGCCAGCGCGCCCAGCACGAAGTATTTCATCGCCGATTCCGAGGTCACGCGCGATTCGCGGCGCAGTGCCACCAGTGCGTACGACGACAGCGACAGCAGTTCCAGGCCCAAGTACAGGGTCAGGAAGTTGTTGCCGGTGATCATCACGATCTGGCCGCCCAGCGTGAACAGTGCGAGCTGGTAGAACTCGCCGGCAAACATGTCGCGATCCGCCAGATAGCGTCGCGTGTAGACCAGCGTCACGAACAGGCCGGCAGAGCAAAACGCGGACAGCACGTTTGCCATCGGGTCGATCACGACCAGGTTGGCGAACGCGTAGTGCGTCTCGCCGGCGGCCGCATTCAGGCCGAACCAGACGGTCAGCACCAGCGTGGCCAGCAGCGACAGCGGATAGGCCACGCTTTGCTTGCCCTTGCCGCGCGCAAGGTCGATCCAGTTGACCGCGCCGATGGCGATCGCCAGGAAAATAATCGGCGCCACGGGGCCGAGTGTCGAGGACGGTTGCATGTTGATTTCTCTCCCCGATTACAGCTTGGACTGTGCCGCGTGGGACAGCAGGTTCACCACGGACGCGTGCATCACGTCGGTAAAGGGCTTCGGGTGCAGGCCCATGTACAGCGTCATGATGGCCAGCAGGCCGAGCATGACGAACTCACGCTTGTTCAGGTCGGCCAGCTCGCGCACGTGCTGGTGGACGACATCACCGAAGATCACGCGCTTGACCATCCACAGCGAGTAGGCGGCGCCCAGGATCAGGGCGGTAGCGGCCAGCAGGCCGATCCAGAAGTCGAACTTGACTGCGCCCAGGATCACCATGAACTCGCCGACGAAACCCGAGGTGGCCGGCAGGCCGCAGTTGGCCATGGCGAAGAACACCGACAGCGCGGCGAACTTCGGCATGGTGTTCACCACACCGCCGTAGTCGGCGATCTGGCGCGAGTGCACGCGGTCATACAGCACGCCGATGCACAGGAACATCGCGCCGGAGATAAAGCCGTGCGAGATCATCTGCACGATGCCGCCTTCCACGCCGATGTCGCTGAAGATGAAGAAGCCCAGCGTGACGAAGCCCATGTGGGCAATCGACGAGTACGCCACCAGCTTCTTCATGTCGGCCTGCACCATGGCCACCAGACCGATGTAGATCACCGCGATCAGCGAGATGGTGATGATGAACGGGGCCAGGTAATGGCTGGCGTCAGGCGCGATCGGCAGCGAGAACCGCAGGAAACCGTAGGCGCCCAGCTTCAGCATGATGGCGGCCAGCACCACCGAGCCGCCGGTCGGTGCTTCCACGTGGGCGTCGGGCAGCCACGTGTGCACCGGCCACATCGGCACCTTGACTGCAAAGGCGACGAAGAAGGCAATGAACAGCGCGATCTGCTCGTTCATCGACAGCTTGGCCTGGTGCCATTGCAGGATGTCGAAGGTGCCGGTCTTGTTGTACAGGTACAGCAGCGCGATCAGCGTCAGCAGCGAGCCCGCCAGCGTGTACAGGAAGAACTTGAACGCGGCATAGACACGGTTCGGGCCGCCCCAGACGCCGATGATGATGTACATCGGGATCAGCGTGGCCTCGAAGAACACGTAGAACAGCATGCCGTCCAGCGTGCAGAACACGCCGACCATCAGGCCCGACAGGATCAGGAACGAGGCCATGTACTCGGCCACGCGCTCGGTGATCACTTCCCAGGCCGAGATCACCACGATCACCGTGATGAAGGCGGTCAGCACCACGAACCACATCGAGATGCCGTCAACGCCCAGCAGATAGTGGATGTTGAAGCGTTCGATCCAGTTCGCCTTCTCCACGAACTGCATCGCCGCGGAGGCGCGGTCGAAGTGGAACACCAGCGGCAGCGTGACGACGAAGCTGGCGATCGAGCCGAACAGCGACATCCACCGCACGAAGCCAGGGCTGCGGTCCGAGCCGAAGGCCAGGATCAGCAAGCCGAAAAAGACAGGCAGCCAGATTGAGAAAGACAGAACCATTTCCTTGTTTTCCTTACTTGGTGCCTATCACTTGGTGCCGATCACGCCCGTGACCGTCAGCGTCAGCAGCACCAGCATGCCGACGATCATCGCGAATGCGTAGTGGTAGATATAGCCCGACTGCAGGTAGCGGCTGGCGGCGGCGAACGAAGCCACCACGCGCGCCGCGCCGTTGACCAACAGGCCATCGATCAGGCCCTGGTCGCCGCCCTTCCACAGGCCGGTACCGAGCAGGCGTGCGCCGCGGGCGAACACGACCTGGTTGATGGCGTCCATGTAGTACTTGTTGTCGAGCAGCTTGTACAGGCCCGAGAAGCGGTTCTTGATGGCCTCGGGGATGTCCGGGCGCTTCATGTAGAAGAACCACGACAGCACCACACCAGCGATGGCCAGCCACAGCACGGGGGTGGTCAGCGAGTGCAGCGCCATCGGCACCCAGCCGTGGAACGCTTCTTTCAGTTCTTCCATGGCGTGGTGGTTCTCGCCGACGAAGATCACGTCCTTGAAGGCCACGCCGTGCTTGAAGAACTCGCCGAACAGCATCGGCTCGATCGCGATCGCGCCAACGATCACCGACGGGATCGCCAGCAGCACCAGCGGCAGGGTCACCACCCACGGCGACTCGTGCGGCTTCTCGCCGGCGGCCAGGCCATGGTGATGGTCGTGCGAGACTTCCTCGTCCTCATGATCGCCTTCATGGTGCTTGTGGACATGGTTCTGGCCCCAGCGCTCCTTGCCATGGAAGACCAGGAAGTACATGCGGAACGAGTAGAACGCGGTCACGAACACACCGGCCAGCACGGCGAAGTACGCAAAGCCCGAACCGGCGATATGCGACTCGGCCACGGCCTCGATGATCGAGTCCTTGGAGTAGAAGCCGGCGAAGAACGGCGTGCCGATCAACGCCAGCGAACCCACCAGCGAGGTGATCCAGGTGATCGGCATGTACTTGCGCAGGCCGCCCATGTTGCGGATGTCCTGGTCGTGGTGCATGCCGATGATGACCGAGCCCGCGCCCAGGAACAGCAGCGCCTTGAAGAACGCGTGCGTCATCAGGTGGAACACAGCCACCGAGTAGGCCGAAGCGCCCAGCGCCACGGTCATGTAGCCCAGCTGCGACAGGGTCGAGTACGCGACCACGCGCTTGATGTCGTTCTGGATGATGCCCAGGAAGCCCATGAACAGCGCCGTGATCGCACCGATCACCAGCACGAAGGACAGCGCCGTATCCGACAGCTCGAACAGCGGCGACATGCGGGCAACCATGAAGATGCCGGCGGTCACCATCGTTGCCGCGTGGATCAGCGCGGAGATCGGGGTCGGGCCTTCCATCGAGTCAGGCAGCCAGACGTGCAGCGGGAACTGCGCCGACTTGCCCATCGCGCCGATGAACAGGCAGATGCAGGCCACGGTGATCATCAGCCAGTCGGTGCCCGGGAAGATCACGGTTGCCAGCTGCTCGCGCGCGGCGAATACGTCGGTGTAACTCATGCTGCCGGCGTAGGCCAGCAGCAGGCCGATGCCCAGGATAAAGCCGAAGTCGCCGACGCGGTTGACCAGGAATGCCTTCAGGTTGGCGAAGATGGCCGTCGGGCGGGTGTACCAGAAGCCGATCAGCAAGTACGACACCAGGCCCACCGCTTCCCAGCCGAAGAACAGCTGCAGGAAGTTGTTGCTCATCACCAGCATCAGCATCGAGAAGGTGAACAGCGAGATGTAGGAAAAGAAGCGGTTGTAGCCGGGGTCCCCTTCCATGTAGCCGACGGTGTAGATGTGCACCATCAGCGAGACGAAGGTCACCACGACCATCATCATCGCGGTCAGCGAGTCGACCAGGAAGCCGACCTCCATCTTCAGGCTGCCGATGGCCATCCACTCGTAGACGGTGCCGTTGTAGCCGGCGCCGTTCATGACGTCGAGCAGCACCATCACCGACAGCACGAAGGCAATGGCCACGCCGAGAATCGTCGAGGTGTGGGCCACGATCCGGCCGCCGCGCGACTCCGAGGAAAACAGGCCAAAGAACTTGGTACCGAACAGGCCGGCGATCGCGGAGCCGACTAGCGGCGCCAGCGGAATCGCAAGCAGCAGGTTGGGGTTGAGCGTGGTTGCCATAGGACGCTTAGTGGTGTGCGGTCGGTGAGTCTTGGGTATCTACGTAGTGCGCCACGGATCAGCCCTTGAGGGTGTCCAGGTCGTCCACGTTGATCGTATCCAGGTTGCGGAACAGCACAACCAGGATGGCGAGACCGATTGCCGACTCGGCGGCGGCCACCGTGAGGATGAAGAAAACGAAAACCTGACCAGCGAGGTCGCCCAGGTAATGCGAGAAGGCGACGAAGTTGATGTTCACCGCAAGCAGCATCAGTTCGAGCGCCATCAGCAGCACGATCACGTTCTTGCGGTTCAGGAAGATGCCGACGATGCTGATCGCAAACAGGATCGCACCGAGCACGAGGAAATGAGCGAGAGAGAGCACAGCGATTTCTCCGGGCTTTAGTTCTTATTGGCGGCAGCCGCGGCTTCCGTCTGCTGGGTCTGGCCTTCGGACTGCATCGGCACCAGGCGCACGCGGTCCTCGCGGCGGGTGCGCAGCTGCGCCGATACATCCTGTGCCTTGACGTCCTTGCGGCGGCGCAGGGTCAGCGCCACGGCGGCGATGATCGCCACCAGCAGGATGATGCCGGCCACTTCGAAGGCGTAGATGTAGTCGGTGTAGATCAGCTTGCCGAGCGCAGCGCTGTTCGAGTAGCCCGGGTCCTGCGAACCGGCGGCCACCACCGGCGTGGTGGTGCCGATGAAGTTGCGCACCAGCACGATCGCCATCTCGGCGATGATCAGCGCGCCGACGATCGATGCCATCGGCACGTAGGTCCAGAAATCGCGGCGCAGGTGCTCGATGTCGATATCGATCATCATCACCACGAACAGGAACAGCACCATCACTGCGCCGACATAAACCAGCACCAGCAGGATGGCGAGGAATTCCGCCTTGAGCAGCATCCAGATCGCCGCGGCCGTGAAGAACGACAGCACAAGGAACAGTGCGGAATGCACCGGGTTCTTCGCAGTGATGACTTTCAGTGCGGAGAGCACCAGCACCAGCGCAAAGACGTAGAAGATGGTGGTCGTGAGTTCCATGGTCCCTATCGGATCCTCTCTGGGCCGTCCGGCGCAAGCCGCCCCCTCGGGTGGCCCGCTCCTGCGGCATCCTTGCATTGGCCCCTTGCATTGCAGGGGCCGCATTCAAATTCGGTGGCGGCGGCTGCCAGGTCTGCTACTTGCGGCAGCCGCCAACCGGCGGTACTTCTGGCCGAAACTTCCGGCCGGTGGTTCGGCTTAGCGGTACTTGGCGTCGGCAGCCTTGGCCGCGGCGATCTGCGGCTCATAGCGGTCGCCCACTGCCAGCAGCATGTCCTTGGTGAAGTACAGGTCGCCGCGCTTCTCGCCGTGGTACTCCAGGATCTGCGTTTCCACGATGGCGTCGACCGGGCAGGCCTCTTCGCAGAAACCGCAGAAAATGCACTTGGTCAGGTCGATGTCGTAGCGCGTGGTGCGGCGGGTGCCGTCGGCACGCGAGTCCGACTCGATCGTGATGGCCAGCGCCGGGCACACCGCCTCGCACAGCTTGCATGCGATGCAGCGCTCTTCCCCGTTGGGGTAGCGGCGCAACGCGTGCAGGCCGCGGAAACGCGGCGAGATCGGCGTTTTCTCTTCCGGAAACTGGACGGTGATCTTGCGCGCGAAGAGATAGCGGCCGGTCACGGCCATGCCCTTGAAGAGTTCCTTCAGGAGCAGGCTGTTGAAGAAGTCCTTGATGGCGAGCAGCATGACGATTGCTTCCTAGTATTTCCAGCGGCGCGCGCAGCGGCGCGCACCTTCGTTTGGCTGTTCAGTGCCAGATGTTCCAGGGCGACTTGATCCAGATCGCCACGATGATCAGCCACGCAACGGTCAGGGGAATGAACACCTTCCAGCCCAGGCGCATGATCTGGTCATAGCGGTAGCGCGGGAACGTGGCGCGGAGCCAGATAAAGACCGACAGCAGCAGGAATACCTTGATCAGCAGCCAGAAGAAACCGGGGATCGCATTGGTGACCATGCTCGAGAACGGAGGCGCCCAGCCGCCCAGGAACATCAACGCGGCCATGGTCGAGATGATGATCATGTTGATGTACTCGGCCAGGAAGAACAGCGCGAAGGCCATGCCCGAGTATTCGATCATGTGGCCGGCCACGATTTCCGATTCGCCTTCCACCACGTCGAACGGGTGGCGGTTGGTTTCGGCCACGCCCGAGACAAAGTAGACAACGAACATCGGCAGCAGCGGCAGCCAGTTCCACGACAGGATGTTGATCCCCATGTCGGCGAAGTAGCCGGTGTTCTGGCCGTTGACGATGGCCGACAGGTTCAGGCTGCCGGCAACCATCAGCACCGTCACCAGCGCGAAGCCCATGGCGATTTCATACGACACCATCTGCCCCGCGGCACGCATGGCGCCGATGAAGGCGTACTTGGAGTTCGAGGCCCAGCCGGCCAGGATCACGCCGTAGACGCCGACCGAGCTGATCGCCATCACGTACAGCAGGCCGGCGTTGACGTTCGCCATCACCACATCAGCCTGGAACGGAATCACGGCCCAGACCGCAACGGCAGGCATCAGCACCATCAGCGGCGCGACCAGGTACATGCCGCGGCTGACCTGCGTCGGCATCATCACTTCTTTCAGCAGCAGCTTCAGCACGTCGGCAATCGGCTGCAGCAGGCCGAGCGGGCCCACGCGGTTCGGGCCAAGGCGGACGTGCATCCAGCCGATCAGCTTGCGCTCCCACAGGATCAGGTAAGCCACGCACAGCAGCAGCGGCACCACGATGAGCACGGCGCGGATCAGGATCCACAGCGGCGTCCAGTACGCGCCCAGCGCGCCCTGCCCTTGCGAGGTAATCCAGTCAATCATGTCTTCTTCTCGCTCTTGTTCTTACGCCGTGGCCACGGTGCCGGTGGCCGGCGCCAGGTCAATGGCCTTCTCTACGGTGACCGCGCCGAACATCGCGCCCAGGCTCATGGCCGCCGGCGTCGCAGCCGGCACGCGCACGGTGTTGGCCGGGAGCGTGGCTTCGAGCACGGCCGGCAGCACCACGCTGCCCTGCCCTTGCGTGACCCGCACCGGATCGCCGGACTGGATGCCAAGCCTGGCGAACAGGTCGGCCGGCAGTGCGATCTGCATGGCGCGGCGTGCGGCAGCGCTCAGCTGCAGCGACTCGGCGCGACGCACGATCGGGTCGGCGTGGTAGATCGGCACATCGGCAATGCGCTCGATGCCGTTGGCGCCCGCGGCGCTGACGCGGATCGGCGCATCGGTGCCGTTGTCCAGCAGTGCATCGACCGGAGCCGACAGCACTTCGGCACGCACCGACTCGGCGGTTTCGTAGTCGAAGCCAGCCACGTCCAGCAGGTTGCCCAGCACGCGCAGCACCTTCCAGCCCGGACGCGACTCGCCCAGGGCGCGCACCACGCCGTTGAAGCTCTGCGGCTTGCCTTCGCAGTTGACGAAGGTGCCGGCGGTTTCCGTGAACGGCGTCACCGGCAGGATCACGTCGGCGTACTGCATGGCCGCTTCCGAACGGAACGGCGACAGCACCACCACCGTGCCGGCCTGGGCCAGCGCGGCCAGCGCCTTGCGCGGGTCGGCGGCGTCGAACTCGGGTTCGGTGTTCAGCAGGATGTAGGCCTTGCGCGGCGTGTCCAGCATGGCCTGCGCATTGGCGCCGCCCTGCCTGGGCAGCGCGCCGGCGACATAGCCGCCGACGGTATTGGCGGCTTCGGTCAGGAAGCCCAGCGTGGCGCCCGTTTCCGTGGCGATCCACTGTGCCAGCGCGTGCAGCGCCGAGAACTGCGGGTGGCGCACGGCCTCGTTGCCGAGGAACACCGCGCGGCGCTCGCCCGACAGCAGCGCTTCGGCCAGCTTGGCGGCAGCATCACCACCGTCGAAACCGTCGGTGCCGGCCGGGGCGGCCACGCCCTTGGCGGCGGCCACGGCACGGGCCACGCCGGCCAGTGCGGCGGTCCAGCCCGACGGTGCCACGTCGATGCGGGTTGCCGGCATCAGCAGGTCTTCACCGCCGGCGCCCAGCACGGTCACGCGGGCACCCTTCTTGGTGGCCTGGCGCAGGCGCGAGGCCAGCAGCGGATGATCCTTGCGCAGCGACGAGCCGATCACCAGCACGCGTTGCAGGGTGGTCACGTCGGCGACCGGCATGCCCAGCCACGGCGTGCCCTTGAGCGCGGCCGAGAAGTCGGACTGGCGCAGGCGGAAGTCGACGTTGTCGCTGCCCAGGCCGCGCATCAGCTTGCCCAGCAGGAACAGTTCTTCCAGCGTGCTGTGCGGGCTGGCCAGCGCGGCGATCTGGTCGGCGCCGTGGTCGCGCTTGATGCTGGCGAGGCCGTTGGCCACGTATTCCAGCGCGGTCTGCCAGTCGGTTTCCATCCACTCGCCGCCCTGCTTCAGCAGCGGGCGGGTCAGGCGGTCGGCGCTGTTCAGGCCTTCATACGAGAAGCGGTCCTTGTCGGAGATCCAGCACTCGTTGATGTCTTCGTTTTCCAGCGGCAGCACGCGCATCACGCGCTGGTTCTTGGTCTGCACCACCAGGTTCGCGCCCAGGCCGTCGTGCGGCGACACCGACTTGCGGCGGGCCAGTTCCCAGGTACGGGCCGAGTAGCGGAACGGCTTGCTGGTCAGCGCGCCGACCGGGCACAGGTCGATCATGTTGCCCGACAGTTCCGAATCGACGGTCTGGCCGACGAAGGTGGTGATCTCAGAGTGCTCGCCGCGGCCCAGCATGCCCAGCTCCATCACGCCGGCCACTTCCTGGCCGAAGCGCACGCAGCGGGTGCAGTGGATGCAGCGGGTCATCTCCTCCATGGAGATCAGCGGGCCCACGTTCTTGTGGAACACCACGCGCTTTTCTTCCTTGTAGCGCGACTCCGAAGCACCGTAGCCCACGGCCAGATCCTGCAGCTGGCATTCGCCGCCCTGATCGCAGATCGGGCAGTCGAGCGGGTGGTTGATCAGCAGGAATTCCATCACGGACTTCTGCGCCTTGACCGCCTTCTCCGAATTGGTGAAGACCTTCATGCCAGGGGTCACCGGCGTGGCGCAGGCAGGCAGCGCCTTGGGCGCCTTCTCGACCTCGACCAGGCACATGCGGCAGTTGGCCGCGATGGACAGTTTACGGTGGTAGCAGAAGTGGGGGATGTAGGTGCCCAGCTTGCGGGCCGCTTCCATCACCAGGCTGCCTTCAGCAACCTCAACCTTCTTGCCGTCGATCTCTAGTTCAACCATGTTCTGCCACGCTTAGATGTAGGCCGGAACCATGCACTGCTTGTGTTCGACGTGATATTCGAACTCTTTCCAGTAGTGCTTGAGCATGCCGCGGACCGGCATCGCCGCGGCATCGCCGAGCGCGCAGATGGTGCGGCCCATGATGTTTTCCGCGACGTTGTTGAGCAGGTCCAGGTCTTCCTGGCGCCCCTCTCCGTGTTCGATGCGATTGACCATGCGGTAGAGCCAGCCGGTGCCTTCGCGGCACGGCGTGCACTGGCCGCACGATTCCTCAAAATAGAAGTACGACAGGCGCAGCAGCGAGCGGACCATGCAGCGCGTCTCGTCCATCACGATCACCGCGCCCGAACCCAGCATCGAGCCGGCCTTGGCGATCGAGTCGTAGTCCATGTCGGACGCCATCATCAGGTCGCCCGGCACCACCGGCGCCGACGAGCCGCCCGGGATCACCGCCTTGATGCGCTTGCCGCCACGCATGCCGCCGGCGAGCTCCAGCAGCTTGGCGAACGGCGTGCCCAGCGGGATCTCATAGTTGCCGGGACGCTCGACGTCGCCCGAGATCGAGAAGATCTTGGTGCCGCCGTTGTTCGGCTTGCCCATCTTCAGGTAGTTCTCGGGGCCGACTGCCAGCAGGAACGGCACCGCGGCAAACGTTTCGGTGTTGTTGATGGTGGTCGGCTTGCCGTACAGGCCGAAGCTGGCCGGGAACGGCGGCTTGAAGCGCGGCTGGCCCTTCTTGCCTTCGAGCGATTCCAGCAGCGCGGTTTCCTCGCCGCAGATGTAGGCGCCGTAACCGTGGTGGGCATGCAGCTGGAAGCTGAAGCCCGAACCCAGGATGTTGTCGCCCAGGAAGCCGGCAGCACGCGCTTCTTCGAGGGCATCCTCGAAGATCTTGTATTCGTTCCAGATCTCGCCGTGGATGTAGTTGTAGCCCACGGTGATGCCCATCGCGTACGCGCCGATGGCCATGCCCTCGATCAGCGCATGCGGGTTGTAGCGGATGATGTCGCGGTCCTTGAACGTGCCAGGCTCGCCTTCATCGGTGTTGCAGACCAGGTATTTCTGACCCGGGAACGTGCGCGGCATGAAGCTCCACTTCAGGCCGGTCGGGAAGCCCGCACCGCCCCGGCCGCGCAGGCCCGAGGCCTTGACGTCGGCAATCACCTGCTCGGGCGAGATCTTCTCGTTCAGGATGCGCTTGAGTTGCTGGTAGCCGCCACGCTTGACGTAGTCTTCCAGGTGCCAGTTCTTGCCGTCCAGGCCGGCCAGGATCAGCGGCTGGATATGGCGGTCGTGCAGACAGGTCATGTTACTTGCCCCCCTTGGCAGCCTCGGCCTTGAGCTCGTCGACCAGGACGTCGAGCTTGTCGTCGCTCATCCAGCTGCACATGCGGGTGTTGTTGACGATCATCACCGGCGCATCGCCGCAAGCGCCCATGCACTCGCCTTCCTTCAGCGTGAAGCAGCCATCCGCAGTGGTTTCGTTGTAGTCGATCCCGAGCTTGCGCTTCAGGTAGTCGCCAGCCCGGTCGCCGCCCGACAGCGCGCACGGCAGGTTGGTGCAGACGGTGAGCTTGTACTTGCCCACCGGCTTGGTGTCATACATGTTGTAGAAGGTCGCCACCTCTTCCACCCACACGGGCGGCATCTCGAGATAGTTGGCGACGAACTGCATGACTTCGGGGGAAACCCAGCCCACCTCGCCCTGCGCCACGGCAAGCGCCGCCATCACGGCCGACTGCTTCTGGTCGGCCGGATACTTCGCGATCGCGCGATCGATTTCCTTGAGAGCTTCTGCTGATAGCATGGTCATTGCAGTAAAACGGCGAAAGGCAGCGCCACCGGGCGTCCCCTTCCGCAGGTTTGCAGCCGTCGCTGCCCGTTCCGCCGGCAGGCCTGAGGCCCTACCGGTCCGCCGCGGGTCTTCCGCCCGCTCCCCTGGGGAGCACCGCGGAAAGCGCCCGGATCGTCGTCCGGGCCGGCGGCCCGTGATTAGCGGTCGATCTCGCCGAAGACGATGTCTTGCGTGCCGATGATCGTTACCGCGTCAGCAATCATGTGTCCCTTGGCCATTTCATCGAGCGCGGCCAGGTGGGGGAAGCCAGGCGCACGGATCTTCAGGCGGTACGGCTTGTTCGCGCCGTCCGAGATCGCGTAGATACCGAACTCGCCCTTCGGGTGTTCCACCGCTGCGTACGCTTCGCCTTCGGGCACATGCATGCCTTCGGTGAAGAGCTTGAAGTGGTGGATCAGTTCTTCCATGTTGGACTTCATGTCCACGCGCGAGGGCGGTGCCACCTTGTGGTTATCGGTGATCACCGGGCCCGGGTTGCGGCGCAGCCATTCCACGCACTGCCTGATGATGCGATTGGACTGGCGCATCTCTTCCACGCGCACCAGGTAGCGCGCATAGCAGTCGCCGCCCACGCCCACCGGCACGTCGAAGTCCATCTTGTCGTACACCTCGTACGGCTGCTTCTTGCGCAGGTCCCACTCGATGCCCGAACCGCGCAGCATCGGGCCGGTAAAGCCCATCTGCAGCGCACGTTCCGGGCTGACCACGCCGATGTCCACCAGGCGCTGCTTCCAGATCCGGTTGTCGGTCAGCAGCGTCTCGTATTCGTCGACGTACTTCGGGAACCGGTTGGTGAAGTCCTCGATGAAGTCCAGCAGCGAGCCCGAACGCGCCTCGTTCATGGCCTTGATGGCACGCTCGTTGTGTACCTTGGAGGCACGATATTGCGGCATCGTGTCAGGCAGGTCGCGATACACGCCGCCCGGACGGTAGTAGGCCGCGTGCATGCGCGCACCCGACACCGCCTCGTACATGTCGAACATGTCCTCGCGCTCGCGGAAGGCGTACAGGAACACTGCCATTGCGCCCACGTCCAGCGCATGCGCGCCGATCCACATCAGGTGGTTCAGCAGGCGGGTGATCTCGTCGAACATCACGCGGATGTACTGCGCGCGGATCGGCACCTCGAGGCCCAGCAGGCGCTCGATCGCCATCACGTAGGCGTGCTCGTTGACCATCATCGACACATAGTCGAGGCGGTCCATGTACGGCACGCTCTGGATCCAGGTCTTCTGCTCGGCCAGCTTCTCGGTGGCACGGTGCAGCAGGCCGATATGCGGGTCGGCGCGCTGGATGACTTCGCCGTCCAGTTCCAGCACCAGGCGCAGCACGCCGTGCGCGGCCGGGTGCTGCGGGCCGAAGTTCAGGGTGTAATTCTTGATATCTGCCATGGCGCGTTATCCGTGCTGCAAGCCGCCGTAGTTTTCCTCGCGGATCACGCGGGGCGTGATTTCGCGCGGATCGATCGTCACCGGCTGGTAGATGACCCGCTTCTGTTCCGGGTCGTAGCGCATCTCGACAAAGCCGGAAACCGGGAAGTCCTTGCGGAACGGATGGCCGACGAAACCGTAGTCGGTCAGGATGCGGCGCAGGTCCGGATGGCCGTCGAACACGATGCCGTAGAAATCGAAGGCCTCGCGCTCGAACCAGTTGACGCCGTTCCACACGTCGATCACCGACGGCAGCACCGGGAAATCATCGTCCGGCGCGAACACGCGCACGCGCAGGCGCCAGTTGTGGGTGATCGAGAGCAGCTGCGAGACCGCGGCAAAGCGCAGGCCGTCCCAGGCGCCGTCGCCGTAGTCGGAATAGTCCACGCCGCACAGGTCGATCAGCTGCTCGAAGCGCAGCGACGGATCGTCGCGCAGGATGCGGGCAGCTTCCAGGTAGTCGTCGGCCTTGACGATCAGCGTCAGTTCGCCGGTCGCCTCGATCAGTTTCTGCACGCGCTTGCCGAGAGCTTTCTCGAGCGCGGCCTTCAGGATGTCGAGCTTCGCCATTTCAGCCCTTGCGCGCGATGGTGTTGGTACGCTTGATCTTGTTCTGCAGCTGGATCACGCCGTAGATCAGCGCCTCGGCCGTCGGCGGGCAGCCCGGCACGTAGATATCCACCGGCACGATACGGTCGCAGCCACGCACCACCGAGTACGAATAGTGGTAGTAGCCGCCGCCGTTGGCGCACGAGCCCATCGAGATCACCCAGCGCGGTTCCGCCATCTGGTCGTAGACCTTGCGCAGCGCCGGGGCCATCTTGTTGCACAGCGTGCCGGCCACGATCATCACGTCCGACTGGCGCGGCGACGGGCGAAACACCACGCCGAAGCGGTCCAGGTCATAGCGCGCGGCGCCGGCATGCATCATTTCCACAGCACAGCAGGCCAGGCCAAAGGTCATCGGCCACAGCGACCCGGTGCGGGTCCAGTTGATCAGCTTGTCAGCGGTAGTCGTGACGAAGCCTTCATTGAGAACGCCTTCGATTGCCATTTCACATCACTCCCAATCGAGCGCGCCCTTTTTCCAGATGTAGACGAAGCCCACGATGAATTCCAGCAGAAACACGCCCATGGCGATGAAACCCGGCCAGCCGATTTCCCTCAGGGCAACACCCCAGGGAAACAGGAAGGCGGTTTCGAGATCGAACAGGATAAACAGGATGGCGATGAGGTAGTAGCGCACATCGAACTTCATGCGCGCGTCCTCGAACGCTTCGAAGCCGCACTCGTACGGCGACAGCTTCGCGGGATCGGGCTTGTTCGGACCGAGGATCCGACCGATCGACATCAGTGCCACGCCAAGCACGACACCGAAGATGATGAAGATGAGAACGGGGAAGTAGGCTTCGAGATTCAAGGTACGGCCAGCCTTATCTGGAATGTTGTCAACAGCACCAGCTGAAGCGGCGTCCTGTTGCCCACCCCAGGCGCTAAGCCATAAGCCTCATGGCGCGCCGCCTTGCGGACTGCCGGAGCCCACGCCCGGGTGCATTGCCCGAGCCAGGGACTCCGATCAAGTTGTTTGGTGCCGACGGCGAGACTCGAACTCGCACAGCTTTCGCCACTACCCCCTCAAGATAGCGTGTCTACCAATTTCACCACGTCGGCTGGGGGAGAAACATATTGCCTGGCGCCGGGTTTTCAGGCCCTTCAGGTCCTTTGCAGAGGCTTTCGTCTTTGCTCGGAACCCATCGCTGGGGAATCGTTTCAAGCCTTGCATTCTAACCCAAATTTCTTGCTTTGTTCAACGCACAACTGCAAAAAAACTTAGGAATCCGCCGCAAGGCAATCGGATTATTTCGGTACAGCGGGGGCTGCGGGTGCCGAAGCGCCAGCAGCGGCAGCCGGAGCTGCGGCGGGAGCCGATGCGCCGGCCACGGCGGGCGCGGACGCCGGCGCCGCGCCCATCACGCCCAGTGACGCAGCGGGCTTGTAATTGCCCAGCAGCGTCAGCGCCAGCGTGCAGACGAAGAACAGCGTGGCCAGCACGGCAGTGGTGCGCGACAGGAAGTTTGCCGAGCCGGTGGCACCGAACAGGCTGCCCGAGGCGCCCGAACCGAATGCCGCGCCTACATCGGCGCCCTTGCCATGCTGGATCAGCACCAGGCCAATCACGCCCAGCGCCGACAACACCTGCAGCACCACCAACAATGTCTTGAAGATTGCCATTTGATTTAAATAAGCCTTACTGGCTGGTTACTTGCTTGATCGGTCGATCGGAACGGCCGGCATTCAGGCGTTGCCGATCGCGAGAAAATCTTCCGACTTCAGCGAGGCGCCGCCAATCAGGCCCCCGTCGATATCGGTCATGGAAAACAGTTCGGCCGCATTGTCCGGCTTGACGCTGCCGCCGTACAGGATGGCCATGCGCTCGGCCACGCCCGCGTCGCGCGCGGCAACCTGGACGCGCAGGAAGGCGTGCACCGCCTGCGCCTGCTCGCTGGTGGCAGTCTTGCCGGTGCCGATCGCCCAGACCGGCTCATAGGCCAGCACCACGCGGCTCAGCTGCTCCACCGTCAGCGCCTCCAGCACGGCCTGCAGCTGCCTGCCGACCACGGCCTCGGTCTCGCCCGCCTCGCGCTGGGCCAGCGTCTCACCCACGCAGACCACCGGAACGATGCCGAATTCCAGCGCGCGCAGCGCCTTGGCCGCGACGGTCTGGTCGGTTTCGCCATGATAGGTGCGGCGCTCCGAGTGACCAACCAGCACATACGTGCAGCCAAACTCACCCAGCATCGACGCGGCCACTTCGCCGGTAAAGGCGCCGCGCGCCTCGGCCGACACATCCTGTGCACCCCAGGCCACTTGCGAGCCATTCAGCAACGCCTGGCATTGTGCAAGATAGGGGAACGGCGCGCAGACCGCCAGCATCGCCTTGGCCGCGCCAGCCTTGATTCCCTCCAGCAGCGCTGCGTTTGCAGCCAGGCTGCCATGCATCTTCCAATTGCCGATGACGAGCTTTTGTCTCACGAAGTGCCCCTCCCAAATCAAACCCGCTATTGTAGCGTGTGGCAGGGGCACGGCGCTACCGCCGCCCGATGGCGGCGGGCGGCAGCATTGGCCACACGCAACGGGCGCTGCGCTTTACCAGGTCAGCACGATCTTGCCGATATGCTCGCTCGACTCCATCAGGCGATGCGCGTCGGCTGCCTGCGCAGCCGGGAACACCTGGTGGATCACCGGCTTGATCTTGCCCGCGGCCAGCAGCGGCCACACCTGCTCATGCAGCGCCGCGGCAATCTTGCCCTTGAACGATGCCGGGCGCGGACGCAGCGTAGAGCCGGTCACGGTGATGCGCCGGCGCAGGATATCGCCCAGCGGGATCTCGGCCTTGGCACCGCCCAGCAGCGCGATGATGACGATACGGCCATCGTCGGCGATGCACTTCAGCTCGCGTGCCAGGTACGGGCCGGCAACCATGTCGAGAATCACGTCGACGCCATTGCCGCCGGTCAGCGCGGCCACCTCGGCAACGAAGTCCTGGGTCTTGTAGTTGATCGCACGATCGGCACCCAGGTCTTCGCAGGCCTTGCACTTCTCGTCGGTGCCGGCGGTGACGAACACCTTGTAGCCCAGCGCCTTGGCGATCTGGATCGCGGTCGTGCCGATGCCGCTGGAGCCGCCCTGGATCAGCAGGGTTTCATCCTTGCCGCGCGGGCCCTGGCCCAGGTAGCCGCGGTCGAACACATTGCTCCAGACCGTGAAGAAGGTCTCCGGCAGCGCCGCGGCCTCGATATCGCTCAGGCCTTGCGGCGCGGGCAGGACCTGCGCCAGCGGCGCCGTGCACAGCTGCGCGTAGCCACCGCCCTGCACCAGCGCGCAGACGCGGTCGCCCACATTCAGGCCGAAGCGGTTGTCGGCATGCGACAGGTCGCCGCCCACCACCACGCCCGCCACTTCCAGGCCGGGCAGGTCCGACGCGCCCGGCGGCACCGGGTAGTTGCCAGTGCGCTGGAACACGTCCGGACGATTGACGCCGGCGGCCGCCACGCGGATCAGGACCTCGCCCGCGCCCGGCACCGGGTCGGGCCGCTCGGCCAGCTGGAGGACTTCGGGGGCACCGTATTCGCGGATCTCGATGGCTTGCATGCTGCTCTGCTCCTTGTACTTGTCTTGGCGCGGTTCGACGATGCGTCGCGCCAGGGTCGGTGTGAGCCTTGGCTCGATAGGGTTGCCGGCAGTGTAAACAAAAAAACGGCTGGACATCGTCCAGCCGTTTTTCCGGCGGCGCCACCTTGCGGCAGCGCCTGCGGGCAGTCCTGCCCCGCTGACTTTACTGCTGTTCCGAGCCTTCGGCCGGAGCAGCCGGGGCGGCGGCTTCGCCAGCGTTGATCGGGCTGATGCTGCCGCCCTCTTCGGCCAGCGCGGCCTTCAGCGACAGGCGCAGGCGGCCCTTCTCGTCAGCCTGGATCAGCTTGACGCGGACATGCTGGCCTTCCTTCAGCCAGTCCTTGATGTCCTTCACACGCTCGTTGACGATTTCCGAGATGTGCAGCAGGCCATCCTTGCCCGGCAGGATGTTGACGATGGCGCCGAAGTCCAGCAGCTTCAGCACGGTGCCGGCGTAGATCTTGCCCACTTCGGCTTCCGCGGTGATGCCTTCGATGCGGCGCTTGGCTTCGGCCATGCCGTCGGTCGAGGTCGACGCGATCGTGATCGTGCCGTCTTCCTGGATGTCGATGGTGGTGCCGGTTTCCTTGGTCAGCGCCTGGATGGTCGAGCCGCCCTTGCCGATCACTTCGCGGATCTTGTCCGGATGGATCTTCATGGTGATCATACGCGGCGCGTGCGCCGACAGCTCGGTGCGGGCATGGCCCATCGCTTCCTGCATCTTGTGCAGGATGTGCAGACGGCCTTCCTTGGCCTGCGCCAGCGCGACCTGCATGATCTCCTTGGTGATGCCCTGGACCTTGATGTCCATCTGCAGCGCGGTGATGCCGTTGTCGGTACCCGCCACCTTGAAGTCCATGTCGCCCAGGTGGTCTTCGTCACCCAGGATGTCGGTCAGCACGGCGAACTTGTTGCCTTCCAGGATCAGGCCCATGGCCACGCCGGCCACGTGCGCCTTGACCGGAACGCCGGCGTCCATCAGTGCCAGGCAGCCGCCGCAGACCGAAGCCATCGACGACGAGCCGTTGGACTCGGTGATTTCCGAAACCAGGCGGATGGTGTAGGCGAATTCATCGTCCTTCGGCAGCACCGGGATCAGTGCGCGCTTGGCCAGGCGGCCATGGCCGATTTCGCGGCGCTTCGGGCTGCCCACGCGACCCGTTTCACCGGTGGCGAACGGGGGCATGTTGTAGTGGAGCATGAAGCGGTCGCGGTATTCGCCGGCCAGCGCGTCGATGATCTGCTCGTCGCTCTTGGTGCCCAGCGTGGCCACCACCAGCGCCTGCGTCTCGCCGCGGGTGAACAGCGCCGAGCCGTGCGCGCGCGGCAGCACCGACGAACGGATCTCGATCGGGCGCACGGTGCGGGTGTCGCGGCCGTCGATGCGCGGCTCGCCGCTCAGGACCTGGCCACGGACGATCTTGGCTTCCAGGTCGAACATGATGTTGCCGACTTCCACCTTGTCGGCCTGGACGCCGGCGGCTTCCAGTGCGGCGGCCACGTTGGCCGACACTTCCTTCAGCTTCTGGCTGCGGGCCGACTTCTGGCGCAGCTGGTAGGCTTCCTGCAGCAGCGGCAGTGCCACTTCGGTGACCTTGGCGATCAGCGGCTCGTTCTTGGCGGCCGGGGCCCAGTCCCACTCGGGCTTGCCGCCTTCGCGCACCAGCTCATGGATGGCGTTGATCGCGATCTGCATCTGCTCGTGGCCATAGACCACGGCACCCAGCATGACCTCTTCGGACAGCTGGTTGGCTTCCGATTCCACCATCAGCACGGCGCGCTCGGTACCGGCGACCACCAGGTCCAGGTCCGAGGCGGCGATCTGCGAGCGGGTCGGGTTCAGCAGGTACTGGCCGTCCTTGTAGCCCACGCGCGCGGCGCCCACCGGGCCGTTGAACGGGATGCCCGACACGGCCAGCGCGGCCGATGCGCCGATCAGCGCGGGGATGTCGGCGGGCACTTCCGGGTTCAGCGAGACCACGTGGATCACCACCTGGACGTCGTTGTAGAAGCCTTCCGGGAACAGCGGGCGCAGCGGACGGTCGATCAGGCGCGAGGTCAGGGTCTCGTTTTCCGACGGACGGCCTTCACGCTTGAAGAAGCCGCCGGGGATCTTGCCGGCTGCGTAGGTCTTCTCGATGTAGTCGACGGTCAGCGGGAAGAAGTCCTGGCCCGGCTTCGGGCTCTTGGCGGCGACCACGGTCGCCAGCACCACGGTGTCTTCCACATCGACCAGCACCGCACCGCCGGCCTGGCGGGCGATTTCGCCGGTTTCCATGCGGACCGTGTGCTGGCCCCACTGGAATTCCTTGACGACCTTGTTGAACATGGACATTTGCATTCCTTGACTTGCGTGCAGGCCGCGCAATTACGCAATCACTCGCGCGCGGCCTGCGACGCCTGCGTTCTCAGCCGCAGGCAAACTGCCGGGTTGACGGTCGCGGTCGCAGGGAAGTGCTATGCCATTCCAGCGCGGCACCGGCATGCCGATGCCGCGCTGGAATGACACAAAGCCCTGGTTCCTTGCCCGATCCGGGTATTCAAAACAAAAAGAACAACTTACTCCGTTGCGCAGCTTGCTGCAACGGGCGCCCGGGGAATCAGAATGCTCGCCGGGCGGCGTGAAGCGAAAATCACTTCATCAACTGCCTGCATCCCTGGGCAAGGCGGATTCACCCCGCCAGAAATGCAAAATGCCTGCCCCAGCAATGCTGAAGCAGGCATCGAGGCCTCACGCGAAACCGTGCAAACCCTGGAATCGCGCTGCCATCGGACGCAACCTTACTTGCGCAGACCCAGCTTTTCGATCAGGGCGCGGTAACGGTCGGCATCGTTGGACTTGAGGTAGTCCAGCAGACGGCGACGGCGGCTCACCATGCGCAGCAGACCGCGGCGGCTGTGGTGATCCTTCATGTTGGCCTTGAAATGCGGGGTCAGTTCGTTGATGCGGGTGGTCAGCAGGGCCACTTGCACTTCGGGGCTGCCAGTGTCGTTGGCGCCACGTGCGAACTGCTTGATGACTTCGGACTTGTTGATATCGGCAACTGCCATGATGATTTCCTTTCACTTGCGAACGCTACAGCGCGGGATGCGCCGCATGCGTCGTGCCATGTATTGACTGGCTACTGCCGCCACCAGGCCGATGGCCCGATCACGACAGCCGCGGATTATAGCCGAAAAGCCCCGGCAGGAGTACCCGGCAGCCCGGCCGGACGTTCCGAGGCTCAGGGGCGCTCCATCCGGCACGTGGTCGGCAGCGTGGTCTGCGCGGCCTTGAGCTTGCGCACGGTACGGAAGCCATAGCCCGAGCCTTCGTTGTCGAATCGCACCGCCCCGCCCTGCCGCTCCATCACCGACACGTACAGCGGCTGCAGCACCTGGTGGTCGTCGGCGCGCACGGTGGCCTCGTGGAAGTCATTGACGTAGCGCATGTTCTCCAGCGCACGCGCCACCTTGACCGCATCGGTGGAGCCGGCCTGCTCGATCGCGCGCGCCAGCATCTCCACCATCATCTGCATGCGCAGGTGGACGTAGTCGTCCCTGGGGTCCGGATAGCGCGCGCGGAACTGCCGATAGAAGGCGTCGGATGCCGCGCCGCCCACGTTGGGGTGCCATTCCGCCACCGCCAGCACGCGGCCCACGCCGGCATCGCCCATCGCCGCCGGCGCGCCCAGGCCATTGCCGTAGAAGGTATAGAACCTGGCCTGCAGGCCGCCTTCGCGCGCGGCCTTGACCATCAGCGTCAGGTCGTTGCCCCAGTTGCCGGTGATGACCGCATCCGCCCCGCTCGCCTTGATCTTGGCGATATAGGGCGCGAAGTCCTTGATCTTGCCGATCGGGTGGAACTCGTCGCCCACGATCTGGATATCCGGGCGGCGCGCCGCCAGCATCTCGCGCGCCGAACGCGACACCTGGTGGCCAAAGCTGTAGTCCTGGTCGATCAGGTAGACCCGGCGCACGGTCTGGTCCTGGCGGATCACCTCGGTCAGCGCCTGCATGCGCATGTCGGCGCTGGCGTCGAAACGGAAGTGCCAGAAGCTGCAGTTCTCATTGGTCAGGCTGGGATCGACCGCCGAGTAGTTCAGGAACAGCACGCGCGCGTCGGGCTGGCGCGCATTGTGGCGGTTGATGGCCGACACCAGCGCGCCGGCCACGGCCGAGCTATTGCCCTGCAGGACGAAGGGAATGCGCTTGTCGGTCAGCGCGCGCAGCTGGATCAGGCTTTCATCGACATTGCCCTTGCTGTCGAAGGTGACCAGCTCCAGCGGCCGCGTGCCCTCGGCGGTCTTCACGCCGCCGCGCGCATTGATGCGGTCGATCGCCAGGCGCAGGTTGCGCACCACCGCCTCGCCGGCGTTGGCGAACGGGCCGGACAAGCCGTCGATCATGCCCAGCCGGATCGGCTCCTGGGCCGACGCGCCCGCCGCTGCCACCAGCAACAACCCGCCCAGCCATCCACGCCACCGTGCCGCAACCTTCATTCATCTCTCCCGGAAAGCGCTGGATGGTACGGCAGCCCCCGCCTGGCGGCAAATGCGATGGCGCCCGGCCAGTGGCACGCGGTTCCCCGGGGAAACAGGCAAGTTGCAGGAATATCTCCCAAAAAGCAGCGCCCGGCGCACAAACGGCGGGGACCGCACTACACTTGCGGCATTCCCATCCACGCATCGGCCGAGGTCCTGCCATGATTCCTGTCATCGCCAACGGCGCTCGCCGGCTCACGCTGGCGCTGGGGGTCGCCATGCTGTCCGCCTGCACCACGCTGATGCCGGCACAGGAAGGCACCAGGCTGGTGGGCCAGCCGCAAGCCGCGGTACAGGCCGCCTTCGGCCCGCCCACCGATGTGTTCCCGCTGCGCGACGGGACCTCGCGCTGGATCTACTCCAAGCAGCCGCTGGGCCAGTATGCCTATGGCGCCGACTTCGACCCCAGCGGCAACCTGACCGCCTTCCGCAACATGCTGTCGACGCCCGAACTCTACAAGGCGCAGGTCAACACCTGGACCAAGCGGGACGTGGCCGAGCATTTCGGCATGACGCGCCTGCCGGTCGACTACTACCCCCTGATGCGGCGCGAGGTCTGGTCCTACCGCTTCCGCCACGAAGACATGTGGCCGTCGCTGTTCAACTTCTATTTCGACGACGCCGGCATCCTGCGCCAGACCCAGATCACGCCCGACCCGCTCTACGATCCCGCCGAGCGCCGTCGCTGAGCACATGAAAAAGCCCGCCATCCCCGGGTCGGGGATGGCGGGCTTGGTCCGTACGCTCAGGCCGGGTAGGCCTTCCGCCGTCTGACGCAGAGGCCTTGGTCAGATCTGCGGATTGATCTTCTGCACAGCCTTGTCGTGCAGCTTGTTCAGCGCGGCCAGGTAGGCCTTGGCCGAGGCGGCGACGATATCCGGGTCGGTGCCCACGCCGTTGACGATGCGGCCGGCCTTGGTCAGGCGCACGGTCACTTCGCCCTGGGCCTCGGTGCCGCCGGTGATGGCGTTCACCGAGTAGAGCACCATCTCGGCGCCGCTGGCCACGCGCGACTCGATCGCATGCAGCGTGGCGTCGACCGGGCCGTTGCCCTCGCCCTCGCCGCTCTGTTCCTGGCCGTCCATGCTGAACACCACGCGTGCGTGCGGGCGCTCGCCGGTCTCGGAGCGCTGCGACAGCGAGATGAAGCGGAAGTGCTCGTTGGCGTCGTGCTGGGCTTCGTTCGAGACGATGGCGACAATGTCCTCGTCGAAGATCTCGGCCTTCTGGTCGGCCAGTTCCTTGAAGCGGGTGAAGGCGGCATTGACTTCGGTCTCGCTCTCGAGCTCGATGCCCAGTTCCTGCAAGCGCTGCTTGAAGGCATTGCGGCCCGACAGCTTGCCCAGCACGATCTTGTTGGCGGTCCAGCCCACATCCTCCGCGCGCATGATCTCGTAGGTGTCGCGCGCCTTGAGCACGCCATCCTGGTGGATGCCCGAGGCATGCGCGAAGGCGTTGGCGCCCACCACGGCCTTGTTCGGCTGCACCACGAAACCGGTGATCTGCGACACCAGCTTGGAGGCCGGCACGATCTGCGTGGTATCCACGCCGACATCCAGGTCGAAATAGTCGCGGCGGGTCTTCACCGCCATCACGACCTCTTCCAGGCTGGTGTTGCCGGCGCGCTCGCCGAGGCCGTTGATGGTGCATTCGACCTGGCGCGCGCCGGCCATCTTGACGGCGGCCAGCGAGTTGGCGACGGCCATGCCCAGGTCGTTATGGCAGTGCACCGACCAGATCGCCTTGTCCGAGTTGGGAATGCGCTCGCGCACCGAGCGGATCAGCGCGGCATAGCCTTCCGGCACGGCATAGCCCACGGTATCGGGCAGGTTGATGGTGGTCGCGCCTTCTGCAATCACGCCCTCCAGCACGCGGCACAGGAAGTCCATGTCCGAGCGGCTGCCGTCTTCCGGCGAGAACTCGATATCGTCGGTGAACTGGCGCGCAAAGCGCACCGCCAGGCGGGCCTGCTGGTACACCTCGTCCGGCGTCATGCGCAGCTTCTTTTCCATGTGCAGCGCGGACGTGGCGATGAAGGTGTGGATGCGGAACGAGTTGGCCGGCTTGAGCGCCTCGGCGGCACGGGCAATGTCCTTGTCGTTGGCACGGGCCAGCGAGCAGATCGTCGAGTCCTTGACCACCTGCGCGATCGAGCGGATCGCCTCGAAGTCGCCGTTGGAGCTCGCGGCGAAACCGGCCTCGATCACATCGACCTTCAGGCGTTCCAGCTGGCGTGCGATGCGGATCTTTTCCTCGCGGGTCATCGAGGCGCCGGGCGACTGCTCGCCGTCACGCAAGGTGGTGTCGAAAATGATGAGTTTGTCAGACATTTGTGGAGCTCCTGATTGCTTATCGTGTGCTGTCCCCGGCATGCTGCGTCCGGGGCTTTACCGCCTGTTCCGCGCTCCACGGCTGTGGAATGCAAAACGCCCCGGCGTGCGTGCAGCAGGCCGGGGCGTTGGAAATTCCTTGCGGATTTCGCGCTAAGGGAGTGAGTCCGTCCTTAGCGTGCGCGCGTCCCGACCTGATGGCCTAGTAGGCCACCTAGGGTGGTGCGGGCGATTAGGACTTGGCGCGAAATCATGTCAGCGACTATAGCCGAGTTGGCACGCCCGTGCAATACAGGGTTTAGCCCATTTTGCCCGGGAGTGCCATCGGCGCGGATCAGCCCTTGGGCGGGATGCGCAGCTTCTGGCCCGGGTAGATCTTGTCCGGGTGGCTCAGCATTGGCGTGTTGGCCTCGAAGATCTTGTTGTACTCGGCGCCGTTGCCATAGGCGGCCTGGGAGATTGCCCAGAGCGTGTCGCCCTTGACCACGGTATGCCAGGTCGATTCCTCGGACTCGACATTGACCGACATCTTGTCCTCGACCTTGTCCACACCCTCGACATTGCCGGCGCACAGGATGATCTTCTCGCGCGTGGCCTGGTCGGGCGCGACGCCGAACACAGTGACCAGCCCCTGCGAGCCGTCCACCTGCACCATCAGCCCGGTCGCGTCCAGCCCCATTTTCTTGATGTAGCCCTCGATCGCATCGCCCGCGGCGCGATTGGCGGCATCGACATTCTCCGCCGACGCATCCGCCGCGGCGGCGTCCTGCGCGGCCTTGGCCTCGCCGGTGCCGAACAGCTTTTCTCCCGCTTCCTTGATGAAGTCGAACATGCCCATGACATCCTCCTGACGGTGAGTGGAAAACACTGCAGAGTGCCACGCCCTGATGGCTGTGGCATGAAAACAATTGTGAATCCCGCAAAGCATGAAGGGCGCCTTAGCGCCCTTCTGCCTGCAAAACCTATGAAGCCTTGCCGCCGTTCTCGCGTTGCTTCTTCTCGATGGCGGGCTTGCCGTGCATTGCCCGCCAGGCCCACAGCACATAGCCCGAGATCGCATAGATCACGAACAGGCCGAACAGCGCCACCGGCGGATCGGTGGAAACCACCACGAACAGCACCAGGACCAGCACCATCATGCCGAACGGCACGCGGTAGCGCACGTCAAGCGCCTTGCCGCTGTAGAACGGCGCGTTGGACACCATCGACAACCCGGCGTAAAGCGTAATGCCGAAGGCCACCCACGGCATCCACAGCTCCTTGACCGGCAGCTTGTTGTCGATCACCAGCCAGACGAAGCCGGCCACCAGGGCAGCGGCCGCGGGGCTGGGCAGCCCCTGGAAGAAGCGCTTGTCGACGATGCCGATATTGGCGTTGAAGCGGGCCAGACGCAACGCCGCACAGGTGCAGTAGACGAACGCTGCGATCCAGCCCCACTTGCCCAGGTCATGCAGAATCCATTCATACATCACCAGCGCCGGCGCAACCCCGAACGAAGTCATGTCCGACAGCGAATCATATTGCTCGCCAAACGCACTCTGCGTATTGGTGATGCGCGCCACGCGCCCGTCCATGCCATCCAGCACCATCGCCGCGAAGATGGCGATGGCCGCGGCGTCGAAGCGCATGTTCATGGCCTGGACGATGGCGAAGAAGCCCGCGAACAGCGCCGCGGTGGTGAACGCGTTGGGCAGCAGGTAGATGCCGCGCCGGCGCGGACGCTGGTAGACGATATCGTGGCCGTGGTCGTCACCGGCTTCGTCGTCGAAGTCGTCGTCAGCGCCGCGCAGCTGGTTATGGCGGAACGGCCGCAGGTGGGTCACGTTGCCGTTGCTGCTGCGCTTGTTACGTCGATGGAAGGCAACCATCACAGTCCTCCGGTCAGGCCGCCGCTCACTTCACGTCGAGTTCGGCGAGGATGGTCGACGAGGCGGATACCTTCTCGCCGATGGTCACACGCGGGCGCGCATCGAGCGGCAGGTAGACGTCCACGCGCGAGCCGAAGCGGATAAAGCCGTAGCGCTGGCCGCGCGACAGGTTGTCGCCCACCTTGGTGTAGCACAGGATGCGGCGGGCCACGAGGCCGGCCACCTGCACCAGCGTCACCAGCTGGCCGTCGGTCGCGCGCCGGATCAGCACGGCGTTGCGCTCGTTCTCGGTCGAAGCCTTGTCCAGGTCAGCATTGACGAACTTGCCCGGGAAGTATTCGACCTTCTCGACCGCGCCATCGACCGAGACACGGTTCGAGTGCACGTTGAAGACGTTCATGAAGACGCTGATCTTCAGCGCCTCGCGGCCGGCGTACGGATCCTGCGCTTTTTCGACCACGACGATACGGCCGTCGGCCGGGGCCAGCACGGCGTTGGGCTGCGACGGGATCGGACGCGGCGGATCGCGGAAGAATTGCAGCACGAATACCGTGATGATCCACAGCGGCAACGCCCACCAGAAGCCCGCGCTGGCGTGCACCAGCAGCGAGATGACAAAGGCGCCGGCCAGGAACGGCCAGCCTTCACGGGCGATCAGCGGATGAGGATAGTTCATGCAGTACAGGTGTCGGTGGATACAAGACCATGGCAAGGCGGGACGGAAAGCGGCAATAGCGACGATTGCGGCCACCGCCAGCGCTCCATGGTCGCGGAGCAGGATAATGCACGCCTTGCCCGAAGTCTGACAAGCATAACAAAAAGCCGTTCAGGCCCCGCGACTCCCTCCTGATAATAGAAGGGCGTGGCACGGGACGCTGAACGGCTTCGGCCCGCCGCCGCGCGGCGCGGGCCATCAGACAGCGATGCAGCTTAGTTCTTCGACTGATCGACCATCTTGTTCTTGGCGATCCACGGCATCATCGCGCGCAGCTTGGCACCCACTTCTTCGATCTGGTGCTCGGCCGTCAGGCGGCGGCGCGAGATCAGCGTCGGGGCGCCGGCCTTGTTCTCCAGCAGGAAGCTCTTGGCGTATTCGCCGGTCTGGATGTCGGTCAGGCACTGCTTCATCGCCTTCTTGGTCTCTTCGGTCACCACGCGCGGACCGGTGACGTACTCACCATATTCCGCGTTGTTGGAGATCGAGTAGTTCATGTTGGCGATGCCGCCTTCATAGATCAGGTCGACGATCAGCTTCAGTTCGTGCAGGCACTCGAAGTAGGCCATTTCCGGCGCGTAGCCGGCTTCCACCAGGGTTTCGAAGCCAGCCTTGATCAGCTCGACGGTACCGCCGCACAGCACGGCCTGCTCGCCGAACAGGTCGGTTTCGGTTTCTTCGCGGAAGTTGGTCTCGATGATGCCGGCACGGCCGCCGCCGTTGGCGGTGGCGTACGACAGCGCGATGTCACGGGCGGCGCCGGACTTGTTCTGGTGCACGGCGATCAGGTGCGGCACGCCGCCACCTTGTGCGTACGTGGCGCGCACGGTGTGGCCCGGGGCCTTCGGCGCGATCATGATCACGTCCAGGTCGGCGCGCGGGATCACGGCACCGTAGTGCACGTTGAAGCCGTGGGCGAAGGCCAGCGCAGCGCCTTCCTTGATGTTGGCATGCACTTCATTCTTGTACACGTCGGCGATCTGCTCGTCCGGCAGCAGGATCATGACCACGTCGGCGCCCTTGACGGCCTCGGCCACTTCCTTGACTTGCAGGCCGGCGTTGACGGCCTTGTTCCACGACGCGCCGCTCTTGCGCAGGCCGACCGTCACATTGACGCCCGAATCCTTCAGGTTCAGCGCGTGGGCATGGCCCTGCGAGCCATAGCCGATGATGGTGACGTTCTTGCCCTTGATCAGGGAGAGGTCGGCGTCCTTGTCGTAAAACACTTTCATGATGATTCCTTCAATCTCTGTCTTTTGTATGAGGGGGGCGGCATCCTCGGGCGCATCGTGTGCGTCCGGATCGCGCCGCCCCGGGGATACTGCGTGAAGCCGTTTGGGTGAGCCGGGGCCCGGTCAGACCTTCAGGATGCGCTCGCCGCGGCCAATGCCCGAGCCGCCGGTACGGACGGTCTCAAGGATGGCGGTGCGGTCGATGGCGTCCAGGAACGCATCGAGCTTGACGCCGTTGCCGGTCAGCTCGATGGTGTAGGTCTTCTCGGTGACATCGATGATGCGGCCGCGGAAGATGTCGGCGGTGCGCTTCATTTCTTCGCGCTCCTTGCCCACCGCGCGCACCTTGACGAGCATCAGCTCGCGTTCGATGTGCGCGCCTTCGGTCAGGTCGACCACCTTGACCACTTCCACCAGGCGGTTCAGGTGCTTGGTGATCTGTTCGATCACGTCATCCGAGCCGGAGGTGACGATGGTCATGCGCGACAGCGAGGCATCCTCGGTGGGTGCCACGGTCAGCGTCTCGATGTTGTAGCCGCGGGCCGAGAACAGGCCCACCACGCGCGACAGCGCGCCCGGTTCGTTTTCCAGCAGGACCGAAATGATATGTCGCATTACAGGTCCTCCGCGCCGAGCAGCATTTCGGAAATGCCCTTGCCCGCCTGGACCATCGGCCAGACGTTTTCGGTGGGATCGGTCTGGAAGTCCAGGAACACGGTACGGTCCTTCAGGCGGAACGCCTCGCGCAGCGCCGGCTCGACGTCGGCCGTCTTCTCGACGCGCATGCCGACATGCCCGTAGGCCTCGGCCAGCTTGACGAAATCAGGCAGCGCGTCCATGTAGGAGTGCGAGTAGCGGTTGTCGTACTCGATCTCCTGCCACTGGCGCACCATGCCCAGGTAGCCATTGTTCAGCGAGCAGATCTTCACCGGGGTGTCGTACTGGAGGCAGGTCGACAGTTCCTGGATGCACATCTGGATCGAGCCTTCACCGGTGATGGTGACGACTTCCTTCTCCGGGAACGCCTTCTTGATGCCCATGGCGTACGGCAGGCCCACGCCCATCGTGCCCAGGCCGCCGGAGTTGATCCAGCGGCGCGGCTCGTCGAACTTGTAGAACTGCGCGGCCCACATCTGGTGCTGGCCGACGTCGGAGCAGATGAAGGCATCGCCGTGGGTCAGTTCCCAGATCTTTTCCACCACATACTGCGGCTTGATGATCTCGGAGTTGCGGTCGTACTTCAGGCAGTCCACCGAGCGCCATTGCTCGATCTGCTCCCACCACTTGGCGAGCGACTCGCGCTTGGGCTTGATGT
This sequence comes from Cupriavidus lacunae, assembly GCF_003353055.1. Lineage (GTDB taxonomy): Bacteria > Pseudomonadota > Gammaproteobacteria > Burkholderiales > Burkholderiaceae > Cupriavidus > Cupriavidus lacunae. The sequence continues at coordinate 66,224 of NZ_QKWJ01000015.1, forward strand.
CGCTGGCCTTGATCTGGGCAATCAGTTCCTGCAGCACGTCCTTGACGTTGCCGACGATGGGGATGTCGACCTTGACGCGCTTGGAAATCGACGACGGATCGATGTCGATATGGATGATCTTGCGCGCCTGCGAGGTGAAGTGCGACGGGTTGCCGATCACGCGGTCGTCGAAGCGGGCACCGATGGCGATCAGCACGTCGCAGTTCTGCATGGCCATGTTGGCTTCATACGTGCCGTGCATACCGAGCATGCCGACGAACTGCTTGCTGGTGCCGGGGAACGCGCCCAGGCCCATCAGCGTGTTGGTCACCGGGTGGCCGGTCAGCGCCGCCAGCTGGCGCAGCTCGTCGCTGGCATTGGCCAGCACCACGCCGCCACCGCTGTAAATGTACGGACGCTCGGCGCCCTGCAGCAGCGCCACGGCCTTGCGGATCTGGCCCGAGTGCCCCTTGTTCACCGGGTTGTACGAGCGCATGTCGATCGACTTGGGATACTCGTACTTGCAGGCATTGCGCGAGACATCCTTGGGGATGTCCACCACCACCGGGCCCGGACGGCCGGTCGAGGCAATGAAGAACGCCTTCTTGATGGTCGACGCGAGATCGCGCACGTCCTTCACCAGGAAGTTGTGCTTGACGATCGGGCGGGTGATGCCGACCGTGTCGCACTCCTGGAAGGCGTCCTGGCCAATGGCGTGGGTCGGCACATTGCCGGTGATCACCACCATCGGGATCGAGTCGAGGTAGGCGGTGGCAATGCCGGTGACGGCATTGGTCACGCCGGGACCGGAGGTCACCAGCGCTACGCCCACCTTGCCAGTTGCCCGTGCATAGCCGTCTGCGGCATGGACCGCGGCCTGCTCGTGGCGCACCAGAATGTGCTCGAACTTGGTTTGCTTGTGGAGCTCGTCGTAGATATACAGCACTGCGCCGCCGGGGTAGCCCCAGACGTACTCGACGCCTTCTTCGGCAAGTGCGTGAACGAGAATTTCCGCCCCGATCATTTCGGGTGCGGCAGATGAATTGCTGTCTGCGTGGGAGAATTCCGCGCTGGGCATGTTCATTTCAGTCCTTTGCAATTTTCGGCAAAAAATTGTTTGGATGCTCTCTGCCGGGCTTGTGGCTCGGGTTCAAGCGGTGCGCGTCTGCATGGAAGACCGCCTCATAAGCGGCCGGATGAGACAACCACTGATGTCGTGTGAACCGACGATGATACTGCAATGCACCAGCGCGGTCTACGGTTGTTTATGCCCTGCGCATCGGGGAGTTCCCGGACAAGCGGCATGACTTTTCCGCGCTGCAATGTATTTCTCGGCATACAAGGTGGTACAGAGCGGCGTTTTTTTGCTAGCATCGCACCACCTTGGATGTGCCACGGGCCGTACGCAGCACATTCACCAAAGCCGGGCATTTTGACCCGCAGTAACAAGCCGCAACCGCCTGAATGGCCACCGACCAGGAACTGTCCGATTTTCTTGCCAGCGTCGAGCGCCGCGCCTTCAAGCAGGCCGTGTTCTCGGTCCGCGACGACGAGGCCGCGCTGGATATTGTCCAGGACGCGATGATCAAGCTGGCCGAAAAATATGGCGACAAGGGCGCCGCCGAGCTGGCGCCGCTGTTCCAGCGCATCCTGCAGAACACGATCCACGACTATTTCCGCCGCCAGAAGGTGCGCAACACCTGGGTCTCGCTGTTTTCCAGCCTGCGCGACGACCGCGACGGCGGCGACGACAACGACCTGCTGGAGACGCTTGAGGCACAGGCGGGCTCCGAATCGGCCGAAAGCAGCGCCGACAAGGTCGAGCGCGCCCAGGTCATGCACATCATCGAGCAGGAAATCCAGCGGCTGCCGGCGCGTCAACGCCAGGCATTCCTGATGCGTTACTGGGAGGATATGGACGTTGCCGAAACTGCCGCGGTAATGGGCTGTTCCGAAGGCAGCGTCAAGACGCACTGTTCCCGTGCCACGCACACCCTTGCGCAGGCACTGCGTGCACGGGGGGTCCGACTATGAGCAGAAACGACAAAGAAATCAGCGAACGCCGGTTTGCCCATGAGGTTCGGGCGGCACTCGATGCCGGCACCGAGGCCTTGCCGGCCGACCTTTCCGAACGGCTCGCAGCGGCGCGCCGGATCGCGGTCGCTCGCAAGAAGGCCGCCGCGCCCGTGCTGGTGCCGCAACTGGCCATGCCGGGCGTGCACGCTTCCCTGTTTGACGAAGATGACGGCTCGCCGCTGCACCGCGCCGGTGCCTGGCTGCGCCGCCTCGGCCTGGTCTGGACGCTGGTGGCGCTGGCCGCCGGCCTGATGGGCATCTATCACTGGCAGGAACAGAAGCGCATCGAGGAACTGGCCGACATCGACGCCGCCATGCTGCTCGACGACCTGCCACCTACGGCCTACGCCGACGAGGGCTTCCACGTCTTCCTGAAGCGCGGGCAATAGCATGGCGCGCGCAATGTTCCGCCCCGACGCCCTGCGCCGCCGGCTGGCCGCGCTGCTCGCCAGCGCCGGCGCTGCCGCCTGCTGGGGCTTGCTGCCGCCCGCGGCGCATGCGCAGGGAGCTTCCGCAGTCACCTCCCCCGCCGCCGCTCAGGCCGCCAATGCCAGGCCAGCCTGGGCCGACCTGAGCCCGGTCAACCAGCGCATCCTGGCACCGCTGCAGCCGCTCTGGGACAACCTGCCCGAACTGAACCGCCACAAGTGGCTGCGCATCGCCGAGCGCTATCCGAAGTTCTCCCCGGCCGAGCAGGCCCGGTTGCAGGCGCGGATGGCGGAATGGGTCAAGATGACGCCGCAGCAACGCCGGCTGGCGCGCGAGAACTACCAGATCACACGCTCGCTGCCGGCCGAAAAAAAGGCCGAGGCCTGGGACAAGTACCAGCAACTGCCTGAAGAGCAGAAGAAGAAGCTCGCCGCCGCCGATCGCGTCCCGCGTCGCCCCGGCGCCGTCAGCGCGCTGCCCAGTGGCAAGCGCCTGCCCAGCGACACCAGCCGCCAGCTGCGCCGCGAGCCGAAGGCTGCCAGCACCTCGGCCGCCCGCGCCGGCAAGCCGGCCAGCGAAGCCCGGGCGCAGCCTGCCACCACTGCAGCCGCGGCGTCGGCGCCATTGCCTGCGCCGGCTGCCGCGCCGGCCACGCCTGCGCCGGCTGCACCTGCCACCACCGCTGCCGAACCCACCACAGAAGCCGCGGCGCCCGCGGCCTCGGACGCGACCACGCACCAGTAGTCTGCAAGCCATTTGGCATAATGGCCGTTTCACGCCGGCCAGCGTAGCAAGAGCCGGCCCCGCCTGACCCCGCGCCAGCCCAGCCTTCTTCGCCTTCCATGCCCGCTGCCATCCTCGATCCCAACCCCGCCGCAGCCGCCCTCCCCGCCGCCCCGCCCCTGCGCCGCCGCATCGCCTGCATGCTCTATGAAGGCGTGCTGCTGTTCGGCGTGCTGAGCGCATCGACCGCCGCCTATCTGCTGGCGAGGCCGCTGCTGCAGAAGCTCGGCGTGGACGGGCCGCTGGTGATCCAGCTGTGGAGCTTCCTGGTGATGGGGCTGTATTTCACCTGGTTCTGGCAGCGCAACGGCCAGACCCTGGCCATGCAGACCTGGCGCATGCGCGTCGAGAACGCCGCGGGCTTGCCGCCGCGCTGGCCGCAGGCGGCGCTGCGCTACGTGCTGGCGTGGCTGTGGCTGCCGCCGTCGGCAGCGGTCGGCCATCTGCTGGGCCTGGTCAAGGGGCCGTTCGTAGGCGTGCTGTGCGCCGGCCTGCTGGTCTGGATCCTGCTGGCGTGGCTGGATCCGCGCCGCCAGTTCCTGCACGATCGCCTGGCCGGCACGCGGCTCACGGACCTGCGCGCCAAGCCATGAGCCTGGGCGCCGCCGGCATCCGCCGCATTGCGGTGGCCTTGCAGGCGGCCGCCGCGCTTGGCATTGCCGCCGGGCTGGCGCACGCAGCCGGCTGGCCATGGCCTGGCGCGATCGGCGCCGGCGTAGCTGTGATCCTCGGCAGCTTCGCCAGCGGCATTGCCCTTGCCTTCGCCCTGAGCGGGCGCGGCCTGTGGGTCGGGCATGGCGATCACCCGCCCGCGCCCCCCGTTGAACTCGCCGCCACGCGGCGGCCGCTGCGCCTGCCCGACGCACTGCGCTGCTACGCAGCGGAATGCCTGGCCGTGCTGCGCATGTTCGACTGGCTGCAACCCTTCCGGGCACGCGCACCCTTTGCGCCGACGGCCGATGCCCGGCCCGGCCGCGACGCCCCGCCGGTGCTGCTGGTGCACGGCTATGCCTGTGGACAGGCCATCTGGCTCGACATGCAGCCGGCGCTGGCCGCAGCCGGCTATCGCTGCCAGGGGATCGACCTCGAACCCATATTCGGCGATATCGACGACTACGCGCACGCGCTGCTGGATGCCATGCGGCGCATCCGGGCCGAGACCGGGCGCGCACCGCTGCTGGTCTGCCACAGCATGGGCGGGCTGGCCGCGCGCGCCGCGCTGCAACTGGCCCGCGACGAGGACGTCTGCGCCGGCGTGGTGACGCTGGGCAGCCCGCACCACGGCAGCGCGCTGGCGCGCTTTGGCGGCGGCCGCAATGCGCGCCAGATGCGTTGCGGCAGCCCCTGGCTGCGCGCGCTTGCCGCCGCGGAAACGCCGCGCTTGCGGGCGCGCATGATCTCGGTCTTCAGCTGGCATGATTCGATCTCCGGGCCGCCCTGCACCGGCTGGCTCGACGGCGCCGGGCATATCCCGCTGTCCGGCATCGGCCACGTGTCGCTGCTGCGCCATCCCACCGCCGTGCGTGCGGTGCTCGACGCACTGGCCGAGCTGGCCGCGCGCGCACGCTGACGCCTGCGCCGTCGCTGGCTGTCCCACTTCCGCCACGATTCATATGTCAGTCATGTTTCCGTCACGGCACCGTCATCGCGGGCTGGCTGAATGCAGCCATCGCCGCAACCGGGACTGCCATGGTGCAAGCAATCCGATCTGCCCGCGGGTATCTGTCGAAAGCCGCGCAACTGACGCAATGGCTGCGCCGCAGCCCTGAGAGCAACTGGGCCACCGGCCCCGACAGCGCCGCGCCGCTGACCGCCTTCATGGCGCCGGCCCTGGACGCCGCCGCGCTGGCGCCCCAGCGCGAACAGCAGGAGGCCTACCCGCCCGAGCCGCACCCGATCCAGCGCTACCGCGCCATCTGGCTGTCGGACATCCACCTGGGCACGCCCGGCTGTCAGGCCGACTACCTGCTGGACTTCCTCAAGCACAACGAATCCGAGCAGCTCTACCTGGTCGGCGACATCATCGACGGCTGGCAGCTGCGCCGCGGCTGGTATTGGCCGCAGAGCCACAATGACGTGGTGCAGAAGCTGCTGCGCAAGGCGCGCAAGGGCACCGAAGTGATCTACGTGCCCGGCAACCACGACGAGGCCGCACGCCAGTTCGACGGCATGGCCTTCGGCGACATCACCGTGCGCGAAGAGGCGGTGCATGTCACCGCGACCGGGCGCCGGCTGTGGGTGGTGCACGGCGACCTGTTCGACGGCGTGGTGCAGCACGCGCGCTGGCTGGCCTACCTGGGCGATTCGCTGTACACAGTGATCCTGGCGCTGAACCGCCACTTCAACCGGCTGCGCGCGCGCCTGGGCTTCCCGTACTGGTCGCTGTCGCAGTTCCTGAAGCACCAGGTCAAAAACGCGGTCAACTACATCGGCGCGTTCGAAAGCGCGATGGTCGACGAGGCGCGCCGCCGCGGCTGCGACGGCGTGGTCTGCGGCCATATCCACAAGGCCGAGATCCGCGAGGTCAACGGCCAGCTCTACTGCAACGACGGGGACTGGGTCGAAAGCCTGTCGGCGCTGGTCGAGACCATCGAAGGCGAACTGAAGATCGTCTACTGGACCACGCTGCTGGACGCGCCGGCCCCGGCCACGCGCCGCCGTCGCCGTGCCGCCGTGGCTGGCTGAAACCGGACAGCCACCCATTGCCACCCTTGCCCCATCCGCACTGCCCTTCCACCGCGCCCGAGGAGGCTGCATGAAGATCCTGATCGTCACCGATGCCTGGGAACCGCAGGTCAATGGCGTGGTGCGCACGCTCAAGTCCACGCGCCGCGAACTGGAGGCCATGGGCCACACGGTCGACATGATCACGCCGCTGGAATTCCGCACCGTGCCGTGCCCGACCTACCCCGAGATCCGCCTGTCGCTGTTCCCGGCTGCGCGCGTGCAGGGCCGCATCGAAGCCTTCGCCCCCGATGCCCTGCATATCGCCACCGAAGGGCCGCTGGGCCTGGCCGCGCGGCGTCACGCGCTGCGCCGCCGGGTGCCCTTCACCACGGCCTACCACACGCGTTTTCCGGAGTACGTGCAGGCGCGCTTCGGCATGCCGCTGGCGTGGACCTACCGCTTCCTGCGCTGGTTCCACGGTCCGGCCCAGTCCGTGATGGCGCCCACCCCGGTGGTGCTGGACGACCTGCGTCACTATGGCATCACCAACGCCGTGCTGTGGACGCGCGGCGTGGACCTGGACGTGTTCACGCTGCAGCGCCCCAATGTGCTCAACACCGCCCACCCGATCTTCCTGTACGTGGGCCGCGTGGCGGTGGAGAAGAACGTCGAGGCCTTCCTGGCGCTGGACCTGCCCGGCTCCAAATGGGTGGTCGGCGACGGCCCGGCCCTGCCGGCGCTGCGTACGCGTTATCCGGGCGCCAACTACCTCGGCGTGCTGAGCCAGCCCGAGCTGGCCCGGGTGTATGCTTCGGCTGATGTGTTCGTGTTCCCGAGCCGCACCGACACCTTCGGTCTGGTGCTGCTGGAAGCGCTGGCCAGCGGGCTGCCCGTGGCCGCCTATCCGGTCACCGGCCCGATCGATGTGCTGGGCGACAGCCCCGCGGGCGTGATGCACGAAGACCTGCGCGAAGCCTGCCTGGAAGCGCTGCGCATCGACCGCGTCACGGCCCGGGCCCATGCCGAGCGGTTCTCGTGGCGCGCCGCCTCCGAGCAGTTCCTGGCCCACCTGCGGCCGTTCGCTGCCGACAAGCCAGGCCGTGACACCGCAGCGGCCCAACCCGCCCCGCAAACCCATGCCCAAACCGCATCCGGAACTGCCGTCCGACCCGCCAATGCAGAAGCCGCCGCAGGCAATGCAGAGCGCTGACTATTCCATCGAGCAGAATCCCCACAAGGGCAACCGCGGCCTGGCGCGCGCCTGGCACGCGGCCATCAATTCGCTGTCCGGGCTGCGCTATGCGGTGCTCGAGGAAAGCGCCTTCCGCCAGGAGCTGACGCTGGTGGTGATCCTGACGCCGTGCGCCTTCCTGCTGCCGGTGGGCGCGGTCGAGCGCATCCTGCTGCTGGGCACGCTGCTGGTGGTGCTGATCGTGGAGCTGCTCAACTCCAGCGTCGAGGCCGCGATCGACCGCATTTCGCTGGAACGGCACAGCCTGTCCAAGCGCGCCAAGGATTTCGGCAGCGCCGCGGTGATGCTGGCGCTGGTGCTGTGCGGCGGCACCTGGATCACCATCGCCGGGCCGCACGTGGTGCGGTGGGTGCGGACGCTGACGGGCTGATCCGGCGCGGGTCGGCACTAGGCCGGGGCCCCGGGCGGGCGGAGAACGGGGTGAGGCAGGCCGATTGCTTATAATCGCTACCCTGCCCCCCGACTCACTGATCGCACCGATCGCCCGGACGCCCATGGAACCGAAACCGCAAACCGGCCCCCGCCGCACCAGGGACCGCATCCTCGACGTCGCGCTGCGCCTGTTCAACGAAGTCGGCGAGCCCAACGTCACCACCACCACGATCGCGGAAGCGATGGAGATCAGCCCCGGCAATCTCTACTACCACTTCCGCAACAAGGACGACATCATCAACTCCATCTTCGTGCGCTTCGAGCAGGAGATGGAGCGCCGCCTGAAGATGCCGGACGACCACAAGGCCACCCTGGACGAAAGCTGGGGCTACCTGCAGTACATGTCCGAGTTCCTGTGGAATTACCGCTTCCTGTACCGCGACATCAACGACCTGCTGGCGCGCAACCGGATGCTGGAGACCAACTTCAAGCGCATCGTCGAGCAGAAGCAGCGCTTTGCGCACGAGATCTGCCGCCAGTTCATCGAAGACGGCGAGATGGAAGCCACGCCCGAGCAGGTCGAGGCCATCTGCACCAACATGGTGGTGATCGCCACCTACTGGCTGTCGTTCCAGTTCGTGCAGCATCCGCGCCAGTACAACGACCCCGAGCAGATCCGCGGCTATCTGCACGGATCGAGCTACCATATCTTCTCGGTCCTGGCCCCCTACCTGCGTGGCCGGGCCCGGGACGCATTCGACCAGCTGGCGCGCGACTACGCCGCAGCCAAGGCAGCCGCCGACGCGGCCAAGGAGCAGAAGTGAAATCCGTCTGCGTGTATTGCGGGTCCAGCCCCGGCAACCGTCCTGAATACGCCGAAGGCGCGCGCCTGCTCGGCCGCACCCTGGCCGAAAGCGGACTGGCGCTGGTCTACGGCGGCGGCAAGGTGGGCCTGATGGGCATCGTCGCCGACGCCGTGCTGGAACATGGCGGCAGCGCCATCGGCATCATCCCCGATGCGCTGATGCAGAAGGAAGTCGGTCACCGCGGCCTGACCGAGCTGCACGTGGTGCGCAATATGCACGAGCGCAAGCAGATGATGGCCGACCGCGCCGACGCCTTTATCGCCATGCCGGGCGGCGTCGGCACCTTCGAGGAGCTGTTCGAGACCTTCACCTGGCTGCAGCTGGGCTACCACGACAAGCCGGTGGGCCTGCTGAATATCGCCGGGTTCTACGACGGCCTGCTGGGCTTCCTGTCGCATGCCGTGCAGCAAGGCTTCATGAAGCAGGTGCATGCCGACCTGCTGCATGTGGCCGACACGCCCGCCGGCCTGCTTGGCCAACTGGCGGCCGCGCCGCGCGTGCGCGTCGACAAGTGGCAAACGGCGCGCGACAAGACCTGAGCGCGCGCGCCGCGCCGGGCCTGCCAGGCCCGGCTTAGAACGACGAGCCCGGCTGCTGCAGGAATGCCAGTTCCTCAGCCGTGCTGGGCCGGCCCAGCAGCGCATTGCGGTGCGGGAAGCGGCCAAAGCGCGCGATGATCGCGCGGTGCTTCTCGGCCCAATCCACCACATCGACCACCCCGCCGCTGGCCTCGCGCAACTGCGTCGACAGGCGCACTGACTCGTCCTGGTCCGCCAGCGCCTCGGAATGCTCGAAGGGCATGTAGCAGAACATGCGGTGGTAGTCCGTGGGCAGCGCACGGTCCGTGCCGCTGGCGACGATGCGCCTGGCCAGTGCCAGCGCCAGCGCATCGCTGCCAAAGCTGCGCGGATCGTTGCGGAACATGTTGCGCGGGAACTGGTCCAGCAGCACCACGCGCGCGCAGGCGCCCTCGGGAGTGACCGACCAGTCGTCCGGTGCCCCGTCGCAGGCGACCTGCCAGTCGGACAGGAAGTTCATGCGGATCTGCGCATCGAAGGCATCCGACTTGGTGAACCATTGCGGGCGCTCGGTATTCCAGGCGGCCGAACCGGGCTGGTCGAACCAGAAATCGAGCACCCGCAGGGCGTCTTCGGGCAGTTGGGCGGTCATGGGCTGGGAAACCTTTCGGTGAGAAAAGGGAGCGGCCGCGCCTCAGCGCGCCACGTTGCGCATCCAGTCGGCGGTCTGGAAGAAGGCCTGCATCAGGCGCAACTGCAGGTCTTCGGACAGGCCGATATCCTGCATCGCCAGCGCCATGCAGCGCATCCACTGGTCGCGCTCGCTCACGCCGATCTCGAACGGCATATGGCGCGCGCGCAGGCGCGGATGGCCGAAGCGCTCGATAAAGTGGTTGGGGCCGCCCAGCCAGCCGCACAGGAACCAGAACAGCTTGTCGCGCGAACCGTCGAGCGCAGGCGGGTGCAGCGCGCGCAGCCCGGCGAACTGGGTCTCCAGGTCCATCAGGTCGTAGAAGCGGTCGACCAGCTCGCGCACGCGCGCCTCGCCGCCCACCAGTTCAAATGCGGTCACCTCGGCCGTGCCGGGCTTATCGTCGGATTCAGTACTCATCACACACTCAGTCTGCAGCGCCAGGGCAAGCTGCCTCAGGCATCACGCAAGGTCGCCAGCGCTGGCTGGCGCAGCACTTCGCGCAGGCCCAGCCAGCCGCCGGCAAAAGCGCACAGCATGCCAGAAACCACGCCCACAGGCACGATCCAGGCATTGAAGCGGTATGGGAAATCGAAGACGAACTGCGACAGCCCCCAGCCCACTGCGATTGCGCCGAGGCTGGCCAGGAAGCCGGCCAGGCCGCCCACCACCAGGAACTCGGCGTACTGGGTCTGGCGCACCAGTGCGGCCGAGGCGCCCAGCGCCTTGAGCAGGCCGGCATCGCGCATGCGCTCGTCGCGCGCGCCGGACAACGCCGCGTACAGCACGGTCACGCCAGCAGCCAGCGTAAAGACGAAGAGGAACTCCACCGCGGCGATCACCTGGTCGAGGATGTCCTGGATCTGGCGCAGGATCAGGTCGGTATTGACCACGGTGATGTTGGGGAAGGCCGCGATCAGCCGGTTGCCCAGCGCTGCGCTGGCGGGCGGCAGGTGGAACGAGGTGATGTAGGTTTCGGGCAGCCCGTGCATCGCCTGCGGCGGCAGGATCACGAAGAAATTGACGCGCATCGAGCCCCAGTCGAGCTTGCGCAGCGAAGTCACGCGCGCCTGCACGGCCTGGCCGGCCACGTCAAAGCGCAGCGTGTCGCCCAGCCGGATGCCCAGCGTCTTGGCGATGCCCTCTTCCACCGATGCGCCGGCCTCGGAACCGTTGGACCCGTCCGACCAGTTGCCGGCAATCACGCGGTTGCCCTCGGGCAGCGCATCGGTATAGGACAGGTTGAATTCGCGCTCGACCAGGTTGCGCGCGCGCCCGTCCGCGAAACTGTCGCCGCGGATGGCGCGCTCGCCGATATGGGTCAGGCGCCCGCGCACCATCGGGTAGAGCAGGTCGTTGATGCCCGCGCCGGCCAGCATGTGGCGCAGCGGCTCGCGCTGGTCCGGCTGGATATTGATGATGAAGCGGTTGGGCGCATCGGCCGGCGTGGCCTGGCGCCACGAATCGATCAGGTCATTGCGGGTCATGCCGAGCAGCAGCAGCGCCATCAGGCCCACCGCCAGCGCCACGGTCTGCAGCACCGTGACTGCGCGGCGGCGCTCCAGCACCGCCAGCGCAAAGCGCCAGCCCATCGCCCCGCGCCCCCGCAGGCGCCCCCGCAGCAGACGCGACAGCAGCGTCAGCAGCCCCAGCGCCAGCACGGCGAAGACCACGCCCGCGGCGACAAAGCCGCCCGCCGTGGTCAGCCCCAGCTTCAGGTCGCGCGCCGCCACCAGCAGCAGCGCGACAAAGGCGCCCAGGCCCAGCGCATAGGCCACCCAGGCCGACACCGGTGGCGGCCCGATATCGCGCCGCAGGACCCGCAGCGGCGCGACCCGAGTCAGCGCCAGCAGCGGGGGCAGCGCAAACCCGGCCAGCAGCACAAGCCCGGCCAGCACCCCCACCAGCGCCGGCAGCAGTGACGGCTGCGGCAGCGACACCTTGAGCAGCCCGCCCAGCGACAGCAGCAGCCCGTAGTGCGCGAGGTAGCCGAGCAGCACCCCGGCCAGCGCGCCAGCCGCGCCCACCAGCAGGAACTCCAGCCCGAAGGCGTGCAAGATCTGCCCGCGCGACAGCCCCAGGCACTTGTAGACCGCGCAGGCATCGGTGTGGCGCTGCATATAGCGGCGCGCCGACATGGCGATGGCCACCGCGGCGATCATCGACGACAGCACCGCCACCAGCGACAGGAAGCGCTCGGCGCGGTCCAGCGTCGCGCGCATCTGCGGCTGGCCCGACTCCAGCGACTCGATCCGGGTATTGCGCAGCTTGCGGCGTCCGATCTCGTCCTGCGCCCATGTCCGGAAAGCCGCGCCGGCAGCGTCGGGGCCGGCCACCAGCAGCCGGTAGGTCACGCGGCTGCCCCAGCCGATCAGCCCGGTGCTGTCCAGGTCCGACAGCGGCATCAGCACGCGCGGCGCGAAGTTCATGAAGCCGGTGCCGCGATCGAGTTCCTGCGTGATGATGCGGTCGATGCGGAAGCTGCGGCTGCCCAGCCGCAGGGTGTCGCCCACGGCAACGCCCAGCGCGCCCAGCAGCGCCTCGTCGACCCACACCGTGCCCGGCGCGGGAATGCCTTCGGCGGGCGCGTCGGGCGCACCCGGCGCGCTGGCCACCCTGAGCTTGCCGCGCAGCGGGTAGCCGTCGGTCACCGCCTTGAGCGCGGCCAGCTGGCTGGGGGCCTCGGCGCCATCGCGCGCCTTGCCGCTGGCGGTGGCCATGCTCGGGAAGGTGACGGTCTGCGCCACGGCCAGCCCGGCCGCGCCGGCCCGCCGCGCGAAGGCGGCATCGAAGGGCTGGTCGGCCACCAGCAGCACGTCGGAAGCGATCATCTGGCGCGCGTCGCGCTCCAGGCCCAGCCGCATGCGGTCGGCCATGAAGCCCACGCTGGTCAGCGCGGCCACGGCCAGCACCAGCGCGAACAGCAGCAGGTAGAGCTCGCCCGCCAGCCAGTCGCGCCGGGCCATGCGCAGCGCCTGGCGCCAGGCGGAGAAGCTGCCGCCATGCGCGGGGCGTGCGCCGGCGGCATTGGTGGCGTTGGCGGCAGTGCTCGGGACGTCGATGGCGGACTCGGAAGGCATCGGTTGGTGTGGTTCCTGGTTCCTGGCGCCGCTGCGCCTCGGGTCAGTCGAATAATGAAAAAGGCCGGAAGGCTAGCGCGGTATGTCGGGCCGCTGCGTCCTGCCGCGCAGGCTCGCATGCAGCCGGCGCACGCCGCGCCACAATTTCGGCAGCAGCCACGCCGACACCAGCAGGAAGACCACCAGCAGCACCAGGAACACCACCGGCAGGAAGAACGCCAGCAGCAGGCTGCCGGTCGCGGTCAGGTCTTCAGTGAATGAGGCCGTCCAGTTGGAGAACGGTTCCGGCGACACGTTGATCAGCGCCCGCGTGCCGGCCTTGACTGCATGTGCGGTGCCTGCCAGCGTGCCGCCGATCAGCCCGGCCGCGACCATCCACTGTGGATCGAGCTGGCCGAAGGCGGCGGCGGCCAGGATCGCGCCGGCGGGGATGCGGATAAAGGTATGTATGCCGTCCCAGACGCTATCGAACGCCGGCACCTTGTCGGCAACGAATTCGGCCACGGCCAGCGCCGCGGCCACGCCGATCACCCACCAGGATTCCAGCGGCTGCAACCCCGGCGGCAGCTCCAGCCAGCCCAGGCGCGCCAGCACGCCGGCGGCCAGCACGGCAAGGTAGAGGCGAAATCCGCTGGCCCAGGACATGCCCGCGGCCAGCGCTGCGGTTTCCAGCATGGCGCTCCTTGCAAGGGTCCGGCGCGGGCCACTGCAGACAATGGCGCGCCCTGGCAGGGAGTGTAATACGGACCGGGCAACGCAGCGCCCGCCGGCTTCATGCGATCCGAATGGCCCTCAGCCTTCTTCCTTGCCGTCCGGGCCGAACCACGGCAGCGCCTCTTGTGGTGTCAGGATGCCCGCCGGCTCCGCCATGGTGTAGCCGGGCAGTGCCTCGATGCGCCGGACAAAGGCCGGATCGGCCAGCAAGGCCAGCAGCGCGGCCATCCAGCCGGCGGTCTGGTCGTTCTTGCGCAGCGCCAGGTAGTAGGCCTCGCGCGTCAGCGGCACGAAGGCCAGCCCAAGGGCCTCGGCATTCATGCGCAGCCCGAAGCCAGCCTGAGCGCGGCCGCTGTTCACGGCTTCTGCCACTTTCTCGTTGCTGAACTCGGTCTCGTCATAGCCGGCGATCTGGTCCGGATACAGGCCCTGCGCGGCCAGCAGCTGGTCGAACAGCATGCGCGTGCCCGAACTGCGCTGCCGGTTGACGAAACGCGCCTGGGTGCGCGCCAGGCCGCGCAGGTCATGCACCTCGCGCGCCACCTCCGGCGCCAGGATCAGGCCCTGCTCGCGCCAGGCCAGCCGCAGCAGGCGCACCGAAGCCGGCCGCAACCACTTGCGCAGCGTCACATGCGCGACCGAGCCCGCGGTCTGCACCGGCGAGACATAGAACCCGGCCAGTTCCGACTGCCGCTCCTGCAGGCAGATCAGCCCCTCCACGCTGCCGCAGAACACCGTATCGAGCTGCAGCGGGGCTCTTGCCTCGCCCAGCGCGGCGGCCAGCACCTCCACCGCCGGGTCATGGCTGCCGGTGAAATGCACCTGCGACTGCGGCTGCTGGGCATCGTCCAGTTCGGCAATAAAGTCCGCCATGGCCTTCTGCACCACCGGATCGACCGATTCGCGCAGGCGCAGTTCGGCGCGCAGCAGGCGTTCGCCGAAGCGCGTCAGCGACGCGCCGCGCCCGCGCTCCATATCGAGCATGCTGCGCCCGAGCATCTCCTCCCAGGTCCGCATCACGCCCCAGGCATGACGGTACGAGAGGCCGATCTCGCGCGCGGCGCGGTGCAGCGACCCGGTCTCGCGCACGGCCTTGAGCAGCTGGAACACCTTGCCGTTGGCGCGCGGATTGTCGTCGGCCGCGATCACCGGGAACAGGTCAAAGCGGAAGGTCATATGTTCCCCGCTGCATATTTACTTGTCGATCTTGGCTGCACCACAATGATTACCCCATTCTTATGTTCTTTTGCCGCATTCTCCATGAGATCCAACGGCAAAAGCAATTATGTCCGCTAGAACATAACTAAAAGGAGCCCACCGCATGTCGCCTCGCCTTGCCCAATGCCTGCGCCGCCCTGTGCGCCATCTCGTCGCGACTGCCTGCCTTGGCCTGCTGTCGGCGGCCCATGCCGGGGAACTGAAGCTGGCCACCACCACCAGCACCGAGAACTCGGGCCTGCTGAAGTACCTGCTGCCGCGCTTCGAGCAGAAGTCGGGCGTCACCGTGAAGGTGATCGCCGTGGGCTCGGGCAAGGCCATGAAGATGGGCGAGATGGGCGATGTCGACGTGCTGCTGGTGCACGCCCGCAAGATGGAAGACGCTTTCGTTGCGGCCGGCTACGGCGTGAACCGGCGCGACGTGATGTACAACGATTTCATCGTGGTCGGGCCGGCCAGCGACCCGGCTGGCGTCAAAGGCGGCAAGGACGTGCTGGCCGGGTTTCGCAAGCTGTCCGGCAGCGGCAGCAAGTTCATCTCGCGCGGCGACAACTCCGGCACCGACGTGATGGAGAAGGAATACTGGAAACAGCTCGGCATCGAGCCCAAGGGCCACCCGTGGTACGTCAACGCCGGCCTGGGCATGGGCGAGGTGCTGACCATGGCCGCGCAGATGCCGGCCTATACGCTTTCGGACCGCGCCACCTACGGCGCCTATCGCGCCAAGACCGGCCTGGCCATCGCCATCGAAGGCGACCCGAAGATGTTCAACCCGTACGGGATCATCGCGGTCAACCCGGCCAGGCACCCGGGCACCAACTACACCGATGCGATGAAGCTGGTGGAGTGGATCACGTCCAGGGAAGGGCAGGACGCGATTGCAGGGTACAAGGTGGAGGGGGAGCAGTTGTTTTTCCCGGACTACAAGGCCAGGTAAACGCCTTAGCCGGCGCCCGGCACCTCGCCGGGCGCGCTCAGAATCGACGCAATAAAGGCTGATTTGGCGGCCCGATAGGCGTCCATCTCCACGCCTTCATGCGAACGCTTGAGCGCGTTATAGCGCTCGACCAGTTCCGGATTTGCCCGCAGCCTGTCATGAAAGTGAACGAATACATCCAGCGGCGCCCCACGGACGACCAGCTGGATGCCGACAGGTGGCCGCAGGTCATCGCGCTGAAACGCCGAAAACGTGTCGGTACGCACCGAGCCCACGTTGCGCTCGCACAGCACTGACAGCGCCTGGTCCGCCGCGGCAAACGCTTCCCGACTGACCTGGACCGAAATATCGAGGTCGCCCTTCGTCAGGCAGCCCCGGACCGACGTGGCACCCACATGCTCAATGACGGCATCGGCCGGCAGAACTGCGGCAAGGCGATGCCGGAGCAACTGGTACAGGGCCTCCGCAGCCGCAGAGCCTGCTGCATCCGGATCCAGCCTCAAACGTTCAGTGCCCTCGCCTCCCATGGCTCACCCCGCCTCAGCCTCCAGCCTTGGCAGCTGCGGCAGGTCCGCCGCCACCTCGGCGATCATCCGCCGGATCCACATCACATCCGGCGCCGCGTGGCAGCGCTCGTGCCAGAGCTGGTAGAAGCGCATGCGCGGGAAGGACACCGGCGACGGCACCATGCGGATCGGCAGGTACTGCGCATAGTGCGCGGCGAACTGGCGGCCGGTGGTAAAGACCATGTCGGTCTTCATCAGCACATACGGCACCAGCCCGAAATACGGCAGCGTGACCTGGATATTGCGCTTGTAGCCCTGCTCGGCCAGTGCCTGATCGATCATGCTGCGCTGCATCGAGGCATAGGGCGCGGGCGCCAGGTGCGGCATCTCCAGGTAGTGCTTGAGGGTCAGTCCCTTGCGCGCCAGCGGGTGCTGGGCGCCCAGCATGCACACCACCTCGTCGTCGAACAGCGGCGAGATATGCAGGTGCTCCGGCGGCGACAGCCAGTTGCCGACCACGATATCCAGCTGCCCCTGCTCCAGGTCGTCCAGGAAGTCCGACGACGATGTCATCGGATGCACGAACAGCTTGGCGCCCGGCGCCAGCCGGCGCACGCGCTCGACGATATTGGGCAGGAAGAAGGCGTCCAGGTAGTCCGGCGCGCCCAGGTGGAAGGTGCGCGTGGTGGTGGCCGGGTCGAACTGCTGCGGCGGGCGCGCGATGCGATCCATCGCGGCCAGGCTCTGCTCGGCCAGCGCCAGCAGTTCGCGGCCGCGCTCGGTCGGCACCATGCCGCTTTTGCCCCGCACCAAAATGGCATCGCCGGTGATCTCCCGCAGGCGCTTCAGGGTATTGCTGATGGCGGGCTGGGACTGGCCCAGACGCACGGCCGTGCGGGTCACGCTCTGCTCGGTCAGCAGGGTGTGAAGCACCCGCAGCAAATATGTATCGAGATGGTCGCGTCCGTGCATGGCGATGGCGGCCCTCCGGCGGGGGCCGGATGGGTGGCGTGGGGGATGGGAACGGCGCATAGTGTATGACAGGCACCCCACTTGCGGTCAAATCACCCCCTCCAGGGGGGCGCCGCCCGGTGCGGCGGCGCACCGACCGTGGCGCCCGCTGATGGGGCATATCACCTGGGCCGAATATTGCATGAAAGGCCAGGGTGCTATGTTTCCGCCATCACCAAGAGAGAGAAGACCATGGAGACGCAAACCATCCGCTTTTTCCACCGCGGCCAGGTCAAGGAAGTATCCGACGCCCCCGTCACCCGCACCGTGCTGCAGTACCTGCGTGAAGACGCGCGCTGCACCGGCACCAAGGAAGGCTGCGCCGAAGGCGACTGCGGCGCCTGCACCGTCGTGATCGGCGAGCTGCAGGACGGCGGCGATGTCGAATTCAAGGCGGTCAACGCCTGTATCCAGTTCCTGCCCACGCTCGACGGCAAGGCCCTGATCACGGTCGAGGACCTGCGCCAGGCCGACGGCAACCTGCACCCGGTGCAGGAAGCCATGGTCGAATGCCACGGCTCGCAGTGCGGCTTCTGCACCCCCGGCTTCGTGATGTCGCTGTGGGCGCTGTACCAGCAGCACACCCCCGGTGGCGAGGCGCCCCCGCGCCAGACCATCTGCGACGCGCTGACCGGCAACCTGTGCCGCTGCACCGGCTACCGCCCGATCATCGACGCCGGCGAGCGCATGATGGCCCTGCCCGCCCCCACGGCTGACAAGCTCAACCCGAAGCAGATCGCCGACACCCTGCGCAACCTCAAGCGCGGCGAGACCTTCCGCTACCGCGCCCAGGGCCAGGAGTTCTTTGCCCCGCGCACCGCGGCCGAGTTCGGCGCGATCAAGGCGGCGCAGCCGGATATCCGCATCCTGGCCGGCAGCACCGACGTGGGCCTGTGGGTCACCAAGCAGTTCCGCGAGCTGGGCAACCTGCTCTACGTGGGCCAGGTGGAAGACCTGAACCAGATTGAGGAACGCAACGGCATGGTCGAGATCGGCGCCGCCGTGACGCTGGAAAAGGCCTACGCGGCGCTCAACGCCGCGCACCCCGAGCTGGAAGAGATGTGGAAGCGCTTTGCCTCGCTGCCGATCCGCAATGCCGGCACGCTGGGCGGCAATATCGCCAACGGCTCGCCGATCGGCGACTCGATGCCGGCACTGATCGCGCTGGGCACGGAAGTCGTGCTGCAGCATGGCGAGACGCGCCGCACGCTGCCGCTGGAAGACCTGTACCTGGCCTACCAGAAGACCGCGATGCAGCCGGGCGAATTCGTCGCCGCGCTGCGCGTGCCGGTGGCCGGCCCGCAGCACTTCCGCACCTACAAGCTGTCCAAACGTTTTGACGAGGATATTTCCGCCGTGTGTGCCGCATTCGGCATCACCGTGCAGGACGGCATCGTCACGCAGGCCCGCATCGCCTTCGGCGGCATGGCCGCCACGCCCAAGCGCGGCGCCGCCACCGAGGCAGCCCTGACCGGCCAGCCGTGGAACGAAGCCACCGCCCGCGCCGGCATGACCGCGCTGGCGCAGGACTTCACGCCGTTGTCCGACATGCGCGCGACCGCGTCGTACCGCAGCCGCGGTGCCGCCAACCTGCTGTACCGCTTCTGGCTGGAAACCAACGCCGAAGCGCTGCCCGCGGCAGCCGTCAACGTCCGCGCCATCGGCGCCGGCTCCACTGAAACCGCCACGGCCTGAGCCAGAGAAAAAGGAAAGCATCGGCATGAACAAGCAAACCGAACCCTTCCTGCTCGACGCCACCGCCGAACAGGTTCCGCAGGTCGGCATCTCGCGTCCGCACGAATCCGCCCACCTTCACGTGGCCGGCACCGCCACTTACACGGATGACATCCCCGAGCTGGCCGGCACGCTGCACGCCGCGCTCGGCATGAGCACCCGCGCGCACGCCCGCATCAAGTCGATCTCGCTCGACAAGGTGCGTGCCGCGCCCGGCGTGGTCGGCGTGCTGACGGTGGACGACATCCCCGGCACCAACGACTGCGGCCCGATCATCCACGACGACCCGATCCTGGCGCGCGACGTGGTCCAGTTCATCGGCCAGCCGATCTTTATCGTGGTGGCGACCTCGCATGACGCCGCACGCCGCGCCGCACGCTTGGGCGCGATCGACTACGAAGACCTGCCCCCGGTGCTGTCGCCGCAAGCCGCGCACGAGGCCGGCAGCTATGTGCTGCCGCCGATGCACCTGACGCGCGGCGAGCCCGCCGCGCGCATCGCCGGCGCGAGCCACCAGGACAGCGGCAGGATCCACCTGGGCGGCCAGGAGCAGTTCTATCTGGAGGGCCAGATCTCTTACGCCGCCCCGCGCGAGAACGACGGCATGCATGTGTGGTGCTCGACCCAGCACCCGACCGAAATGCAGCACGCTGTGTGCCATATGCTGGGCTGGCATGCGCACCAGGTGCTGGTCGAATGCCGCCGCATGGGCGGCGGCTTCGGCGGCAAGGAATCGCAGTCGGCGCTGTTCGCCTGTTGCGCCGCGCTGGCCGCCTGGAAGCTGATGTGCCCGGTCAAGCTGCGCCCGGACCGCGACGACGACATGATGATTACCGGCAAGCGCCATGACTTCGTGTTCGACTACACCGTGGGCCATGACGACGAAGGCCATATCGAGGGCGTCAAGGTCGAGATGGTGTCGCGCGCCGGCTTCTCGGCCGACCTGTCGGGCCCGGTGATGACCCGCGCCATCTGCCACTTCGACAACGCCTACTGGCTGCCGAACGTGCAGATCGACGGCTACTGCGGCAAGACCAATACGCAGAGCAATACCGCCTTCCGCGGCTTCGGCGGCCCGCAAGGCGCGTTCGCGGTCGAATACATCCTGGACAACGTCGCCCGCGCGGTCGGCAAGGATTCGCTCGACGTGCGCCGCGCCAACTTCTACGGCAAGACCGAGAACAACGTCACGCCCTACGGCCAGACCGTGGAAGACAACGTCATCCACGAGCTGATCGACGAACTGGTGGCAAGCAGCGAATACCGCGCCCGCCGCGAGGCCACGCGCGCGTTCAACGCCACCAGCCCGGTGCTGAAGAAAGGCATCGCCATCACCCCGGTGAAGTTCGGCATCTCGTTCAACGTGGCCCACTTCAACCAGGCCGGCGCGCTGGTGCACGTCTACAACGACGGCTCGGTGCTGGTGAACCACGGCGGCACCGAGATGGGCCAGGGCCTGAACACCAAGGTGGCGATGGTGGTGGCGCACGAGCTGGGCATCCGCATGGAACGCGTGCGCGCGACCGCGACCGATACCAGCAAGGTGGCCAATACATCGGCCACCGCTGCCTCGACCGGCGCCGACCTGAACGGCAAGGCCGCGCAGGACGCCGCCCGCCAGATCCGCGAGCGCCTGGCCGTGTTTGCCGCGCGCAAGGGCGGCGTGGAGCCGTCCGAGGTGCGCTTCAACGATGACCTGGTCAGCGCGGGCGAGTTGCGGATGTCGTTCGGCGACCTGGCGCGCGAAGCCTACGTGGCGCGTGTGCAGCTGTGGTCCGACGGCTTCTACACCACGCCCAAGCTGCACTGGGACCAGAGCAAGCTGCAGGGCCGCCCGTTCTACTACTTCGCCTACGGCGCCGCGTGCTCCGAGGTGCTGGTCGACACGCTCACCGGCGAATGGAAGCTGCTGCGCGCCGACGCGCTGCACGACTGCGGCCGCTCGCTGAACCCGGCGCTGGACATCGGCCAGGTCGAAGGCGCCTTTATCCAGGGCATGGGCTGGCTGACCACCGAGGAACTGTGGTGGAACAAGGACGGCAAGCTGATGACGCACGCCCCGTCCACGTACAAGATCCCGACGGTCAACGACTGCCCGGAGGAATTCAACGTGCGCCTGTTCCAGAACCGCAACGTCGAGGACAGCATCCACCGTTCCAAGGCCGTGGGCGAGCCGCCGCTGCTGCTGCCGTTCTCGGTGTTCTTCGCGATCCGCGATGCCGTGGCCGCCGTCGGCGACTACCGCATCAACCCGCCGCTAAAGGCCCCGGCCACCAGCGAGGCGATCCTGGACGCCGTCGACGCCGTGCGCGAAGCCGCGGCGCAGCCAGCCTGAGCTGGCTGAACGATCGCAGGACGCGCGCGCCTGCGGGCACCCCCGGACTTTCCCCCCTTGGCCGTGTTGACGGGCAAAGGGCCGGAGGAAGAAGCTGGTGCGCGCCACCCTTGCGATGAGGTAGTGCAGGCAGCACGACCGCATCAAGCAGCAACCAAGCAACACCGAGAAGGCCCCCGACATGCAGGACGCTCCGCTCAAACCCTTCCGCTTCGCCGACGCCGCCCGCATGGTGCGCGCCGGCGTGCCGGTGGCGATGGTCACCATTGTCGAGGTCAAGGGCTCGGCCCCGCGCGAAGCCGGCATCCGCATGCTGGTCAGCGCCGACGACCTGGTCGGCACCATCGGCGGCGGCCACCTGGAGTGGCGCGGCATGGATATCGCGCGCGCGATGCTGGCCTGCGGTGAAACCCGCCGGATCGAGCGCATTCCGCTGGGTCCCGCGCTGGGCCAGTGCTGTGGCGGTGTCGTGCAACTCGCGTTCGAGGTACTCGGCGAAGCCGACCTGGCGTGGCTTGATGCGGTGGAACGCAAGTTCGCCGCCCACTGCTCGCTGCAGCGGCACGTCCCGGCCAGCGGTGCGGTCACATTTGGCAACAGCCACGCCGTCATCCCCGGCGTGACGCTGCACGCCGACGGCAGCTGGATCGACACACTGGTGCCCGACACCATGCACGTGGTGTTGTTTGGCGCGGGCCATGTCGGCCATGCGCTGGTCAAGGTGCTGGCCACGCTGCCGTGCCGCGTGCACTGGGTCGACGAGCGCGACACGCTGTTCCCCGGCGGGCTACCCGACAACGTCGAGGCCGAGGCCAGCGACACCCCCGAGGCCGTGGTCGCGCAGGCGCCCGCGGGCAGCTACTTCCTGGTCATGACGCACAGCCATGCGCTGGACCAGACCCTGTGCGAAGAAATCCTCAAGCGCACCGATTTCGCCTACTTCGGGCTGATCGGTTCCAAGACCAAGCGCGCGCGCTTTGAACACCGCATGGCCGAGCACGGCATCGACCCGGCCCGGTTTGCGGAAATGACATGCCCCATGGGGGTTCCCGGGATTACCGACAAGGCTCCGGCTATGATTGCGGTAGCCATCGTCGCCCAGCTGCTCCAGGTCCGCGAACAGCGCCTTGCCGCGCTGCGTCTGGGCCGCCCGGAGGCGGTGCATCCCTGAACCCGTGCCGCCGGCCCCGCCGGCAGGTACAGATAAGCCCAGAAACGAGGCCCCCCCATGACCATCGATGCCGCGCTCGCGGAACAGATCCGCCGCACCCCCAAGGCCGAACTGCATGTGCATATCGAAGGCACGCTTGAGCCGGAACTGATCTTCCGGCTGGCGCAGCGCAACCAGGTGGCGTTGCCCTATCCGAGCGTCGAGGCGCTGCGCGCCGCCTACGCCTTCACCGACCTGCAGTCGTTCCTGGACATCTACTACGCCGGCGCCAGCGTGCT
Source organism: Cupriavidus lacunae (assembly GCF_003353055.1). Classification (GTDB taxonomy): domain Bacteria; phylum Pseudomonadota; class Gammaproteobacteria; order Burkholderiales; family Burkholderiaceae; genus Cupriavidus; species Cupriavidus lacunae. The sequence goes on from NZ_QKWJ01000015.1 coordinate 88,841, forward strand.
GCTGACCGAGGAAGATTTCTTCGACATGACCATGGCCTACGTCAAGCGCGCTGTCGCCGACAACGTCCGCCATGCCGAGATTTTTTTCGATCCGCAGACCCATACCGCGCGCGGCGTGCCCATCGGCGTGGTGATCGACGGCATCGCCGACGCCCTGGCCCAGGCACGCACCGAATACGACTTCTCCAGCAGCCTGATCCTGTGCTTCCTGCGCCATCTGTCCGAAGAAGACGCCTTTGCCACGCTGGAAGCGGCGCTGCCCTACCGCGACCGTTTTGTCGGCGTGGGACTGGATTCGTCGGAAAAAGGCAACCCGCCCGAAAAATTCGCGCGCGTGTTCGCCAAGGCGCGCGAACTCGGCCTGCACCTGGTAGCCCACGCAGGCGAGGAAGGCCCGGCGCAGTACGTCACCGACGCGCTCGACATCCTCAAGGCGCAGCGCATCGACCACGGCGTGCGCGCCATCGACGATCCGGCGCTGGTGGAACGCCTGGCGCGCGAGCGCGTGGCGCTGACCGTGTGCCCGCTGTCCAACGTCAAGCTCAAGGTCTACCCCGACCTGCGCGACCACCCGCTCAAACGCATGCTCGATGCGGGCGTGATGATCACGCTGCATTCGGACGATCCGGCCTACTTCGGCGGCTATATGAACGCCAACTGGGAAGCCACCTTCGATGCACTGCCGCTGGATGCGGCCGACGCCCGCAAGCTTGCCCGCAACAGCTTTGAAGCGGCCTTCCTGCCTGCCATGCAGAAGGCCGAATTCCTGGCGGAAGTCGACCATTTCTGGTCGGCCCCGCCCAAGTCCCCGCCCGCAACAGCCCCAGCGGCCTGAGCGCGGCGCATGCCAATAGCCCGGCCCGCTGCCTGAACCCTTCGGTTCCGCGCGGGCCGGTCACAAGAGACAAACCATGACGACCAACCCCAAGACTGACTCCCTCACCCGTGCCATTCGCGGCCGCGTGCTGCATTTCCTGCGCGATCCGCAATTCCATGAGGACGCGTATCAGTATTGGGACGACGGGGTGCTGATCGTCACCAACGGGCGCATCGCCGCGGCCGGCGACTACACGGAGCTGGCCGCGCGCATTCCGGCCGACGCCGAGATCGTCGACCACCGCGGCAAGCTGATCGTGCCCGGATTTATCGACACCCACGTGCACTACCCGCAGACCGACATGATCGCGTCGCCGTCGCCGGGCCTGCTGCACTGGCTCGACACCTACACCTTCCCCGAAGAGCGCCGCTTTGCCGACCCCGACTACGCGCGCGGCGTGGCCGGCTTCTTCACCGAGGAACTGCTGCGCAACGGCACCACCAGCGCGGTGGTCTGGAGCACGGTGCACAAGGCCTCGGCCGAAGCCCTCTTCGCCGAGAGCGAGGCGCGCAACCTGCGCATGGTCACCGGCAAGGTGATGATGGACCGCAACTGCCCGGAATTCCTGCGCGATACCGCCGAGACCGGCGCCCAGGACTCCGCCGACCTGCTCTCGCGCTGGCATAACAAGGGGCGCCTGGCCTACGCCATCACGCCGCGCTTCGCGCCGACCTCGACCGAGGCGCAGCTGGCCGCCTGCGGCGAGCTGGCGCGCGCCTACCCGGATGCCTTCATCCAGACCCACGTGGCCGAAAACCGCGACGAGGTCAAATGGGTGGCCGAGCTGTTCCCGGACGCGCGCAGCTACCTGGACGTGTACGACCGCTACGGCCTGCTGCGCCCGGGCGCGATGTACGGCCACGCCATCTACCTGGACCAGGACGACCGCCGGCGCCTGGCCGACAGCGGCGCCGCGGTGGCGCACTGCCCCACTTCCAACCTGTTCCTGGGCAGCGGCTTCTATGACTTCCACCAGTCCGACGCCAACCGCCTGAACGTGACGCTGGCCACCGATGTCGGCGGCGGCACCTCGTTCTCGATGTTCCGCACCATGAACGCCGCGCACAAGGTGGCGCGCATGGGCGGCTACTACCTGACCGCGCTGCGCATGTTCTACCTGGCCACCCGCGCCGCGGCCGAGGCGCTGGGCTGGACCGAGCGCGTCGGCAGCTTTAGCGCTGGCTGCGAGGCCGACTTCATCGTGCTGGACCCCAAGGCCACGCCGCTGATCACCCGCCGCAGCAACCGCTCGGAAACGCTGGAAGAGGAACTGTTCGCCTTTGCCATGCTGGGCGACGACCGCCTGATCGACAGCGTCTATGTGATGGGCGAGGCTGCCCACGTGCCGGCCGCCTGATTCGTCACACGCCGCTTGCAGCCGCCCGCCGCCACGCGGCGGGCGCGCTTTTACCGCTTCCCCCATCCCCCCGGCTTGACGACCGTCAAGACTGTCTCCGACAAAGCCTTCTAACCTTGCGATTCCGCCGCGGCCGCTCTGTTTTGCCGCGCACCGATACCCATCGACCGCAATCAGAAGGTTCTGCATGACCGCTTACCAATCCGCTGATCACGCCCCTGCGCGCGCCCATGCCCCGCATGACGCGGCCAACCACGCGCCCAATCACGCCCCCCTTCCGGAGCCAATCGCGCCGGACGCGCCGCTGCCCTCGCGCAAGATCATCCGCGGCTGGCTGATCCCGCTTGGCCAGCGCAGCACGCCGCGCGCGCTGATGCTGTTCGCCTTCGACTATCTGCTGTTCGGCGCCGTGCTGGCCGGCGTGGTGCTGGCGCCGCACTGGGCCGCCAAGCTGGCGCTGGGCGTGCTGGCCGGGTTGATCATCGCGCGCCTGTTTATCATCGGCCACGATGCCTGCCACCAGAGCCTGACGCCGCGCCGCGGCCTGAACAAATGGCTGGGCCGGCTGACCTTTCTGCCGTCGCTGACGCCGTACAGCCTGTGGGAAGTCGGCCATAACGTGGTGCACCACGGCTACACCAACCTGAAGGGCTTCGACTTCGTCTGGGCGCCTTACTCCCTGGAAGAATTCAACGCGCTGCCGCGCTGGCGCCGCGTGATGGAGCGCATCTACCGCACCGGCTTCGGTCCGGGCCTGTACTACCTGGTTGAGATCTGGTGGTGCAAGCTGTTCTTCCCGAACAAGCGCCAGATGACCACGCGCCGCCCGATCTTCGTCGGCGACTGCCTGCTGGTTGCGGCCTTCGGGCTGGCCTGGATCGGCGCGCTGGCGGCCCTGGCGCTGGCCACGGAGCAGTCGGTGTGGATGCTGATCGGCACGGGCTTTGTGCTGCCCTTCCTGGTATGGAACGTCACCGTCGGCTTCGTGCTGTACGTGCACCACACCCATGCCAGCGTGGCCTGGTACGACACCAAGGCCATGTGGGCCAAGGCACAACCGTTCGTCTCCACTACCGTGCACTTGCGCTTCCGCCACGGCATCGGCGCGGCGCTGCACCACATCATGGAACACACCGCGCACCACGTCGACATGAGCGTGCCGCTGTACCGCCTGAAGCGCGCCCAGGCACTGCTGGAACACGCGCTGCCGGGCCGCATCATCATTGAGAACTTCTCGTGGCGCTGGTACTTCGACACCGCGCGCCGCTGCAAGCTCTATGACTTCAAGGCGCTGTGCTGGACCGATTTCCGCGGTCGCCAGACCAGCGACAACGCGCCGGTACCGGCCTGAGGGTTGCCTGCGGCGGCGGGTGGACGCCTGCTGTCGCCGCCGTTATAATTGCCGCTTCCATTGGGGAGTAGCCGCCCTGCTCTCACCGCGCCGCGCAATGCGGACACCGGGGGACAGGGGCGTACGTCAACAGACTTGACCGCTTGCGGTTATGGCGTGCGCAGCTCCGGACCCGCCTGGGCCGTTGTGATACGGACCCGGCAGCGTCCAGCCTGGCGAGACCGATGACCATACCTTTCTGGCAGGGCCGGGAAAGGTGTGCGTCATTGGCATCTCGCGATGCATTGCGGCCCGGTTACCCCACAAAACAAACATGGAAGCCTTCCTCGTCTCCACAGGCATCGTCGCCCTTGCTGAAATGGGCGACAAGACGCAATTGCTGTCGCTGGTGCTGGCCGCGCGCTACCGCAAGCCCGTCCCCATCATCCTCGGCATCCTGATCGCCACGCTGTTCAACCACGGCTTTGCCGGCGCGCTTGGCGGCTGGATCACACATGTGCTGGGTGAAAGCCTGCTGCGCTGGATCCTGGGCCTGGGCTTTATCGCCATGGCCGGCTGGATGCTGATCCCCGACAAATTCGACGATGCCGAGCAGGCCAAGCCCGTCAAGGGCGCCCTCGGCATCCTCGGCACCACCATCGTCGCCTTCTTCTTTGCCGAGATGGGGGACAAGACCCAGATCGCCACCGTCGCGCTGGCCGCGCGTTTCAGCGACGCGGTGATTCCCGTGGTGGCGGGCACCACCTTCGGCATGATGATCGCCAATGCCCCGGCGGTTCTGCTTGGCGACAAGTTTGCCAACAAGATGCCGATCGCGCTGGTGCACAAGATTGCTGCGGCAATCTTCCTGGTGCTTGGCGTGCTGGCGCTGCTCAACTTCGGCAAATGAAAGACAACTGAAAGCTGACCCGCGGGATGGTGTAACACGCCCTTACAACACCCTGTCCCGCCAGGCATGCACTCGCCCGTTATGGAAGCCATCCGCATCGACGGACGCCCTGTCTTCCATAACGAGGAGAAACTGCAATGCCAAGCACAACCCGCCCCACACAGCGGCCCCTGCCCCAACTCTGGAAGCCCGCGCTGGTGGCACTGGTGGCCGCCTGCTCGCTGACCGGCTGCGTGACGGAACGCGTGGTCGTGCGCGAACCCGCGCCGCAGCGCCAGGTGGTGCGCGCCATGCCGGCGCCGGTGCACGAAGACCGCGGCACCGCACCGGGCTACGGCTGGAACTGGGTGCCCGGGCACTGGCGGTGGGCCGGCAATGACTGGCTCTGGGTGCACGGCAAATGGCTGCAGCAGCCGGTGCCGCCCATGCCCCCGGTCATCATCGAGCAGATCACCGTGGCGCCCGCCCCGCATGCCTACTGGGTACCCGGCCACTGGGTGTGGCGCTACGACACTGGCGGCGGCTGGATGTGGGTAAGGGGCGCCTGGCACTGAACGCGGGCGGTTGCCGCATAGGCCGCGAAGAAGCAAAAAAAACGGGGCACAAGGCCCCGTTCAAACCCTCGCCGGTCCGGTACTGACGGTTGCCAACTGCACAACCCTCCGGACCGTCGATCACCGATGCTCGGATTTCCCGGGCCGGCGGCACGCGCCGGCCCTGATGCTGCTCAGATCAGGCCACCCTTAGTTGGTGGTCTTGGCGCCGCCTTCGAACCACTGGCCCAGCAGGGCGCGTTCGTCGTCGGTGATCTGCGTCACGTTGCCCAGCGGCATGGCCTTCTGCTGCACGGCCTGCTGGTAGATCAGCTGGGCGTGGGCCTTGATGTCTTCCGCGGTATCGAGCTTGATGCCCTTGGCTGCGGTCGGCATCATCTTTGGCTGCTCGGCGTGGCATTGCACGCAGCGGGCGTTCACGACTTCCTGCACCTTGGCAAAGCTGACGGCGGTGGCGGCAGCAGCGGCGTCGCCGCCTTCGGCCTTGGCCACGGTCGGGCGCGGCTGCGGCGCGATCAGCACGGCCACCACGGCCAGCACGGCTACGCCGGCAGCAGGCCAGGCCACGTTGATCTTGCCCTTGTGCTTCAGGATGAAGAACTGGCGGATCAGCACACCGGCCAGCATGATCAGGATCAGCGCGGCCCAGTTGTACTTGTAGCTGTAGGTCATGCTGTAGTGATTCGACAGCATCGCGAACAGCACCGGCAGCGTGAAGTACGTGTTGTGCACGCTGCGCTGCTTGGCGTTCTTGCCATGGACCGGATCAACCGGCTGGCCCGCGCGCAGCGCTGCAACCACCTTGCGCTGGCCCGGGATGATCCACACCAGCACGTTGGCGCTCATGATGGTGGCGATCATCGCGCCGGTCAGCAGGAACGCCGCACGGCCCGAGAACAGGTGGCACGCCACGTAAGCCGCCACGGCCACGTAGATCGCCACCAGCACGCCCACGGTCTTGTCGCTCTTGCCGAACACGCGGCAGATCACGTCATAGACCACCCAGCCCGCGGCCAGGTAGGACAGCGCCAGGCCGACCGCCGCGCCAGGAGACATGTCGTAGACGTTCTTGTCGATCAGGAACGTGCTGGCGTTGAACAGGTACAGCACCACCAGCAGGCCGAAGCCGGTCATCCACGTGGAATACGACTCCCAGTAGAACCAGTGCAGATTCTCAGGCAGCGTCTTGGGCGCGGTCAGGTATTTCTGCGGGTTGTAGAAACCGCCGCCGTGCACGGCCCACAGCTCGCCGCCGACACCCTTCTCCTGCAGGTCAGGATCGGTAGGACGGGTCAGGCTGTTGTCGAGCCAGACGAAATAGAACGAGGAGCCGATCCACGCGATCGCCGTGATGACGTGCACCCAGCGCAGCAGCAGATTGGCCCAGTCGAGGATATAGCCTTCCATGTCTTGTCTCCTGTTTCCCTATGCCACCGCTTCAGCTGCCGCGGTAGGTCGAGTACGACCAGGGCGAAACCAGGAGGGGCACGTGGTAGTGCGCGTTGACATCGGCAATACCGAAGCGCAGGGGCACCACGTCCAGGAAAGCCGGCTCGGGCAGCTTCGTGCCTTGCGCCCGGAAGTAGTCGCCCGCGGCGAATTCCAGTTCGTACACGCCAATGGCGAGGTCGGCGCCTTCCAGCAGCGGCTGGTCGCAGCGGCCATCGTGGTTGGTCACGACTGTCTTCAGGGTTTCACGTCGATTGTCGACAATTTTATGGAGAGTAATCGACATGCCCTGGCCGGGCGTGCCGGCAGCGGTGTCGAGTACATGGGTGGTCAAGCGTCCCATCGTGTTTTTCCTTAGGCGATTGGGTTGTGAGGGGCGCCGCTGCCTTCACTAGCACCATTTTGTGGGAACGGTGCCCGCTCGGTACGTCTGGTAACGCATCCCGGCGCTGGGTGGGTGCGTGGCGACAATGCGCCTGCATCCACCCGGTTGGCAATTCAGGGATTTCCCTGAGTTGTCGAAAACCTGAGTCGGTTTTGTTGACAATATTGAAGCAGTAACCAAATAATTGTCAACAATTTTTGGATCACCGCGGCCTGATGTCCAGGATTTGCGGTGCCCTGCCTGACTGCTGGTGCCACGATGTCCAAGAGCCTGAAGCTGATTGCCGCCAACGCCGAGACCAAGGTCGACGCCGAACTGACTGAGATCCAGGCGGGCAAGCCCGCCAGGCCCGCACGCAAGGGCTCGGTCGAAGAGCGCATGTATCACGAGATCTACGACGCGATCATGGAGCACCGGCTGCCACCGCGCACCAAGCTGACCGAGCATTCCCTTTGCGAGATCTATGCCACCGCGCGGCACACGGTGCGCAAGGTGCTGTCGCACCTGGCCGCCGACGGCATGGTCGACCTGGAACCCAACCGCGGCGCCTTTATCGCCAGCCCGTCCACCGACGAGGCGCACGACATGTTCGAGCTGCGCCAGATGCTGGAGCGCGCGGTGCTGGAAAAGCTCGCCGCCATGCGCGACGTCAAGACCGTGATCGCGCCGCTGCGCCAGATGGTGGCCAGCGAGCGCCAGGCCTTCCTGACGCATGACCGTCCCAAATGGATCCGCCTGTCCGCCGAGTTCCACACGGCGCTGGCGGAACTGTCGGGCAACGCGCTGCTGGTCAACATGATGCGCCGGCTGGTGTCGCGCACCACGCTGATGATCGCCAGCGTGGAAGCCCCGGGCAACAACGCGTGCTCGTTCGATGAACACGAAGAGATCCTCGACGCACTCGAACAGGGCAATGCCGCGCTGGCCCAGTCGCGCATGGAGCACCACCTTGGCGCCTGCGCCGACCGCGTGCAGCCCGACGAGCCGGGCAACTTCGATCTTCGCAGCGTACTAGGCCGCTCCACCTAGCACGGTGTACCCGCCCTGCCCCGCATACAAGGCCAGACCTGGCGGCAAACAGCACCCGGCAGAGAAACGAGAGTGCTGAGTCGACAGGCAGATAACGGTCCGGAGACCTTCCAGGCTCCAGGACCGAGGCCAGGGCAGTGGCGTTCCCATCAAACCAAAGGAGAGGAGACGCACCAATGAATTCCGCAAGCACCACGGTCCCCACGGACCTCACCAACGAGCGTTTGCCTTCCGGGCGCCTGCTCGCGCTCGGGTTGCAGCACGTTCTGGTGATGTACGCCGGCACGGTTGCCGTGCCCCTGATCGTCGGTGGCGCGCTCAAGCTGCCCAAGGACCAGCTGGCGTTCCTGATCAACGCCGACCTGTTCGCCGCCGGCCTGGCCACGCTGATCCAGGCCTTTGGTTTCTGGAAGTTCGGCATCCGCCTGCCGGTAATGATGGGCGTGACCTTCGCCTCGGTGGCGCCGATGATCGCCATCGGCACCGATCCCAATGTCGGCCTGCTCGGCATTTATGGCGCGGTGATCGCCTCGGGGATCTTCGGCATCCTGATTGCGCCGATGATGGGGCGCATGCTGGGACTGTTCCCGCCGGTGGTGACCGGCACGGTGATCACGCTGATCGGCGTGTCGCTGATGCGCGTGGGCATCAACTGGGCGGCCGGCGGCCAGCCCACCACCCGCGCCGTGATCGATGGCGTGGTCAAGGATGTGCCCAACCTCGCCTATGGCGACCTGACCAACCTGGGCATTGCCGGCCTGACGCTGCTGATCATCCTGCTGCTGACCAAGTACGGCCGCGGCCTGGTGGCCAACTGCGCGGTGCTGCTGGGCATCATTGCCGGCACGGTGGTGGCGATGGCCATGGGCAAGGTGTCGTTCGAAGGCCTGAATGAAGCCAGCTTCGTCGCCGTCATCACGCCGCTGCACTTCGGCATTCCCACTTTCGAAGTGACCGCCATCCTGTCGATGTGCATCGTCATGCTGATCACGCTGGTGGAATCGACCGGCATGTTCCTGGCGCTGTCGGACATTACCGGCAAGAAGCTGAGCAACGAGGACCTGACCCGCGGCCTGCGCGCCGACGGCCTGGGCACGGTGATCGGCGGCGTCTTCAACACCTTCCCGTACACCTCGTTCTCGCAGAACGTGGGCCTGGTGACGGTGACCGGCGTGCGCTCGCGCTATGTGGCAGCCGCCGGCGGCATCATCCTGATCGCCTTCGGCCTGTTCCCCAAGATGGCCCACGTGGTGGCCTCGGTGCCGCAGTTCGTGCTGGGCGGCGCCGGCATCGTGATGTTCGGCATGGTCGCCGCCACCGGCATCCGCATCCTGGGTTCGTGCGATTTCAACCGCAACCGCCACAACCTGTTCATCGTCGCCATCTCGATCGGCTTCGGCATGATCCCGACGCTGGCGCCGACCTTCTTCCAGTACCTGCCGAAGTGGACCGTGCCGTTCACCCACAGCGGCATCGTGCTGGGCACGATCGTGGCCGTGGCGCTGAACCTGTTCTACAACGGCATCCAGTCGCGCGAAGAGGCCATGCGCAACGCCGCCGCCAACTCGCACGGCACGGAGTAAGCGAAGCATCGGTATCGAAGTATCCGGCACGACTGGCACATTCATTGCGTGATGGCCGGCGCTTGCGGGCAGCGCGGCGGTGCCGGAGGTTTTCCTGAAGCAAGCAAAGACACATGACAAAAGATAACTATCCACGCGATCTCATTGGTTACGGCGCCCGGCCGCCGCACGCCCGCTGGCCGGGCGGCGCTCGCGTTGCGCTGCAGTTCGTCCTCAACTACGAAGAGGGCGGTGAAAACTGCGTGCTGCACGGCGACGCCGCCTCCGAACAATTTCTCTCCGAGATCGTCGGCGCCGCGGCCTATCCCGACCGCCATATGAGCATGGAGGGCATCTACGAATATGGCTCGCGCGCCGGCGTCTGGCGCCTGCTGCGCGAATTCGAGAAGCGTGGCCTGCCGCTGACTATCTTCGGCGTGTCGATGGCGCTGCAGCGCCATCCGGAACTGACCCGCGCCTTCGTCGAGCTGGGCCACGAGATCGCCTGCCACGGCTGGCGCTGGATCCACTATCAGGGCATCGACGAGGCCACCGAGCGCGAGCATATGCGCATCGGCATGCAGATCATCAAGGACCTGACCGGCGAGATGCCGCTGGGCTGGTACACCGGCCGCGATAGTCCCAACACGCGCCGCCTGGTGGTGGAGCACGGCGGCTTCCTGTACGACTCGGACTACTACGGCGACGACCTGCCCTTCTGGACCGAGGTCGAAGTCACCGGCGGCGAGAAAAAGCCGCACCTGGTGGTGCCGTACACGCTCGACTCCAACGACATGCGCTTTGCCACGCCGCAGGGCTTCAACACCGGCGAGCAATTCTTCCAGTACCTGAAGGACGCGTTCGACGTGCTGTACGACGAAGGCGACCCGAGCGGCCAGGACAGCCCCAAGATGCTGTCGATCGGCATGCACTGCCGACTGCTCGGCCGCCCGGGCCGCTTCCGCGCGCTGCAGCGCTTCCTCGACTACGTGCAGGGTCTCGACAAGGTGTGGATCTGCCGCCGTGTCGACATCGCCCGCCACTGGGCCGACACCCACCCCTACACTCCCCGGAAACAAGCATGAGCCAGACCTACACCATCGCCCAACTCAACACCATGCCGGTCGCGGAATTCGTGCAGGTGCTGGGCGGCATCTACGAACATTCGCCGTGGTTTGCCGAGACCGCTGCCACGCAACGGCCCTTCGCCGATGGCGCAGCGCTCACGCTGGCCCTGCGCAAGGCGGTCGATGAAGCCGGCGAGGCGGCCCAGCTCAAGCTGGTGCGCGCCCACCCGGAACTGGCCGGCAAGGCCGCCGTGCGCGGCGAGCTGACCGCCGAGTCCACGCGCGAACAAAGCGGCGCCGGCCTGAACCTGTGCACGCCTGAGGAATTCGACCGCCTGCAGTCACTCAACGCGGCCTACAACCAGAAGTTCGGTTTCCCGTTCATCCTGGCCGTGCGCGGCTATGACCGCCACGGGATCATCGCGGAGTTTGCGCGCCGCCTTGAAAACACGCCGCAGCAAGAGTTGCAATCTTGCATCAACCAGATCCATCGCATTGCGCAGTTCCGCCTTGACGACTTAGTATCCGCCTGACCAAAAAACGCGCCACCTGTATAACAAAAAACGCTGTACCCGATGCCGCCGGCACCCCAATGCCCACCAAACCGAGCCCAGCCAGGCGGCACGAATAAAAGCACCAAGACATTAGAAGAACCCGGCAGGGACCCAGTACACAACGTTCCAAGCAGGATCAAACCACGGAGGTCTAACAATGCAGAAGCAGTACAAGCCGGCCCTGAAGCTGGCGGCAATAGCGGCTACCCTTTTTTCCGGCGCGGCCATGGCCCAGTCCAGCGTCACGCTGTACGGCCAGGCTGACATGTTCGTCGGCGGCGTCAAGAACCCGGGCTCGGGCGATCGCGCATGGGTAGCCAATTCGGGCGGCATGCAGACGTCTTACTGGGGCATCAAGGGCACCGAAGACCTGGGCGGCGGCACCAAGGCCATCTTCGACCTGAACGGGTTCTTCCGCACGGACAGCGGCAGCAGCGGCCGCTTCAACGGCGACTCGATGTTCAGCCGCAACGCCTACGTCGGCCTGCAGAATGACAAGCTGGGTACGCTGAAGCTGGGCCGTAACACGACCCCGTACTTCATCTCGACCATCCTGTTCAACCCGCTGATCGATTCGTACGTATTCTCGCCGACCATCTTCCACACCTACTTCGGCGCCGCCAGCAATGGCGTGGCCGATCCGGGCATCATCGGCGACTCGGGCTGGAACAACTCGGTGCTGTACTCCACGCCGAGCTTCGGCGGCCTGAGCGCAAACCTGATCTATTCCACAGGCGAGAAGGCAGGTGCTGCCGGCCAGAACAAGTGGGGCGGCAACCTGATGTACTTCAACGGGCCGTTCGCCGCGACCGTCGCGTACCAGCAGGTCCGCTTCGAGGTGGTTGCCAGCGACCTGTCGGCAGCGGGCTTCAGCCGCCAGGATGCCGTCCAGGCCGGCGTCACGTACGACTTCAACGTGGTCAAGCTGTTCGCCCAGGGCCAATACATCAAGACCAAGGCCACCACGGCCGCCAGCGGCGACATCAAGCACACCAATGGCCAGGTCGGCGCCTCGGTGCCGATCGGAGCCGGCAACGTGCTGGCGTCCTACGCCTACGACAAGACCCAGAACTCGACCGCTGACTTCAAGCGCAACACGTTTGCCGTCGCCTACGACTACAACCTGTCCAAGCGCACCGACGTGTACGCCGCGTATTACTACGACAAGATCACCGGCATCGAGCACGGCGATACCTTCGGCGTGGGCGTGCGTCACAAGTTCTGATGACGTAAGCGCCTCACCGGCAGTCCTGAAGCCCGCCTTCCCGGCGGGCTTTTTCATTGCCGCGTACGCATCACTCGAAGCAAGAATCCGCCTCTGCGATGCTGCACTGCGCCATCCCCTGCCAAGACGCACGACAGATCGAACATCGGCACTTCATAGGTGGATTCAATTGGAATGGCCTCATTGCGCTTCCTAGATTGGTGTTCCAGGCCTCAAAAACCATAGCGAGCGAGGTGACTCATGCGGCGATATGCGAAGACCCGGTCCGAACTGATGGCCATCCTGAACCAGTGCCTTGATAACAACCCCGAGTGCGGCGAATGCGAGTTGCACGCGGTGCGAATGCACCAGCCTGACCATACCGGATGCAATTGGAGCGCCGAGGTCGATTTCCCGCAGGAGTCCGTCGACAATCTGGGCCACCACCTGGCGGCAGCCAAATCGATCATCGTGGTCATGCGCGAGCAATACAACGTGCTGCAGTAGCCACCATGCCAGCCGCCCCTTGCCGCGCGAATGCGGCGGGGCAGCAAGCAACAAAAAGCCGGGTCATCGACCCGGCTTTTTGCATGGCGCGCGCCTGTCGGCGCACCTGTCACAGCATCAACGCAGCGCGTTGCTCTCGGCCACGGCGACTGCCGTCATGTTGACGATACGGCGCGTGGTGGCCTGCGGGTTCAGGATGTGCACCGGCTTGGCCGCGCCCAGCAGGATCGGGCCCACCGTCACGCCCTGCCCGCCCGTGATCTTGAGCAGGTTGAAGGCAATGTTGGCAGCGTCCAGCGTCGGCATCACCAGCAGGTTGGCGCTGCCGGCAAGCTTGGTCGACGGCAGGAAGTGGCGGCGCACGTCTTCGTCCAGGGCAGCGTCGCCCTGCATCTCGCCTTCCACTTCCAGGTGCGGAGCCACCTTGGCCAGGATCCCCGCAGCCTCGCGCATCTTGCGCGCCGACGGACGGGTAGAGGAGCCGAACATCGAGTGCGACATCAGCGCCACCTTCGGGTGCAGGCCGAAGCGCGCGATTTCCTCGGCTGCCAGCTGGGTAATGGCCGCCAGCTGTTCCGCGCTCGGGTCGTCGTTGACGAAGGTGTCGGTGATGAACAGCGTATGCTTTTCCAGCATCAGCGCGTTCATCGCGGCAAACACATGCGCGCCCGGCGCCAGGCCGATGACGTCGCGCACATGCTCAAGGTGCGCCTCGAAGCGGCCCACCGTGCCGCACAGCAGCGCGTCGGCATCGCCCATGTGCATCAGCATCGTGCCGATCAGGGTGTTCGAGCGTCGCAGCGCCACCTTGGCCATGTCAGGCGTCACGCCGTCGCGGCCGCGCAGTGCGTGGTAGGCCTCGTGGTAGGCACGGTAGCGCGGATCGTCCTCGGGGTTGATCAGCTCGAAGTCCACGCCCGGCTTCAGGCGCAGGCCAGCCTTCTCGATGCGCATCTGGATCACGTGCGGGCGGCCGATCAGGATCGGACGGGCCAGGCCTTCGTCGACCACGGTCTGCACCGCGCGCAGCACGCGCTCTTCCTCGCCCTCGGCATAGGCCACGCGCTTGGGCGCGGCCTTGGCGGCCGAGAACACCGGCTTCATGATCATGCCGGTGTGGTAGACGTACTGGGTCAGTTGCTGGCGATAGGCTTCCAGGTCCTTGATCGGGCGCGTGGCCACGCCGGACTCTTCGGCCGCCTTGGCCACCGCCGGCGCGATCTTCTCGATCAGGCGCTGGTCGAACGGTGTCGGGATGATGTAGTCCGGGCCGAACTTCAGCTCGCGGCCACCGTAGGCGGCGGCGACGGCGTCGTTCAGCTCGGCCTCGGCCAGGTCGGCGATGGCCTTGACGCAGGCCAGCTTCATCGCTTCCGTGATCTTGGTGGCGCCGCAGTCCAGCGCGCCGCGGAAGATATACGGGAAGCACAGCACGTTGTTGACCTGGTTCGGGTAGTCCGAACGGCCGGTGGCGATGATGCAGTCCGGACGCGCGGCCTTGGCCACTTCCGGGCGGATCTCGGGCTCGGGATTGGCCAGCGCCAGGATAATGGGCTTGTCGGCCATGGTCTTGACCATCTCGGCGGTCAGCACGCCGGCGGTAGAGCAGCCCAGGAAGACGTCGGCGCCGTTGACGATGTCAGCCAGCGTGCGCGCCGAGGTGTCCTGCGCGTAGCGAGCCTTGTTGGCTTCCATGTTGGCGTCGCGCCCAACGTAGATCACGCCCTTGGAGTCAACCACCGAGATGTTCTCGCGCTTCACGCCGAGGCCGACCATGGTGTCCAGGCACGCAATGGCCGCCGCGCCGGCGCCGGACACGGCCAGTTTCACCTTGCCGATATCCTTGCCAACTACCTTCAGCCCATTGAGCAGCGCCGCGCCCGAAATGATGGCCGTGCCGTGCTGGTCGTCGTGGAAGACGGGGATGTTCATGCGCTCGCGCAGCTTCTGCTCGATATAGAAGCACTCCGGCGCCTTGATGTCTTCCAGGTTCACGCCGCCCAGCGTGGGCTCCAGCGCGGCAACGATCTCGACGATCTTGTCCGGGTCGCGCGCGTCGAGCTCGATGTCGAACACGTCGATGCCGGCGAACTTCTTGAACAGGCAGCCCTTGCCCTCCATTACCGGCTTGCCGGCCAGCGGGCCGATGTCGCCCAGGCCCAGCACAGCGGTACCGTTGGTGACCACGGCCACCAGGTTGGCGCGCGAGGTGTACTCAGCAGCGGTGGCCGGGTCCCTGGCGATTTCCTCGCAGGCATAGGCCACGCCCGGCGAGTAGGCCAGCGACAGGTCGCGCTGGTTGGACAGCGCCTTGGTCGCGGTTACCTGGATCTTTCCCTTGGTGGGGCTGCGGTGATACTCCAGCGCAGCGAGGCGCAGTTGCGCTTCAGGACTGTTCGGGGCATGTTGCGGTGCATCACCGCTGGTCTTGCTGCTCATTGGCTCGTCCGGAAAATGGCCCGGACCGGAAGCGCCACTCTCCCGCCATGATTCGCCTCCACCCGCATCAAGACTTGCGGCCCGCAGCGAAGGACAACGTCTGGCAGCGAAACTGACGGTTCCGGCAGACAGGCCGGAAAAATCGAGCAGATATTCTAGCCCACGCGTCCGCGCAAAGTAGCACCGGCGCCCCCTGCAGGCGGATTTTTTGGACCCATTGGTCAAGTTAAACAGCTTTTACCATTGGGTATGCAATGCCGGTGCAGAAGCATGCCTTTGCATGCATCCGCACGCATCGCCTGGCCCGGTCCGTGGCGGCCAGGCAATGCGACCCTACTTTGCGTTCTTTTCGACCTCCAGCGTCACCCGGCGCGGACGGCCGCTCTCGGCCGGGAAGTCGGTAAAGGCACTGCGGATCAGGTAGGGCATCACCGCCGGCAGGCTGCCGTTCTCGGCCTGGTTCTGCGCGGTGACCTGGTAGACCCGCTTGCCGCTGGCCGCATCCTTGAAATAAACCTGCAGGCTGGAGAACGTCACCGGCACATCGCGCACCACGGTCTGCGGCGGCCAGTAGCCCGGCCCCCAAGGGCCCCACGGACCCCAGGGCCCCCACGGGCGGTAGTAGCCAGGCCCCCAATATGGGCCCCATGGGCCGTAATCGGGGTAGACCGTCTCGGCCACGCGCACGAGGCCGGGCGCGGTGTCATAGTCCATACTGACGCGGTAGCGCGCCTGTTTGGCCGGCACCTGCTCGAAACCGAGCCCCGTCAGCGCCGTGGCCAGCCACTGCTCATAGGTCTGCCGGTCCAGTTGCGCCGCCTGCTCGGCGCTGCGCTCGAAGCTGTACGTGCGCGGCGCATCGTTCTGCCAGCCCGCCTGGCTGAACGCCGTGACATCGGTCGTCACGGTGCTGGCGCATCCCGACAGCAGCAGCGCCGCCAGCAGCGCCATCGCCCACCACCACCCGCGCGGCCCCGGCCAAATGCCTGCCGCCCCTGCCTTGCCGACACCGCCTGCGCGCTGCCACATAGACCTACCTCGCTTTTCTCTGTCCACTGAAACCCTGCGTGTCTCTGAGACCACGCCGACGGCGCGGAATTCCCCGTGCCGCGTTGGTGCGCTCCCCGCCAGACCGTGCCTCGACCCCTTGGCTACAATGAGGACTTCAGCGCCATGCTTCGCTTGCACGCGCCTGGCCGCTCCTCTTTCCTAACGGTCTTCCGAAGACAGGATCCTTCCATGCTGCGCACCGACACGCCCGTTACCGTCTATCGCAAGGACTATACCCCGCCGCCGTTCGCCATCGACCATGCCGAGCTGGTGCTGGAGCTCGATCCCCAGCGCACAGTGGTCACCAGCACGCTGCGCTTCGCGCGCCAGGCCGGCGCGCCCGACGCACCGCTGGTGCTGGTCGGCGAGGAGCTTGAACTGATCGGCGTCAGCCTGGACGGCAAGCCGGTCGCCAACGCCACCCAGGACGGCGGCACGCTGACCGTCCCCGGCCTGCCGGCGCAAGGCACGCTGGAGATCACCACCGCGTGCCAGCCCGCGGCCAACACCACGCTGTCGGGCCTGTATGTGTCCAACGGCAATTTCTTCACCCAGTGCGAGGCCGAAGGCTTTCGCCGCATCACCTACTTCCTGGACCGCCCCGACGTGATGGCGACCTACCGCGTCACGCTGCGCGCCGACCGCGCCGCGTATCCGGTGCTGCTGTCCAACGGCAACCTGGTGAGCCAGCGCGACCTGCCCGGCGGCCGCCATGAAGCCGTGTGGGAAGACCCGTTCCGCAAGCCGTCCTACCTGTTCGCACTAGTGGCGGGCAAGCTGGAATGCATCGAGGAACGGATCCAGTCCGCTTCCGGCAAGGACAAGCTGCTGCAGGTCTGGGTCGAGCCGCGCGACCTCGACAAGACCCGCCATGCCATGGATTCGCTGATCCATTCAATCCGCTGGGACGAGCGCCGCTTCGGGCTGGAGCTGGACCTGGACCGCTTCATGATCGTCGCCGTGGGCGACTTCAACATGGGCGCGATGGAGAACAAGGGCCTGAACATCTTCAATACGAAGTACGTGCTGGCCAACGCGCAGACCGCCACCGACACCGACTTCGCCAATATCGAGGCCGTGGTCGGCCACGAGTACTTCCACAACTGGACCGGCAACCGCGTGACCTGCCGCGACTGGTTCCAGCTCTCGCTCAAGGAAGGCCTGACGGTGTTCCGCGACCAGGAGTTCTCGGCCGACATGATGGGCTCGGAATCCGGCCGCGCGGTCAAGCGCATCGAGGACGTGCGCGTGCTGCGCCAGGTGCAGTTCCCCGAGGACGCCGGCCCGATGGCGCACCCGGTGCGCCCCGACAGCTATGAAGAGATCAACAACTTCTACACGGTCACCGTGTACGAGAAAGGCGCCGAGGTCGTGCGCATGTACCAGACCCTGCTCGGCCGCGACGGCTTCCGCAAGGGCATGGACCTGTACTTCCAGCGCCATGACGGCCAGGCCGTTGCCTGCGACGACTTCCGCGCGGCCATGGCCGACGCCAACGGCCGCGACCTGAGCCAGTTCGGGCTCTGGTACAGCCAAGCCGGCACGCCGGTGGTGAGCGCGCGCACGGACTGGAACGGCGACGACGGCAGCCTGACGCTGACGCTGTCACAGCGCTGCCCCAAGGTCGGCATCGAGACCCGCGCCGGCACGCCCGAGAAGCAGCCCTTCCATATTCCGTTCGCGGTGGGCCTGCTTGGCGCGGATGGCAAGGACCAGCCGCTGCAGCTTGAAGGCGAAAGCGCGCCTGGCGCGACCACGCGCGTGCTTGACTTCACGCGGGCCGAGCAGAGCTTCCGCTTCATCAACCTGCCGCGCGGCGCCGAGGCGCCGCTGCCCTCGCTGCTGCGCAATTTCTCGGCGCCGGTGATCGTCGATGCCGAATACACCGACGCGCAGCTGACCTTCCAGCTGTCGCACGACAGCGACGCCTTCAACCGCTGGGAAGCCGGCCAGCGCCTGGCCACGCGCGCGCTGCTGCAACTGGTGGCCGACGTGCAGGCCGGGCGCGAACTCAAGCTCGAGCCCGCGCTGGCGCAGGCCATGCGCGCGGTGCTGACCGACGACACGCTCAACCCCGCCTTCCGCGAACAGGCGCTGGTGCTGCCGGCCGAGGCCTACCTGGCCGAACGCATGGGCGTGGCCGATCCCGCCGCCATCCACCGCGCGCGCCAGTTCATGCGCGAAGGCCTGGCGCGCGCGCTGCAGGCCGACTGGCTTGCCGCCTACGAGGCCAATGCCACGCCGGGGCCGTACTCGCCAGACGCCACCTCGGCCGCGAAACGCGCGTTGCGCAACCTCGCGCTCGGCTACCTGGCCGACAGCGGCGACGCCGCCATGCAGGCGCTGGCCGAGCAGCAATACCAGGCCGCCGACAACATGACCGACCGCTTCGCCGCGCTGTCGGCGCTGGTCAACAGCTTCGCCCCCGGCCGCGAGCACGCGCTGACGGACTTCTACGAGCGCTTCGAGGACGACCCTCTGGTGATCGACAAGTGGTTCTCGCTGCAAGGCATGCAGCGCGGCGAGGTGGGCCCGCACGCCGGCAAGCGCACCATCGACACCGTGCGTGCGCTGATGGAGCACCCCGCCTTCAACCTGCGCAACCCCAACCGCGCGCGCTCGCTGATCTTCAGCTTCTGCTCCGGCAACCCGGCGCAGTTCCACGCCGAGGACGGCTCGGGCTACCGCTTCTGGGCCGACCAGGTGCTGGCGCTCGACGCCATCAACCCGCAGGTGGCCGCGCGCCTGGCGCGCGTGATGGACCGCTGGCAGAAATACGAACTGACGCTGCGTGACCGCATGCGCGCCGAACTGGAGCGCGTGGGCGCCAGCAGCACGCTGTCGCGCGACGTGCGCGAGATCGTCGGCAAGGCGCTGGCCGCCTGAGCGCCGGACATGACACAAGGGGAGGCCCGCCAACGCCCCCTTTGCCCGGCCCCGCGGGGCCGGGCATGTAGAATTGCGGCCATCCAAGGAGAACCAACCATGACTCGCATCAGCCTCACCCGCTACCTGGTCGAGGAGCAGCGCAAGCACAACACGATCCAGCCCGAACTGCGGCTGCTGATCGAAGTGGTCGCGCGCGCCTGCAAGGCCATTTCCAACGCCGTCAGCAAGGGCGCCCTCGCCGGCGTGCTGGGCTCGGCCGGCACCGGCAACGTGCAGGGCGAAACCCAGCAGAAGCTGGACGTGATCGCCAATGAAGTGCTGCTCGACGCCAACGAATGGGGCGGCCACCTTGCCGCCATGGCGTCGGAAGAAATGGAATCGTTCTACGAGATTCCCAACCGCTACCCGAAGGGCGAGTACCTGCTGATGTTCGACCCGCTGGACGGCTCGTCGAACATTGACGTCAACGTCTCGATCGGCACCATCTTCTCGGTGCTGCACATGCCCAAGCCGGGCCAGACCGTGACCGACGCCGACTTCATGCAGCCCGGCACCCACCAGGTCGCCGCCGGCTACGCCGTCTACGGCCCGCAGACCACCCTGGTGCTGACCGTCGGCAACGGCGTGCACATGTTCACGCTGGACCGCGAGGCCGGCAGCTTCGTGCTGACGCACTCCAATGTGACGATCCCGGAAGACACCAAGGAGTTCGCTATCAACATGTCGAACATGCGCCACTGGGCCCCGCCCGTGCGCCGCTACATCGACGAATGCCTGGCCGGCGAGGAAGGCCCGCGCGGCAAGAACTTCAACATGCGCTGGGTCGCCTCGATGGTCGCCGACGTGCACCGCATCCTGACCCGCGGCGGCGTATTCATGTACCCGTGGGACAAACGCGAGCCGGAAAAACCCGGCAAGCTGCGCCTGATGTACGAAGCCAACCCGATGGCCATGCTGGTCGAACAGGCCGGCGGCGCCGCCACCAACGGCCACCAGCGCATCATGGACGTGCAGCCCGAAAAGCTGCACCAGCGCGTCTCAGTGATCCTGGGCTCGAAGAACGAAGTGGAGCGGGTCACGCGCTACCACTTGGAAGCCGAAGGCAAGGCCTGATTCCGGCCGCACGGCAATGAGACGGGGCGCCCAGGTAGCGCCCCGTTCTCTTTGAGCCCCGGCCGGATGGCATGGGCGACACAAAAGGGCTTCACAAGGCGAAAAAACGCTGCTACTATTGCGGGCTGTTCCAGTTCACCGGAACGTGTTGCCGAAGTAGCTCAGTCGGTAGAGCAGCTCATTCGTAATGAGAAGGTCGGGGGTTCGATTCCTCTCTTCGGCACCAGGAATATCAAGGGGTTACAGCGCGCCAGCCTGTAGCCCCTTTCGCTTTTCTGGCGCCCTGTAGGTTTTTTTCGGGAATTCCGGTCAACACAGGCAAGGGGCATGCGAAGCGAGCGGAAAGCCCCCCACCTGCGCCCCGCCAACCAAATGGCCACGTGCGAAAGACCCCCCCGGCGGCGGCGCGCCAAGTCGGGTAAAGTGCCGCCATGAAAAATTCTGTCCTTGGCATCTTGCTGGCGGCAATTCCGGCGCTCACCCACGCTGCGCCACTCGACTCGGCACTCTCGTGCGGCGAATCCCCCCGCCAGTTTTTCTCGATGTTGCGCGCACAACACCTCATCGAAGCGAGTCCGATGCATGTCGAACCCAACTCGGTCAATGCCTTCTGGCCAGCGCACGATGTCAGCCTGACCGCATTCAATCACGATGTGTTTGCCGTCTTCGGCTACCAGCGAGGTGAGCCGTTGTTCAAGCCAGGTGACGGTTCCCCCTCGGACAAGCCACTCTACGGCGTGGTGGTGGTGGCAGGCATGGATTCGGTCAGAAAATCGCTCAGGGCCGCCGGCAGCAGGGCCAGCGTCGAGCGCGCGGCGCCGTTCCTGACGGCGATCGTCTGCGAAGGCAACTAGCCTGCCGCGCCTGATCGGATGACGGGCACCGCCTGGGCGCCGATCCCGTGCAAAGGCGCATCGCAGCTATACACGAAGGACGGCGAGCAGGCCAAGCACCAGGCCAGCTACGCCGATGCCATACGACGCCATTTGCGCCCACCTGCGCCGAGTGAGAATCGTAATCGCCGCCATCGCAATTGCCATCTGCATGGCCACCAATGCCTGCGCCCACCGGTGATGGCGGTGCACTGTCCTCTCGCTGGCATCATCCGCTTCCTTCGCAGCCTTCTCTTGTGTTTCCGCCTTCAGGCGGCTCTGCTCCTTTTCCGTTGCATAGCGCCGCGCGTCCTGCATAGCCCTGTCGCGATCGACGCCGGGCAACTGCGCGGCCAGTTCGGCAATCGCTTCCTTCTGCCCCTTCGCCTGGTAATACGCCCATTGATTGGCCGCTTCGGTCTTGTGGATGGCGGCTTCGTTCTTCAATAGCAGCGCCTCATTCTGGGTCGCTCCGCCCTCATACCCGAACACCGCCCCAACAGTCGACAAAATTGCTGTCATCACCGCGATCCTGCCGGCGAACTGGTCGGAGGACCCAGACTCGGCAGCATGGTCAAGCGCGTCATCATGGGCGCCACGCACCTCGAACTCTTCAGGCATCCGCTCCCTCGCTTGTCTTTGACTCAACCATCGCCTACTTCGCCTTAAAGCCCGGCAGACCAATGGCCAGCTTGCCCCTGGCCAGCGTCACGGCGCGCTGCACCGCCGCGTGGAAGTCAGCCTTCAAGTCCTCGACAGCAATGGAGCGACGAAAGAAGTCGGCCCAGACGAACTCGGCAAAAGCAGTAGGCGTCTTGTCATACCCGCCGGCATCGCGCACATATCCAGCCAAGGACCGATAGGGATCATCGACCAGTTTTTCCAGATGATGCGGAATGCTCGAGTAATAGTGCCGCATGCCGTTCTCGTCCAGGGGATGAACCCACAGGTTCTTGTCCATCTCTTCCCAGAATTCATCAGGCCCGCAGGCTGACAGGTCCGACTCCACCGTGAAATAGCCGGTTGTGACGCCGGCCTCAAGCGCAGCCCGTCCGAGATGGTGGTGATCGGTGATGTACAATTTGCCGCCTGGCCCGTCGACCGCCGGGATGGGATGGGCTTGCATGAACGCTTGCTGTTCCCCGGGCTTCAGCGAGGCCAGATGCTTCCTCTTGTCATTCACTTCAATCATGCCCACCGTGAGTTGGGTCGGGTGGAGTTCATGGATCAGGGATGCGCGGATCGTCGACATACAGACCTCCTTCAGGGAACGAGCGGGCAATAGCATCGCTCAAGAAGTGAGGGCAACAAAAAGCCCGCCGGGTGGCGGGCTGGCTGCCTACTTCTTGTGGTGGGCCAGGCGGTCCCACCAGTAGTGAAGCGGATGCGCATGTTCAGGGTAAAGCGGTGACTTGTGAAAAAACTCAGCCCTGATGGCGAGAATGTACAGGGCAATAATCGCGGCCGCCAAGATGAATGCTGCGAGCATGATGACCTCCTGACAGAATGAAGATCCGCTTTGTATTTTAGATACTCACCGGCAGGTCGGGGAAATCACAAGTCGAGCAGCCTCAGGCCGATTGCCTCATCAGGCCGACAGGTATGTCGTCGACTGCCCTCCCTTCCGGGCTTGACGGCGCCTTGCCAATGTTTGGCAATCGTAGCAAAAGCATCACACGCTCAGGGGTAGACGAGAGCGTCAGGCTCTCCGGGGTTTTTGTTGCCCGTGATCCGGCAAAACCGGCGGTAGCGGCCGGCTCCCCAGCCGTTGCGCCCACCAGTAGCGGAAGGGATGGTCAAGGTCGGGATAAAGCACCGGTTGGCTGAAGCAGCCGGCATGCTTCATCAGGAGATAGGCGGCTAGCATGGCCGCCCAGAAAACTAGCAGTTCCACGATAACGACCACTCTTGTATTTTCAGGTGGCCGTTTTCATTATAGGTAGCCGTCTGCCCCAGGGGGCCGATGGCGCACCCCGTGGATACCCTAGATACTATGGAAGGGCTGGACAGATAAGCCCCCTGAAGTAAAACGAAGCCTCACGAACCCGTTTTATGAAAGGAGCCTGCAAATGAATGCGCCTGACACAGCCCTTCAAGGACAGGATAGGGCAGTCATCGGTCAACTGTATATGGCCTTCGAACTGGGCGAGAAGAGTTGGAAGCTATCGCTCACCGACGGCGTACGCGCACCGAGCCGTTATACCGTGGCGCCTGGTTACCAGGATGCGGTCTTGCGAGTGATCGCCAAGGCCAAAACGCGCTGCGGCCTGGCACCGCAAGCGCCAGTGCGCAGTTGTTACGGGCCTGTTCAGGCCCTCGCCTCTCAGTACACCTCCGGCACGATCATCTCCTTCGGCACCGGCTGCCGCACGTAGTCCTCATGCCGTTCGCGGCCGGGCAGCACCACCGTGGGTGCCTCCACTTCGGCATAGGGCACCTGGGTGAGCAGGTGGTGGATGCAGTTCAGCCGCGCGCGCTTCTTGTCGTCGGCCTGCACCACCCACCACGGCGCCTCGGCTATGTGGGTGCGCTCGAGCATGGTCTCCTTGGCCTTGGTGTAATCCTCCCAGCGGCGCTGCGACTCCAGGTCCATCGGGCTGAGCTTCCACTGCTTGAGCGGATCGTGGATGCGGCTGAGGAAGCGCAGGCGCTGCTCGTCGTGGGTGATCGAGAACCAGTACTTGATGACCTGGATGCCGGAGCGCACCAGCATCTTTTCGAACTCGGGCACGGAGCGGAAGAACTCTTCGTACTGCTCGTCGGAGCAGAAGCCCATCACGCGCTCGACGCCGGCGCGGTTGTACCAGCTGCGATCGAACAGCACGATCTCGCCGGCGGCGGGCAGTTGCGCCACGTAGCGCTGGAAGTACCACTGGGTGCGCTCGCGGTCGTTGGGCGCGGGCAGCGCCGCCACGCGGCAGACGCGCGGGTTCAGGCGCTGGGTGATGCGCTTGATCACGCCGCCCTTGCCGGCGGCATCGCGCCCCTCGAAGATGATGACGATCTTGTGCCCGGTGGCGGCGACCCAGCTTTGCAGCCGCACCAGTTCGCCCTGCAGGCGAAACAGTTCGCGGAAATAGTGCCGGCGGCTGTCCTGCTCGCCCTGGTCGTCCAGGTGTACCGGATCGCCGAAGGCCTCGCTGGTTTCGCGGTCGTCCAGTTCCAGTTCGATCTCTTCGTCGTAGTAGTCGGCCACCTCGTTGTGGATGCGCCGCACCAGTTCTGCTTCGCCCGGTCTCATCTGATCTGCTCTCCCTGTGGATACAACGCGGTCGCGGCGATGCTCGCACGCCAGTATTGCAGCCGCGTGAAAGCGAGGGGCAGGCCACCTGACCTGCCCCGCCTTCCCGCCTGTCCCTGCAGATTACGCCAGTTACGCCGCGGGGTTGATATTGTGGTTATGGCGGAACAGGTTGTTGGGATCGTAGCGCCGCTTCACCTCGACCAGCCGGTCGTAGTTGAGCCCGTAGGCCGCGCCGACGCGGTCGCTCTCTTCCTGCGTCAGGAAGTTCACGTAGACGCTGCCCAGCGCGTAGGGCGACGCCGCGCGGAAGACTTCGCGCGCCCAGCTGATGCACTTGTCATCGTCCGCGGGCGCATCCCAACGTCCGTGCAGGTTCATGATGAAGTTGGCGTCGCGGCTGGCATAGGCAGTCGCGTCAGGCGCGACGCGGTTGGTCTGCCCGCCCATGGCGCCGATGAAGACCTCGCATTGCGGCGAGGGCAGCTTGCCGATCTGCTCGATCAGCATCGTGATCAGCCCATCGTCCAGCCCGGCGAAATTGTGCGATTTCCAGTAATTGCGCGCGCCCGGCGTCAGCAACGGATCGAAGGCCTGCTGCCATGCCGCGAGCGGCATGGGACCGACATGTTCGCCATAGGGCGTGCCCAGCTTGCGCAACGGCTCGACCAGTTCCGGGCCTTTGTCCGGGGGGCCGATATAGCAGATCGCCAGCGCCGCGATCGGCTTGCCGTGAACCTCGGGCGGCAGGAACGGCAGCGGCGGCGCCTGGCGCAGCACGACCCAGACGGTCAGTTCGTCAGGCATCGACTTGAACAGTTCGCGGTAGGCCGGCAACACCGTGGCAGCCTGCTCCAGCGGATAGACGATCAGGCCGCCGTAGACCATGGGGCCAACCGGGTGCAGCCGGAACTCGAACATCGTCACCACGCCGAAGTTGCCGCCGCCGCCGCGCAGCGCCCAGAACAGGTCGGGATTCTCGTCGGCGCTGGCGCGCACCAGCTTGCCGTCGGCGGTCACGACCTGCGCGGACACCAGGTTGTCGACCGTGGTGCCGAACTTGCGGCTGAGCCAGCCGAAGCCGCCGCCCAGCGTCAGCCCGGCCACGCCGGTGGTGGAGTTGATGCCCAGCGGCGTGGCAAGCCCGAATGCCTGCGCTTCATGGTCGAAATCGCGCAGCGTGGCGCCAGGCTCCACATAGCCGCGTTGCGCATGGGGATCGATCCGCACGGACTTCATCTGCGACAGGTCGAGCACCATGCCGTCCTCGCAGATCGCCAGCCCGCCGATATTGTGGCCGCCACCGCGTATCGACAGCAGCACGCCGTTGTCGCGCGCGAAGTTGACTGCGGCGATCACGTCTGCAGTGCCCGCGGCCTGCACGATCAGCGGCGGACGGCGGTCGATCATCGCGTTCCAGATGCGACGGGCTTCGTCGTAGCCGCTATCTTGTGGTTGCAACAGGCGCCCGCGCAGCTGCGCCTTGAGTGCCTCAATATGTTCCTGCGATGGCTGGGCCATGATTTGCCTCCCGATGCTGGTTGGAAACATCGGAGGGCGCGGCGTCCGGGTGCGGAGAGATGGCCACGAGGACCGATGACTCCATCATTTAAGGCAGGCCCCGGATGAATGTAAATGGGGCATCGGCCGCACGCCCGCCCTGCGAGGCCGGGCGCCCCGGCAAGTGCCGCAACGCGATCATGCCGGCGCACCGTCCTATCATTGAGGTACTGTCGGCACGGTGTTTATGCGCCGTCCGGCCGGGCCATGAATACAGCCAGCCACCCTCCCCTGTTCCTGTGCGGCGACGTGATGACCGGACGCGGTATCGACCAGATCCTGGCGCACCCGAGCCAGCCGCTGCTGCATGAATCGTATGTGCATTCCGCGCTCGACTATGTGCACCTGGCCGAGCGCAAGGCCGGCCCGATCGCGCGCCCCGCCGCGCCGGCATATCCCTGGGGCGATGCACTGGCGGAACTGGAAAGCCGCGCCGCGCAGCCGCGCATCGTCAACCTCGAAACCGCCATCACCACCAGCGACGATGCCTGGCCCGGCAAGGCGGTGCACTACCGCATGCATCCGGGCAATGTCGCCTGCCTGCAGGCCGCCGGCATCGGCTGCGCAGTGCTGGCCAACAACCATGTACTGGACTGGGGCCGCGCGGGCCTGGCCGATACGCTGGCGGCGCTTGACGGGGCCCATATCGCGCATGCCGGCGCCGGCCCTGACGAAGCCAGCGCGGCGCACGCGGCCACGCTGCCGCGCCCCGGCGGCGGCCGCGTGCTGGTGCTGGCCTTCGCCATGGAAAATGCCGGCACACCCGCGGCCTGGCGCGCCAGCGCCGGGCATTCCGGCGTGAACCTGCTGGACGACTGGTCAGACGTATCGCGCAAACGCATTGCCGCGCAGGCGCGCAAGCTCAGGCGTGCCGGCGACGTGGTGGTGGTATCGATCCACTGGGGTCCGAACTGGGGCTATCGCATCGACCCCGCGCAACGCGCCTTTGCCCGAGGGCTGGTGGAAAGCGGCGCAATCGACATCGTGCACGGGCATTCGTCGCATCATCCGCTGGGCATCGAGGTGCATGCCGGCAAGCCGATCCTGTATGGCTGCGGCGATTTCATCAACGACTACGAAGGCATCGGCGGCTATGACACTTACCGGCCAGACCTGGCGTTGATGGCTTTCGTCAGCTTCGATGCCGGCGGCTGCGCCGACCTGCGCCTGGTGCCGTTGCGGCGCAGCCACTTCCGGCTGGCGCATGCGCGCGAAGTAGACGTGGCGTGGCTGCAGGCCATGTTCGAAGAGGAAGGACGGGCACTTGGCACGCGCGTGGAACGCAGTGGGCTGCATGAGTTACGCCTGTGGGCGGCCTGAATGCGGATGAGGCGCTGCCACGAAAAAGCCCGCCATAGTGGCGGGCTGTACGATAGCGAATCGGCAGAGTCAGTGTCGATGAATCATGTGATCAAACCAGGTCCGAACCGACTGCTCCTGCTGCTGCAGCAGCGCCGGGTTTTTCTCGCGCAGCATCCAGATGACAAATGCGGCGCACGCGACCAGGGCGATCAGGACCAGCGCGGTGATCAGGGTGGCAGCCATAGCAACCTCCTTTGTGTAGTGGTTGCACCTACAGTGTAGTTCGCCCGGCGGCCAGCGCAGAAAGCAGAAAGGCCAGCCTGGATGGCTGGCCTTTCCGGTTATTCAAGTGCCACGTGTGTCGGTTCTGTGTAACGCTTCCACAGAGTGCTGATCCGCTTCTGCATTCATTGCCCGACGCTAGCTCTCTCGCCCATCCTGCGGCACCCCAGGACATAGCTGCAGCATAGTACAAATACCGACGGATACCAGCGCGATTCAGCTGACGGTAATGCGGTCGTCGAGCAGCCGGATCTGGCCGCCAGGCTTGTCTTCCATCACTTTGAGCACGCGGCTGCCCACCTGCAGCGTGACGCCGCCGTGGATGCGGCGCGCGGCGTCGATAACCGCATCGGTAGCCGACTGCATCTGCTGCCCCAGTTCGGCCAGGCGCGCCTCCAGCTCGAACAGATCCCGCGACAGCTTGAACATGGTCGCGCGCGCCTTTTCGCGCAGGTCGCCCACGGCCCGCTCGGGATGCCTGGCAAAGAAGTCCACCAGTTGCCTGACCTTGTTCTGCTCTTCCAGCATGCGGCGGCGCTCGACCTCCAGCGCGGCGCGCTGCGCATCGGCGTAGGGATTGAGGCCGACCTGGATGTTAGTGGCAGTACCGGCCGGGGCGCCCAGCACTGCGGCGCGCACGGCCAGCATGGCGCGGCTGCGGCCGCCGCTGATGCTGCCCTGCACGCCGGTGCCGCCCACCACGATGCGCTCGCCGGCGGCGACGTCGCTCTGCCGGATGCCGCTTTCGACATTGACTTCGGTGCCGGCCTCGACCACCGCATTCTCGATAAAGCGCGCCTTCACCGCGCCCTTGCAGCGCACGCTGGCGCGGCTGATGCCGCCTTCGGCGCGGCCGGTCTCGGTCTTGCCGATAATGCCGCCCTTGACGATGACATTGCCGCCGGCCTCGACGTTGGCGGCTTCTATGGTGCCCTCGACTACCACATCACCGCTGACGTTGACCGACATGCCGGTGCGGATGTCGCCCGACACGCGCAGCGTGCCGTCGAACGCCACGTTGCCCGAGTGCAGGTCGACCGATTCCACCTGCACCACCGGGCTGACCGAGATGCCGTACACGCCTGCCACCGGCGATCCCGCGACCACCGCGAGCAGCAGGTTGGGATCGTCCGCATCGGCGGCAGCGCCGGTCAGGCCTTCGGCGAAAGGCGGGTCTTCGACCGGGTCGGCGGCGACGGGCTTGCCGAACACGTCCACGCCGTCATTGCCATGCACGGCCGGGACGCGGCGCATCAGCGGCGTGCCGGGGCTGACCAGCAACAGGTTGCCCAGCTCGCGCAGGTCGACCTTGCCGGCCTCGTCATCGGCCTGCGCCGGCTTGCGTGCCTCCAGCAAGCTGATGAAGCGCGCCGGCCTCCCCTGTCGCGGCGCGACGCCGGCGGCAATCGTGCGCAGCTCGCAGGTGCCTTCTGCCAGCGCGGCATCGAGTGCCAGGGCCTGGACCGGCGCCACCACGCCGCGCTCCGCCACGGCGCGGCGGATATCCTCCGCGCTGACCGGGCGACCGCCTTCGGCTGGCAGCAGCGTCAGCCGCACGGCCAGGCCGTCGCCGGTGATGTCGAGTTCGAACGCGCCGTCGATCAGCGTGCCGATCGTGGCATCGATCTCATGCTCGGCCCGCTGGCACTGCGCCAGGAACTGCGCCACCGCGCGCGCATCCAGCCGTGCCCCGGCCCAGCCCAGGCTGTCCAGGCATTGCCGCAGGCTGGCCTGGTCCGGCGGCAGCCTGCCTGGCTGCGGCGCGTAGCGTGCATGCACCTGCTCGCCTGGCTCGGCAAGTTCCAGGCGCAACCCAGATTCCTGCGTCATGCGTCCCCTGAATCGTCTTGCGGTGGCGCGGCGGGTGCCGGCGCTCCGCTGGTTATCGATCCATTACCAACGGCAGGAGCGCTGAGAACTTTAGCGCACAGCACCCCGCGCCGGCGGGGCTGCCGTCGCCTTCGCGGGCAAACCCCGGGGACGATCCCGATGACGGGGCTACTTGACCGAGACCACCTCGATTGTGCCGGCCTGCCCGTTCTGCACCACCTCCTGCTTCATGACCAGGCCCATGTCGGGGCAGTACCAGTCCGTGACGCTGGCGGTCGCCGGCGGCACCGACACGGTATGGCCCGCCACCGTGACTGGCGCCATGGTCGTGGTGCGCTCGTAGCGGACCGGCCAACAGGATTTCTGGCCGAGGCGGGTAGGAATGGTCGCGCGCTTGCCGACGACCTTGCCGCCGATGGTGACCCTGGCGGACGGGATTTTGGCCTGGCCGGCGCTCTGGCCGGCCGCGGTCAGCTGCAGGTCCATGCGCACCGTCTGCGACTCGCCCGGCAGCCGCTGCCCTTCCGCTTCAATGACGCCGCCGTAGGCAAGGGTGCCGACCGCGCTGCTGTCGAGCATGCCCGATGCCGTGCCGGCGGCGCTCTTGCCCTCGACCTTGCCCGGCGCGCCGCCGCGCGAGATGGTCAGGCGGTCTTCGATCACCGCCATGGTGTAGTCCAGCCGCGTCTCGTTGGCCGAGCCGGCCGCGGCCACGTTTGACACGACGCTGATATTGGCATTGCACTGGCCCTTGCCCGACTTGCGCACGCCGGACACGGACATGGTCGCCGTGCCCGGCGCACCGCCCTGCATCGTCATGCGGATCTCGCCGCCGTCATGCGTCCACGGCGCGTCGCAGACGCCGGCCGAAGCGGCGGCCGGCAGCAACAGGGCCGCCAGGGCCAGGCTTGCGCCAAGCGCCGTGCGGCGGTCCAGGGATTGACGCGCGCTAGCGCGGTCGTCGGAATTCATGGACATCGCTCGGTTCTCCATGCGTCATCACTGCCTGGCCAGCTCCACGCGGCGGTTCTGCGCGCGGCCGAATGGCGTGTCGTTGGGCATCAGCGGATGGGTGGCGCCATAGCCCCTGGCGTCGAGCCGGCCAGCGGGCACGCCGGCGCTCTCCAGGTAGTGCCTGACGGCGGCGGCGCGGCGCTCGGACAGCGGCTGGTTGCGCGCGTCGCCGCCGGTGCTGTCGGTATGCCCCTCCACGCGCAGGCGCCAGTCCGGGTGCGCCACCACCGCCTTGGCGGCACGGTCGAGCACGGGCAGGGCCGCCGCGCTCAGCACGTCGGAATCGGTTTCGAAGTTGACGCCATAGAGCTGCACGCGGCCGGCACCCTCAAGCGCCTGGCCGATGGGATCGGGGGCGGCGTCGGCCTTCGGGAAGCACGGCGGCGCCTTGTCCGCCAGGCGCCAGCCGCCGGCTTCGCGCACGCTGTCGAAGGTGCGGGCATCGCCCTTCACCAGCGCGGCGTAGGCATGGCTGCCGTCCGGGCTGAATGCCATGGCGCCCTTCTCCGGCGCGCCCTCGGTGGTGCGCCGGAAGGCCAGCAGGGCGCCGTTTTCCAGCCCGCCGGAAATCGTGCCGAGCACCTGCGCAATCTTCATCTGCTTGTTGCTGTAGTCGCCTTCCACATAGCAGCCTTCGACCGCCGCGCCGTCCTGGTGGAGCAGCACGTAGCCGGAGGATCCGAATTCCACCGGGAACTGGTAGATGCCGCCAACCTGGCGCACCTTGTCGGCCGCGGCCTCGGGCTTACCGTACGCCATGAACTGCTGCAGGCCGATCTGGCCTTCGTCCTGATCACCCGACCAGCGGTTGCCGGTCAGCGTCAGCCGCAGGGCCTCGGCCTTCACGGGCTGGGGCAGCGGCACGCGGGTATCGTAGCCGTCCTGCCCCGGCAGGTCCGCGTCGTAGATTACGGCCCAGGGGCCTTGCACGCCTCCTGCGGAGGCCTCGACCCGGGCATGGCGCGCATTGCTTCGCGCCCCCGCATCGGAAAGGCCGCGGAAGCGCAGCACGTCGACGGAAGAGGCCTGCGCCAGCGCAATCACCAGTTCCTGCCGGCTGCCATTGCGCATAAAGCCGGCATGGTCCGGAATCTCATTGAGCAGCGGATACCACGAGCGGTCTTCCTTGTCGCGGTTGACCACGAAAGCGCCGGACAGCCGGCCACGGCCAGCAATGCCATGACGCCCAGGCCGATGGCGGCTTTGCGGGTCGTCAGTCCCAACGTCATTGCGTTCAAAGCGCTTCCCCTTCTTCTTTTTGTGATGCCGCCCTGCGGCATGAACCCGAGGTTACACAACAACAGCAATACCAAACAATCGCGATTAAGCATATTTGTCGAGTTTGTCGATTATTGCGTCGAGCTGTTCAGGCCTGGCTCGCCAATAGCTCACAAATTCTTACAAATCCGCACCGCACCCACTGCTTGCACAAACCGTCGGATCTCCATGCCGCGCGCGGCGGCAGGGTCCTTACCAGGAGCCCTCCGGGACTTTTCGGTAAACTGTCGGCATTCCGGGACGCGCCGCGTCCCGCAGCCTGCGCAGTCCCCCTCATGTCAAATACCCACGAAATCCGCCCCGGCCAGTCCATCGAACTGCTCAAGGAACTCCATATCCTGACGCGCGACGGCAAGATGAACCAGGACAGCCGGCGCAAGCTCAAGCAGGTCTACCACCTGTTCCAGTTCATCGAACCGCTGCTGCAGGAGGTCAAGGCCGAGCGCGGCCGCGTCTCGCTGGTGGACCACGGCGCCGGCAAGTCGTACCTGGGCTTTATCCTCTACGACCTGTTCTTCAAGACGCTGCAGGACGACTCGCACATCTACGGCATCGAAACCCGTGAAGAACTGGTGAAGACCTCGCAGGCGCTGGCCGCGCGGCTGGGCTTTCCGGGGATGTCGTTCCTGAACCTGTCGGTGGCGGATTCGATCACGTCGCCGCAGTTGCCGCCCACCGTCGACGTCGTCACAGCGCTGCATGCGTGCAATACCGCGACCGACGATGCGATCCGCTTTGCGCTGGCCAAGGAGGCGCGCCATATCGTGCTGGTGCCGTGCTGCCAGGCCGAGGTGGCCAGCGTGCTGCGCAAGCACAAGGGCAAGCTGCTGGCGGGCAACCCGCTGACGGAGATCTGGCGCCACCCGCTGCATACGCGCGAGTTCGGCAGCCAGGTGACCAACGTGCTGCGTTGCCTGCAGCTGGAGGCGCACGGCTACCAGGTCAGCGTGACCGAGCTGGTGGGCTGGGAACACTCGATGAAGAACGAGCTGATCATCGCGCAGTACAAGGACCTGCCGCGGCGCCGCCCGGCCGAGCGGCTGGAAGAAGTGCTGGAAAGGCTGGGACTGGAAGAAATGCGCGAGCGCTTCTTTACCGCGCCGGTGCCTGCCGCGTAATCAGCCTTTTTCGGGCTCGTCCTCGCCCGCCATCCAGCGCTGCCAGCCGTCGTGGCCCAGGCGGCGCATGGTGGCCTGGTTGCGCTCGTAGATGTCCGCCGCATCCGGGAACGCCGCCGCCGCGCGGGCGATGGAATCCTCGCGCAGCAGGTGCAGGATCGGATACGGCGCGCGGTTGGTGTAGTTCTCGATATCGTCCGGCTCGGTCCCGGCAAACTGGTACTGCGGATGGAAGCTGGCGATCTGCAGCGTGCCTTCCAGCCCGAGGCTGCCAAGCAGGCGCTCGGCAAAATACAGCAGGTCGTTGAAGTCGAGGAAATCGGCCACCGCATCCGGCAGGATCAGCAGCGTCGTGTCGATCTGGTCGGGGTCGGCATCGGCCAGCAGGCGCAGTTCGCGCTCAAGGTCGTCCATCGCGTCCGGCGCCTCAGTGACGGTGCTGACCACGTAGCGCACCTGCTCCTTCACATACACGCTCTTGGCAAACGGGCACAGGTTGAGCCCGATCACGGCGCGCTCCAGCCAGTGGCGGGTGGCGGCGATGACGGTGTCTGCGGAGTGAGTAGCGGAGGACATGATGGCGATGCGCGGCAAAGCCTCATTCTAGCGCTGCCGCAGGCTCTATAATCCGCGGCGGAAACACCCCCGCCCCTGCCGAGCCTCCCGATGCCCCCTTGCGCCACTTCCACCCCTTCCCAAGCCTGCCTCGACGTTGCCGTCATCGGCGGCGGCCCGGCCGGGCTGATGGCGGCCGAAGTGCTGGCGGCGCAGGGTGCCAGCGTGGCCGTCTACGACGCCATGCCGTCGGTCGGGCGCAAGTTCCTGATGGCCGGCAAGGGCGGCATGAACCTGACCCACGCGGAGCCGGAGCCGGCCTTCCTGGGCCGCTACGGCGCCCGCACCGCGCAGATCGCGCCGATGCTGGCGGGCTTCGGCCCGCAGCCCCTGCGCGACTGGGTGCACGGGCTTGGCATCGAGACCTTCGTCGGCAGTTCCGGCCGCGTCTTCCCGACCGACATGAAGGCCGCGCCGATGCTGCGCGCCTGGCTGCACCGCCTGCGCGAGTCCGGCGTGCAGTTCCATATGCGCCACCGCTGGCTGGGCTGGAATGAAGGCGCGCCGCACGCGCTGCGCTTTGCCACGCCGCACGGCGAAACGGTCGTGCAGGCGCGCGCCGTGGTGCTGGCGCTGGGCGGCGCCAGCTGGGCACGGCTGGGATCGGACGGCGCGTGGGTGCCGCGGCTGGCCGAGCGCGGCGTCGAGATCGCCCCGCTGCGTCCCGCCAACTGCGGCTTCGATGTGGCATGGAGCGAAGCGTTCGCCGGGCGCTTTGCCGGCGAGCCGGTCAAGCCGGTCGCCATCGCCCTGACTGACCATGACGGACAAGCGCACTACCGCCAGGGCGAGTTCGTCATCAGCGCAA
Source organism: Cupriavidus lacunae (assembly GCF_003353055.1). Taxonomy (GTDB): domain Bacteria; phylum Pseudomonadota; class Gammaproteobacteria; order Burkholderiales; family Burkholderiaceae; genus Cupriavidus; species Cupriavidus lacunae. The sequence continues at coordinate 123,037 of NZ_QKWJ01000015.1, forward strand.
CCGGCATCGAAGGCAGCCTGGTCTATGCACTGTCCGCGCCGATCCGCGACCGCATCGAAGCCGATGGCGACACCACCATCCACCTCGACCTGCTGCCCGCGCACAGCGCGGAACACGTCAGCGCGCAGGTGAAGCATCCGCGCGGTGCGCGTTCGCTGTCGAGCCACCTGCAAAGCCGGCTCGGCCTCACCGGCGTCAAGGCCGGGCTGCTGCGTGAATGCCTGTCGAAGGAAGCGATGCACGACGCCGACACGCTGGCCGCATCGATCAAGGCGCTGCCGCTGCGGCTGCTGCGCGCACGGCCCATCGACGAAGTGATCAGCAGCGCTGGCGGCGTGCGCTTCGAAGCGATGGATGAAGGGTTGATGCTGCGCGCGCTGCCCGGCGTGTTCTGCGCGGGCGAGATGCTGGACTGGGAGGCACCCACCGGCGGCTACCTGCTGTCGGCGTGCTTTGCCAGCGGGCGCACCGCGGCGCTGGGGGCCGCGGCTTACCTCAAGCAGGCTTAGGCGGGCTTGTCGCCGACGATGCTGAGCGCCACGGCCTCGGCCACTTCGATGCCGTCGATCGCCGCGGAGTAGATGCCGCCGGCATAGCCCGCGCCCTCGCCCGCCGGGTACAGGCCCTTCACATTGATGCTCTGGTAGTCATCGTTGTTGCGGCGGATGCGCAGCGGCGACGAGGTGCGCGTCTCCACGCCGGTCAGCACGGCGTCATGCAGCGCAAAGCCGGGCAGCTTCTTGTCGATCTCGGGGATGCCCTCGCGGATCGCCTCGATTACGTAATCAGGCAACGCGGTGCTCAGGTCGGTCGGCGTCACGCCGGGCTTGTACGAGGGCTCGACCGAGCCCAGTGCCGTAGACGCCCGGCCCGCGATGAAATCGCCCACCAGTTGACCCGGCGCACAGTAGTTGCTACCGCCCAATTCGAATGCGCGCTCTTCCCACTTGCGTTGGAACTCGATGCCGGCCAGCGGGCCGCCGGGATAGTCCTCCGGCGTGATGCCGACCACGATGCCCGCATTGGCGTTGCGCTCGGCGCGCCTGTACTGGCTCATGCCATTGGTGACTACGCGGCCCGGCTCGGACGCGGCCGCCACCACCGTGCCACCCGGGCACATGCAGAAGCTGTACACCGAACGGCCATTGCTGCAGTGATGCACGACCTTGTAGTCGGCCGCGCCCAGCAGCTTGTTGCCGGCGAACTTGCCGAAGCGGCTGCGGTTGATCAGCCCCTGCGGATGCTCGATGCGGAAGCCCAGCGAGAACGGCTTGGCCTCCATGAACACGCCGCGGTCATGCAGCATCTGGAAGGTGTCGCGCGCGCTGTGGCCCACCGCCATGATCACGTGGTCGGCTTCCAGGTATTCGCCGTTGGACAGCTTCAGGCCGCGCACCTGGCCGCCGTCGATGTCGATATCGTCCACGCGCGTCTCGAAGCGGATCTCGCCGCCCAGCCCGGTGATCTCGGCGCGCATCTTCTCGACCATGCTCACCAGCCGGAAGGTGCCGATATGCGGGCGTGCCTTGTACAGGATGTCTTCCGGCGCGCCGGCGCGCACGAACTCATTGAGCACCTTGCGGCCATAGTGCTTCGGGTCCTTGATCTGGCTGTACAGCTTGCCGTCCGAGAACGTGCCCGCGCCGCCTTCGCCGAACTGCACGTTCGACTCGGGGTTGAGCACGCTCTTGCGCCACAGGCCGAAGGTGTCCTTGGTGCGCTCGCGCACTGCCTTGCCGCGCTCCAGGATGATGGGGCGGAAGCCCGACTGCGCCAGGATCAGCCCGGCCAGCAGGCCGCACGGCCCCATGCCGATCACCACCGGGCGCGGATGCGTGCTGCCCGCCTGCGCACGCGCGACGTAGCGGTATTCCATGTCGGGCGTCACGCTCCAGTGCGGCTTGCCGGCCATGCGCTTGATGGCCGCGGCCTCGTCCTGCACCTCGATATCGATGATGTAGGTCAGCTTGATATCCGAGCGCTTGCGCGCATCGTGGGCACGGCGGAACACGGTATAGCCGATCAGGCCGTCCCCCTTGACGCCGATCTGCGCGGCGCCGGCGCGCACGGCGGCGTCCAGGTCGCTTTCGGTATGGTCGAGCGGGAGTTTGACTTCACTTAGACGTAGCATGGGGAACCCGAGAACTGCGGCCGGGGGGTTGGGCACACCAATGTGCCAGGCCGGCCGGACCGCAATTTTATAGTCTTTCGGGCGCGGGGTCGGGAATCTGGCCGGATACGGGCTGCCGGGCCGTGCCGGCGCGGCGCCAGGACAACGCCAACCAGGCTTTCAGCCGGGGCAGCCAGCCCGGCGGGGCCGTGAGCGACAGTGCGCCGGCGCGGCTTGCCGACACCGCCAGCCAGCCGCGCGCGGGCACGATCCACGTGTCGCCCGCGCGCAGGCGCCGTTGTGGGACATGGCAAGTGTCGGCGAGCCATTGCGGCGGCCCGGCCACCTCCAGCTCGCCCGCGCCGGCATGCAGCACGGTGCCTGCCGCCACGCGCAGGCGCAAGCACTGCCCGGCCACCAGTGGCACCACGGTTGATATGTCGTTCAGATCGCTTTTCATGGCAGGACTCCGGTAGCAGGCACAGGACTCCAGCCTATCGACCGGCCACCGTATGCGGCAGGCACACCGCTGTACCATCTGGACCAGAACAGCAACCAGGATTTGCGGCTGTTACGATACAGGGGCCCCGCCTCTGTATCTGTACCGATGCGGCCAACCCCGCCACGATGCCCCCATGGACACCACCCCGCTCTATCGCCAGCTTGCCGGCCACTACCGCCGCGCCATTGAATCCGGCACGCTCGCCGCCGGCGACCGCATGCCGTCGGTGCGCGCACTGATGGCGCTGCACAGCGTGAGCCTGTCCACCGCGCTGCAGGCATGCCGGCAACTGGAAAGCGACGGCCTGCTCGAAGCGCGCCCGCGCTCGGGCTATTTTGTTGCCGCGCCGCTGCGTGCGCCGCTGGCCGGACTGTCAGAGCCCGCCACCGCGCTGCCGGACCCGGCCCAGTATGTCGGCATCCACCAGCGCATTTCAGGCCTGCTGGCGCGCAGCCAGCATGAGCACGTGCATACCAACCTGGGCGGCGCCTATTGCGCGCCGTCGCTCTACCCGACCGAGGCGCTGCGCAGTGCCGCCGCGCGCGCGCTGCGCCGGCATCCGGACCTGTTCGGCGAGGCGGTCGAGCCCGATGGCTACCTGCCGCTGCGCGCCGCGATCGCGCGGCAGGCGCTGCGCAATCGCGTGCAGCTGGCACCGGAAGAGATCGTCATCACGAACGGCTGCACCGAGGCGCTCAATCTCGCGCTGCGCGCGGTGGCCGGCCCCGGCGACGTGATCGCGGTGGAGTCGCCCACCTACTACGGCCTGCTGCAGATCCTGGAAAGCCTGGGCATGCGCGCGCTGGAAATCCCGTGCAGCCCCCAGACCGGGATCTCGCTCGAAGCCCTGGAACTGGCCGCGCAGCACTACGACAACATCCGCGCGGTCGCGGTGGTGCCCAACCTGCAGAACCCGCTCGGCTGCATCATGCCCGACGCGCACAAGGCGCGGCTGGTGCAGTGGTGCGCGGCGCGCGGCATCGCGCTGATCGAGGACGACTGTTTCTCGGCCACCGCCGACAGCGACGCGCCGCCGGCCGCGGCCAAGGCCTGGGATGGCAGCGGCAACGTGATCCACTGCGCCTCGCTGCACAAGGTGCTGGCGCCGGGCATGCGGCTGGGCTGGATCGCCGCCGGCAAGTGGCAGGCACGGGTGGAGATGCTCAAGTTCGGCCTGTCGCGGCCCAACGAGATGCTGTCGCAGATGGCGGCCGCGGACTTCCTCGCATCCGGCGCGTACGACCGGCACCTGCGCCGGCTGCGCACCCGGCTGCACGCACAGCGCGAATGGTTTGGGCAGGCCATCGCCGCCAGCTTTCCCGCCGGCACGCGGCTGGGCGCGCCGCGCGGCGGCATGCATCTGTGGGTGGAGCTGCCCGCGCAGGTCTCGTCCGAGGCGGTGTTCGACCAGGCACTGCAGGCCGGCATCCGCGTGATGCCGGGCGTGATGTTCTCCAACGCCGGGCGCTTCGACCACTGCCTGCGTATCAACTGCGGCACGCCGCGCTCGGCGCAGATCGAGCGGGCGCTGGGCACGCTCGCCGCCATCGTGCAGCGGCTGGCGCTCTAGGCCTGGCGCCTGCTTGCAATATCCCTCCCCTTTTGCCTGCGGCTCGCCTATCCTAGTGCGCTGGTGCGCAGGGGGGCGGCCCGTCTGCTCTCGGGGGGCGAAGACCGACCGCGGGCGCCGCGCACCACGGGAACAAGAATAAGGAGAAAGGCCTTGAGCAGTGCATCCACGGCGCCGTCCGTCGGCAAGGGTGCCGGCAATCCTGCCGGCAACAACCTGGACGAATACCAGACCCTGTTTCAGCTGGCACCAGTCTCACTGTGGCTGGAAGACTTCAGCGCCGTGCGCGAGTATTTCGCGCAGCTGCGCAAGGATGGCGTCACCGACCTGCGCGCCCACCTGCGCGCCAACCCGCAGCAAGTGGCGCAGTGCTCCGCACGGATCCGCGTGATCGCGGTCAACCGGCGCACGCTCGAGCTGTTCCGCGCGGCCGACCTGGACGACCTGGTGAACAACCTCGAAACGGTCTTCCGCGACGACATGTTCGACCAGCATGTGGAGGAACTCGGCCAGTTGTGGGACGGCGGCAATTGCTTCTCCAGCCAGACTGTCAACTACACGCTGGATGGAGAACGGCTCGACATCCAGCTGGAGGCCACGGTGATGCCAGGCCACGCACAGACCTGGGAGCGCGTGCTGCTGTCGATCAAGGACATCACCCCGCGCATGCGCACCGAGCGCGAGCTGCGCCACAGCGAGCAGTATGCGCTGGGACTGTTCGAGCATTCGCCGGTGTCGCTGTGGGTCGAGGACTTCAGCGCGGTCAAGATGCTGCTCGATGAAGTGCGCGCCGCCGGCATCACCGACTTCCGCACCTTCCTCAACGTGCATCCGGACTTTGTCTCGCGCTGCATGCAGGAGATCCGCGTGCTCGACGTCAACCAGCAGACGCTGCTGATGTTCGGCGCGGACAGCAAGGAAATCCTGCTGTCGCGGCTGGGCGATGTGTTCCGCGACGACATGCGCATCCATTTTGCCGAGCAGCTGATCGATCTCTGGCACGAAAAGCTGTGGCAGCAGCGCGAGGTCATCAACTACGCGCTCGATGGCCGTGCCGTGGACGTGTTCATGCAGTGGTCGGTGTTCCCGGGACGGGAGGCCGACTGGGACCAGGTGCTGGTGTCGCTGACCGATATCACCGCGCGCAAGAAGGCCGAGGCCTATGTCGAGTTCCTCGGCAAGCACGACGTGCTGACCAAGCTCTACAACCGTGCCTACTACGAGGACGAGCTGGCGCGGCTGGGCCGCAAGGGCCCGTGGCCGGTCAGCGTGGTGGCGGTGGACCTGAACGGCCTCAAGGTGGTCAACGACCAGTTCGGCCACGCCGACGGCGACGGGCTGCTGCGCCGCACCGGCGAGGTGCTGAAGAAGGCCGTGGGCGAGCAGCCCTGCGTGGCGCGCACCGGCGGCGACGAGTTCATGATCCTGCTGCCCGGGCGCGACGAGCGCGGCGCCGCCATCGTGGTCGAGCAGATCGGCAAGGTGGTCGAACTGAACAACCAGTTCTACCCTGGCACGCGGCTGAGCTTCTCGATCGGCCACGCCACCTGCCTGCAAGGCGACCGGCTCAGCGACGTCGTCAAGCTGGCCGACAGCCACATGTACCAGGCCAAGCGCGATTACTACACCGCGCTGGCCAACGAACGCCGCCGCGACTGAGGCTCAGCCGGGCGTGCATTCGCCGCGCATCAGCGCCCACTCTTCGCATTGCTTGCCGGACGGGAAGGTGCAGATGCCGGTCTGGCCGGCCGGGGTCGACACGATCTGCAGTTTGCCGCCGCGCTGCGTGCAGTTGACGGAGGCGGGGTTGGCCATGCCGATCGCCTGGCCTTCCGCCGGACGCTCTGCTGGGGTATTGCTGCAAGCGGTCGCGCCAACGATGGCGAAGGCCAGCAGCACTCCGATTCGGGCGCGCATCGGGATCTCCGCGAGGAAAGATACGGGCCGATTGTGTGCTCCCTCTCCCGCTTACGGGAGAGGGTTGGGGAGAGGGCCGGAGTCTCGACGAAGTGAAGCCTGTCGGTATGCCAGTGCCTGCCCTCTCCCCCGGCCCCTCTCCCGCAAGCGGGAGAGGGGAGCAAACCGTCGGTAACCGCTTACAGATAGACGATCAGCCCCACGCCCAGCACGATCAGGCCGAACTTGGTGACGTAGTAGAGCTGGCGGTTCCAGGCCTTGAAACGGCGGCGGTACTGGCCGCCCAGCCAGACAAAGCGGAACAGCCGGTTGATCATGCCGGTCTGGTCATCCTCGTCATTGGGCGAGCTGGCCGCGGTCATGACCTTACGGCCCATCCAGTGGTTGAACTTCGTAGCCCAGCCGTAGCGCATCGGACGCTCGATATCGCAGAACAGGATCAGCCGGTTGGCGTCGCTGCGGTTCTCGGCCCAGTGCAGGTAGGTTTCGTCGAAGACCACGCCCTCGCCGTCGCGCCAGCTGTGGCGCTCGCCGTCCACTTCGATAAAGCAGCGGTCGTCGTTCGGCGTGGCCAGGCCCAGGTGATAGCGCAGCGAGCCGGCAAACGGGTCGCGGTGCGGGTTGAGCTTGCCGCCCGGCGGCAGCTCGGCAAACATTGCCGCCTTGACCGTGGGCAGCTCGCGCAGCAATGCCACGGTCTTGGGGCAGAACTGTTCGGCCGACGGGTGCTGGGCCTCGTACCACTTCAGGTAGAAGCGCTTCCAGCCGTACTTGAAGAACGAGTTGAAGCCGGCGTCGTCGTTCTTGTCGGCGGCCTTGATCTTGCGCATCGCGGCCAGCGCCAGGCCTTCGTCGCGGATCTCGGGCCAGGCGGCGCGCAGCTTTTCCAGGTCGGGGAAACTATCGACCGGAATATACGGTGTGCGGGGCACGCCCGAGAACGCGTACATGAAGCAGTTGATCGGCGCCACCAGGGCCGAATGGTCCAGCAGCTGGCGCCAGATGCGCAGGCGCACCTTGCCGCGGAAGTGCACATACAGGATGGCACCGAGGTAGCCCGCGACGAATATCCACTTGATCACCGAAATCCTCCTGGTCAGCCGTCTCCGCCGCGTGTCGCGCCGCGGGCCAGCTGGGTGAAAAACAATATTTTAACGAAACGGCGATGGCGCCGCAGATTGAGCCTGCTGCTGCACATGGTCCGCCCCCGGGCCAAGCGTCCGGCGGGGAGCGTTCAGGCGTCGCCGCGCGACTGACGCGCGATGCGGTCGATCAGCGCCTGGGCGTCTTCGGGCAGGCCCTGCAGCGTCAGCAGGCGCGCGTTGAGCACCAGGTTCTCCAGCACCAGCTTGGCGGTCGAGGCCCACATCGTGGCCAGCAGCGCCTCCACCGGCAGGCCGGACGCCTCCATCTCGCTGGAGCGCTCGGCGATCAGCCGGCACGCCAGCCGGCGCAGCGCGGCGTCATCGAACGGCAGATCGGCGTAGTCGATCGGGTCTTCCTTCTCGACTTCCGTCATCAGTTGCAGCAGGGTGTCTTCGGTCATGGGGCAGACTCCTGGCAGGGCACGGCAATCTACACGCGGAAATCCGCGGCCATGTCGGCATCGGTGCGCGCCTCGAGGCGGCCCGAACGGCACGCGGTGACAAACTGGTCATAGTCGCGCTCGACCTGGTCGGCATAGCCATTGGCATAGCCTACCATCACGTCGGCCATGCGGTCGCTGCGCCCGAGGTACCCGCTCACTTCGGCCGCGAGGCCACCAGCCTTGGCGTGGGCCCGCGCCAGCACCCAGCCACACAGCGAGGCATAGCGGCCAAGCAGCTCGGCGTCCATCAGTTCGATCTGTGCCGACAGCTTCATGTCGCGCAGCTGCCGCATATAGAAGTGCCGCCCGAACGGCCCCTTGGTCCAGCCCAGGAACAGGTCGCTGGCGGCCTGCATCCGGCGCTGGCCCTCGACCACGCGGCGGCCCTCATGCGCGGTCGGCGCGCTCTTGTAGTAGCGCGCCACCACCGACCTGGTCGCCTCCTTGACCTGCAGGAACAGCGGCTTGTCATGCTGGTCCACCAGCAACTGCACCAGGCAGCGCGTGCCCACGCTGCCCACGCCGACCACCTTGAAGGCCAGGTCATGGCGCGTGAAATGGGCAAGCAGCCGGCGCCGGTCGGGCGCCAGCGTCGACAGGTAGTCCTTGTAGGCCTCGTCCAGCCCCAGGTCTTCGTCGCTGGCGGCCAGCCAGTCGTCGTCCGGGCCGAACAGGGTCTGCTCGCCGCGCACATGGAAGATGGCCGGCGGCGCATCGAGAATCGACCAGCGGTCGCCGATGCGCTCGGCCAGCTTGGGCAGCAGCGATTCGTGGGTGCGGTCAGCGGCGCGCTCCATGCCGCGCCGGATGCGTTTCTGGACCTCGGGCAAGGTTTCTTCTTCGAGCAGCCGCTCGAAGCTGATGCGGTCGTACCAGGTGTCGAGCATGCCCATCTCGGCATAGGCGGCCGTGCGCCGCTGGTAGCTGCCCACCACCTCGCGCACCAGGGCTTCGGCCACACCCGCCTTGTGCCGCAGGTGGCGTGCCGCCACCACGAAGCTGCGCTCAGGCGCTTGAGGTCCCACTCCCACGGGCCCGGGCTGGTTTCGTCGAAATCGTTGAGGTCGAACAGCAGCACGCGCTCGGGCGAGGCAAAGCCGCCGAAGTTGGCCAGGTGGCAGTCGCCGCAGATCTGCATGGGCAGGCCCGAATCCGGCCTGCCGGCCAGGTCGTGGGCCTGGATGATGGCGCTGCCGCGAAAGAAGGCAAACGGCGACTGGATCATGCGGCCGTAGCGCAGCGGCACCAGCCGCGGCACCCGGCCCTGGCTGCTGACCTCCAGCAATACGACAGGATCCCGGTCGACATTGCCGATGGCATCATGCGTGCCGCGCGGCACCTGCGTGCGCAGGGCCTTGCCGCGTTCGCGCCGAGCCTCGACGGGCATTGCAGCCGGTGCCGCTGCCGGGGCCTTGGGCTGGACCGCCCCGCCTTCCTGAGGTATCGCCACAATGCCTCCCGTGCCGGCACCGCCGGCTGTTGCCAATAGGTGCAGTATCTGCAACAGAAGCTAATGCAGCGCACAGCGGCTTGTCAATCGGCAGGCCACTTCGGCAGGCGGGAGCGCAAGGCGCTCAGAGCGCCGGCGGCTGGCGGCGGAAGCCGACGCCGAAGCGGTTCCAGGCGTTGATGGCCGAGATCAGCAGGGTCAGGTCGGCCATTTCCTTTTCCGAAAACTGCTCGCGCAAGGCCTGGTAGTCCGCGTCCGGCGCCTGGCTTTGCGGCAGCAGCGTCAGCGCCTCGGTCCAGGCCAGCGCGGCGCGCTCGCGCGGGGTGAACCAGCTCACTTCGCGCCAGGCCGGCAGCAGGTTCAGGCGGCGCTCGCTTTCGCCATGCTTGCGCGCATCGGTCACGTGCATGTCCAGGCAGAATGCGCAGCCGTTGATCTGCGAGGCCCGGATCTTCACCAGTTCCTTCAGCGTGGCCTCCAGCGAGCAGCGCGCCAGGTAGATCTCCACGCCGACCATTGCCTTGTAGGCGTCAGGGGCCACGTCTTGCCAGTTCATCCGTTCTTCCATGATCAATCTCCGATTTGACTGGTTGGATTCAGCGGGCACTGGTGTCGCGCCCGTTGGGATGAAAGATAGGTGCTTGGATTGGCTCCGTACACCGCCAATTTCCGGCAAAATTGGTAGACCAATTTCCGGTACCGATCCCTCCCCATGGAACTGCACCTCTCCCTGGACCACGGCAGCGACCTGACCGCGCAGATCGTCCACCAGATCCGCGACGCCATCCAGGGCGGCCGGCTGGATGCCGGTGCGCGCATGCCGCCCTCGCGCCTGCTCGGCACGCAGCTGGGCGTGGCGCGCAAGACCGTGACCACGGCCTATGAACGGCTGGTGGCCGAGGGCTGGCTGCACGCGCGCGTGGGCGACGGCACCTATGTGGCCGAAGGGCTCGCGCGCCCGGTGATGCGCTCAACGGCGCCGCCGGTGCTGCCGCCCGCCGTGCAGCGCTGGATGGCAGTGCCCACACCGTTCCTGGGCGCTGCAGGCGGCGCGCGCTATGCCTTCCAGCCAGGGCAGGCCGATACCACGCGCTTTCCGCATGAGGCCTGGTCGCGCTGCGTGCGCGCCGCGCTGGCCGCCGAGCGCGCGCGTCCGCCCGGCCCCGCCGATCCGGCCGGCGAGATGGTGCTGCGCCAGGCCATAGCCCGCCATATCGCCTTCACGCGCGGCGTGCAGAGCGCGCCGACCGACATCCTGGTCACCAGTGGCGCGCAGCAGGGCATCGACCTGCTGGCGCGGCTGGTGCTCGGGCCCGGCGCGGTGGTGGCAATGGAGGACCCCGGCTACCCGATGGCGCGCGCGCTGTTCCTGGGCCTGGGCGCACGGGTGGTGCCGGTGCCGGTCGATGACGAAGGACTGGTGGTGGCGGCGCTGCCGAACGACGCCACGCTGGTCTATGTCACGCCCTCGCACCAGTCGCCGCTGGGCGTGCCGATGAGCCTGGCGCGGCGCCAGGCCTTGCTCGACTGGGCGGCGCGCCGCCATGCGGTGATTTTGGAAGACGACTACGACAGTGAATTCCGCTACGGCGGCCAGGCGCTGGACGCGCTGCAGACGCTGGACCGGCATGGCCGCGTGGTCTACCTCGGCACATTCTCGAAGACGCTGGCGGCAAACCTGCGCGGTGGCTACGTGGTGGTGCCGCCCTGGCTGATGCCGGCCGCGCGCAAGGTCAAGCACCTGATGGACTGGCACACGCCGACGCTGCTCCAGCAGGCACTGGCACGCTTCCTGGCCGAAGGGCACCTGCTGCGCCATATCCGGCGCTCGCACGCGCGCCACGCCCAGCGCCGCGCCCGGCTGCTGGCGCGGTTGCAGGGCGACCTGTCGCCGTGGCTGGAGCCGCTGCCGGCGAGCGCGGGCTTCCACCTGGCCGCAAGGCTGCGCGTGCCGGTGGCGACAGAGGCGCTGGTCTCCATGGCACGTCTGGCCGACCTGGAGCTCGCCACGCTCGATCCCTGCTATGCCAGGCCGCCTGCAACCTGTGCCGGGTTGCTGCTGGGCTTCGGCGCTATCGACCTGCTGGATATCGACCCTGCACTGGACCGGCTGGCGATGGTACTCTCTGCACTGGTACCTCAGCCGCCGCACGCCACATGATGCAGGCAGCACAGGAGCGACACCAGGTGACGCATGCCGCGCGCATTGCATCTCAGCGACATGGCGCCGCAGTCATGCCGGTGTTTCGCAAACAGCCGTGAACAATTTGGAAGCGTGCCAGTCTTACTCGCACTTCCACACAAGCAGAGTCGCGTCCATGACCAAGCGTTTGTTGTCCGCCATGCGTCAGTACGCATGGTTTGCAGGGGTGAAGCACCATGTCGTGCAGGGCGTCGAAGCCCTGGCGGAACTGCTCAAGTCCCCTTCCGCCGCGGCGCGCGCCGTCGCGGCCATCATTGCCGAAACCGAGCAAGGCGTGCAGGTCTGGGTCTCGTACTTCGGCAAGCCGCTGGATCCGCACACCAACTACGTGCTGTGGCCCAACCGCGCGCTGCGTCCGGCGCGGCGGCGCATCCAGCCCTCTCCCATCGAACTGTTGCAGATGCAGCGACGGCGCGACGAATAGCCGCGCTCAGGCGTCCGCCCAGCGGCGCAGCAGGTTGTGATAGACCCCAGTCAGGCCGATCACCGATTCATGCGCCTGGCCGAGTTCCTGCGCCACGTGGCGGATGCGTCCGTCAAGTTCGAACAGCATCGCGCGCTGGCCGTCGTCGCGCACCATGTCTCTGGATCCAGAAGAACGATGACACCCGCGCCCCACGCGTGACCGGCGTCACGTGGTGGATGCTGGTGGCCGGGTACAGCACCATATGCCCGGCCGGCAGCTTCACGCGCTGCTGGCCGTAGGTGTCCTCGATCACCAGTTCACCGCCGTCGTATTCCTCCGGCTCGGTCAGGAACAGCGTCGCCGACAGGTCGCTGCGGATGCGAAAGCTGGTGCCGCGCAGGTAGCGGATCGCGTTGTCGACGTGGCTGGCAAAGGTGTGGCCGCCCTCGTAGCGGTTGAACAGCGGCGGATAGACCTTCAGCGGCAGCGCCGCCGAGAAGAACAGCGCATGGTTGCCGAGTGCGTCCTGGATCAGGTCGCCCACCTCGCGCGCCGCGGGCGAGCCCTCCGGCAACTGCAGGTTGCGCTTGGCCAGCGCCGACTGGTAGCCCGAGGTCTCGTTGCCGTCGGCCCACGGCGCTGCATCGATGACTTGCCGGACTTGCGCCACCTGGGCCTTGGACAGTACGTCGGGAATCTGCAGCAGCATGATGGCAACCATATCGGGATAAATCGGGCAGGCGCTCATTGTATGGGAATCCCGGCACAGAACAGAACAAGAATCATTACCGTTTGATCCCGGCCAGGCGGTGCGTTCACTACAATGGTCTGAGTATTCCCATCATCGACAAGGAGAAGACATGTCCGAACCGCTACACGACGAAGCGCTGGTCAATCTCTACCTGGAACGCATCTCGGCCCTCTCGGTGAGCGCCTTCGATGGTGCCGATGTCAGCGGCGAACTCGATGCGATGATGCGCGAAGCCGTGACCAAGTGCCAGGCTGCCGGCGGGCCGCAGGCACTGGGAACCCTGACCGTGCTGGCCGCGCGGCTGCGCGATCGTGCCGACGCCGCCGAGCGTGAAGACCAGCCTCTGGTACGCGATACGTTCAGGCGTGCAGCGGAACTTGTGCCGGCATAGCGACCAGACGCACGAATGCAGCAAGGCCATGCTTTGGCCCATGCGCTGGCACTTCGCGGATTCACATCGGAACAGTGAGTGAGTCAGGCCGGATGGCCTTGAGAACAACGCCTTGAAGGACTGCGGCGAATGCCGCGGATGACTGATGCCAGGCGTTGGTTGCGGGGGCAGGACTTGAACCTGCGACCTTCGGGTTATGAGCCCGACGAGCTGCCAACTGCTCCACCCCGCGTCTGAAGGAGACGGATTATGGGCGATACATAGGCCCATGGCAAGCACTATCTTCCCTGCGCATGAAATTGTTCGTTTCCGCACGCCGCCGTCATGCGATGCGCTTCAGCTTGCCATCGGGTTCGTGGGCTGCAAGCACAGTCTCGGCGTAACGATAGATCACAGCATGATATAAGGCGTTGCGCCAACCGCAATCGCCCGCAGCGCTCTATGTCGCGGGCCCGAGCAGGCGATCGACCAAAGCATAGCCGGCACCGAATGCGGCCACCTCTGCAGCATGGCGCGTGGCAAACTGCTGGGGACCGCTGGCGAGCAATTCGGTGTCGCCGGCGTCAGCAGGGTCCGCGCCTTCCTGCGACACGCGCACTTCATAACCCCAGCGGCCGATGCTGCCCTGCCCTTGCGGCGATACCAGGACATAGACATCCATGCCGCGATACTCCTCGACGCGCCACTCGTTTTCCATGCGCTCAGCTCCCAGGGTTGGTGTTGTGCCTGATTCGAGCCTAGGAGGCCGCACGCGCGACCGCAAGCCGTGACGCAGCAATCGCAGGCAAGGCGCGAACGAAACGGGAAGGCAGGGAAGGAAAGCGAAGGAGGAAGGAATCCGCGGCACGCGGACCGGCGACCTTCAAAGGCAAGCGTCAAGCGTGGACGGAAACGAAAAAGGGCTTCCGTTTCCGGAAGCCCTTTCTCTTTCTGCATAGGTGGCGCGGCTGGCAGGATTCGAACCCACGACCCCTTGGTTCGTAGCCAAGTACTCTATCCAACTGAGCTACAGCCGCACGCGAGAAAAAGATTATAACGCAGTTTTTGTTTTTGTGAAGCCCCCTCTCAACTTTTTTGTGATCTTTCCTTGAGAGGGGGCGAAACGGACGCCCGCCGGCGCAGCCTGCCAGTGGTGTTTTCCTATAATGACAGACCGAAGAAGTGATCCGGACCATGAACAAGGCATTTGTCAAAGAGTCCTCGGACGACGAGGACGACGATCTCCCCGAAGGCGCAGCCCCGCTGCCTCCCGGCACCAAGAACTACATCACCGCGGAAGGCTACGAGCGCCTGCGCACTGAGCTGATGCACCTGATCGATGTCGACCGGCCCGACGTGGTGCAGATCGTCTCGTGGGCCGCGTCCAATGGCGACCGCTCGGAGAACGGCGACTATCTCTATGGCAAGAAGCGCCTGCGCGAGATCGACCGCCGCATCCGCTTCCTGACGCGGCGCCTGGACAAGGCCGAAGTGGTCGACCCGTCCCTGCAGGGTGACAACGACCAGATCTTCTTCGGCGCCACCGTCACCTACTCGCATACTTCCGGCGAGGAGACCACGATCACCATCGTCGGCATGGATGAAGTCGACCTGGACCAGAACCACGTGAGCTGGATCTCGCCGATCGCCAAGGCGCTGATCAAGGCGCGCGAAGGCGATACCGTGCCGCTGCGCACGCCGGCCGGGGTCGAGCAGATCGATATCCTGGAAGTCCGCTACCCACCCCGGAAACAATAGCCTGGAGGCCGTTAATAGTCAGCATGACTCTCCTGGGGGCAAGAGGGCTGGCCCGCCGCGAGGAATCAAACGCGGGTTAGCATGACTGCCAGAGCCGCATGGTGTGGACAGTGCCACACCCGGCGATTTCCAGCGC
>NZ_QKWJ01000150.1 GCF_003353055.1 Cupriavidus lacunae
CTTGGTCGCCGTATTGCTATCCAATGTGCCGTCGTTGACGGTAAAGCTGATGGTGCGGTTGCTGGTGTTGGGCGTGTCCGAGCTATCGGTGTAGGTGACCGAGCGCAACGCCGCTTGCCACTGGGCCGTCGTGGCGCTTGCCCCCGCCGAGGTCAGCGTCAGCACCCCGGTCGCGCTGTTGTAGCTCGCCGTGATATTACCCATGGTGGCGGGGTTGTTGGTGAACGCCAGCACATCCTCGCCGCTGTGGAAGTTGCCGGTGATGGCAACGGTGGCGCTGGCGAGGGTGGCGTTGTCCGCGTCGCTGACCGTGACGCCGCTGTCGATCGCAACCGGCGTCCCAGCGACGTTGTTGCCTTCGGTGAACCCGGTGGCGCCGCCGCTGGTGGTAGCCACCGGCGTGTCGTCGACCGCGGTGACGCTGACCGTCTTGGCCGCGGCATTGCTATCGGACGTGCCGTCGTTGACGGTAAAGCTGATGGTGCGGGTGCTGGTGTTGGGCGTGTCCGAGCTGTCGNGCACCCCGGTCGTGCTGTTGTAGCTCCCCGAGATGTTGCCCATGGTGGCGCCGTTGTTGGTGAACGCCAGCACGTCCTCGCCACTGTGGAAGTTACCGCTGATCGCCACCTTGCCGCTGGCGAAGGTGGTGTTGTCCGCATCGCTGAACGTGACGCCGCTATCGACCACCACCGGCGTGCTGGCGACGTTGTTGCCTTCGGTGAACGGGGTCGTGCCGCCGCTGGTGGTGGCAACGGGGGCGGCGTTCGGGCTGTAGGTCTTGTCGAGGATACCGCCGGTGTCGTTGTAGATCTTGCCAACGGCCGTTGGGCTGATACCGGTGGCCCCTCCACCGAGTGCCGGGCCACCCGCCCCGCTCGCGCCTGCGTTGCCGGCTATCGCCGCATAGGCCGAAGCCGTGATGTGCACGGTGCCCTGGTTCCATATGGCACCCACGCCCAGGCCACCGGCACCGCCGCTTGAGGCGCTCCCGCCCAAGCCGCCCCCGCCGCCGCCGCCGCCGCCTGCGCCCAGGTTGTTGCTGATGATCGAGTTGCCAACCACATTGAGGGTTGCGCCAGTCGCGTTGAAGATGCCGCCCGCCGCACTGCCGCCGGCGGCCCCGGTGGCATCCCAGCCGCTGCCGCCACCGCCACCGCCAATCGAGATGGTGCCATTGTTGGCAGTCCCCCCGTTGCCGCCGCTCGAATAGCCTGCGACGCCGATGCCCCCCGCACCGCCAGTGGTGGCGCCGCCATGGCCTCCCATGTAGTTCGGGTTGTAACCGCCTCCGTTGCCGCCAACGCCGGCATGGCCTGACGTACCGGCATAGACACCTGTTGCGAAGCCAGCCGCGCCCCCCGCTCCACCGCCAATGCCGGACATGCCGCCACCGCCGCCGCCGCCGCCGCCAACAGCGCCACCAGCATAGGGGGCCGCCACACCACCGCCACCGCCGCCACCGGAAGCCGCATTGGCCGTGACGGTGACATCCGTCAGAGTCAGCGTCCCGGCGTTGTAGATGCCGCCACCTTGCGCGGCGGTTGCAGCTACGCCGCCGGCCCCGCCCATGCCCGAAACCAGGCCATGTTCGATCACCAGCCCCTCCAGCCCGACGGTCGAGCCGGAGGTGATTTCCAGCACGCGGCCGTTGTAGTGCCCATCGAGCGTGACGTCGGCGATGCCGTCGTGATTGATGTCGCCATCGATGGTGAGGTTCTTGCTGATCACCAGCAGCGAATTGCCCGACGTGAGGGTCGACAGGTTGATCGTCATGCCGGTGCTGAAGGTGATGGTGTCACCCGCTAGCGCCGAGGCGATCGCGCTGCGCAAAGTGCCGGCACCGGTATCTCCGCTGCTCGTCACGGTGATCAGGGCCAGGTCGTGCGTATAGGCGGCTTCCGCGCTGGCCGACAGTACCGAGGTGGCTTCGATCTGGCCGGTGGTGATTTCCAGGTTCCAGTCGCTGCCCGCGCCGGTGCGGTTGTCCGAGGCGGCAATATCGCGGCCTGTCAGCGCCGCCAGCGAGTCGATGAACGACAGGCCGGCCGCGCCTTGCGCGGTGTTGCAGGCATAGATCAGGATGTCGCCACCGGCCTGGATGCCGCCGCCGACCTTCGCCAGGCTGCTGGCGTAGCTGCCAACGTTGTCGCCGGAAAGATAGGTATTGCCGAGCCACAGGTCGCCAGCCTCGCCGTGCGCAATGATCTGGACGGACCTGGCGCCGGGGTGGGCGGACAGGTAGTCGGCCATCTGGGCCAGGCCGTCCGCGTTGCGGTTCAGGTAGACGATTTCCGTACCGGGCGCGACGCCGGCCAGCAAGCTGGCGCTGTCCTCCACCCGGCTATCCACGAACAGCACGTTGTGGCCGGATGGCACCGTAGCGGGCGCGCCGGCTTCGGCGGGCGTGGAAGCGTGGCTGGCTGTATCCGCTGGCTGCGCAGCCGCTGGAGCGGCGGCCGGCGCCACATGGCTGTCCGCCGGGTGGCTGTCGGCCGCGTGGCCATCCGCCGGCGCGCTGTGGCTATCGGCTGCCGGGTGGGCCGCTGCGGCCGTGGCCACAGCGGCGCCATCGAACATGATGCGTGGCTCCAGCGCCATGATCAGCGACGATGACAGCGGGCTTGCCCCCTTTGCGGGCCGGTCGGGCATCGCAACCGCGTTGTCTACCTTCTGCTTCCGGGTCCACCACATATCGCTCTCCTCGCGCATCCTCACCGTGCGCGGCTCAGGGAGCGCACGGCGGGCTGGAATCTGCTATTCGGCTTCCTGAATCGTCCGGCGAGCCGCCGGCCCTGCGTTGTCGCGCTGATCGATCTGACCGGGCTAGTCGAGTTTCGCGCGAATGACATTGGCCGCGCTCGTGCTGCCGTCCTCCCAGAATGACAACGCAGCGTATTTCTCGAACAGGTCCGGCGGCAGGATGCTGCGCCGCGCTTGCCTGGCTACCTTGGATTTCACTTGGTGTAAGCCTGAGACGCCCAGGGCCTGGTCGAACTCCGGCGCGTCGTATTGCACGTTATTGAAATCGTGCTCGAACCAGGGCTCGCCAATAAAGTCGTAGACCAGGCGCATTACCTTGTCGGGCGCCTGGCTGAGCAAATCGTAGTCGACCAGCAGCAGGGAACCGGCGTTTTCACCGTAATACGCTTCCTTGAGCGCGGCCCACGCAAAGCCAACCAGGCGATTGCGCTGCGCCAGGGTATCGACCCGGCTATAGACGGTGCTGCGCTCGGCGTCGTCGGAAAACAGCTTGGTGTTTTCATACGGATTGGCGCGATACAGGCGCTCGAGGCTGTCCATGACCCAGGCGACATTGCGCACGCAAGCAATCACCTTGGCACTGGGAAACAGATCCTGGAGAGCAGGCATGCGGGAGCACCAGTTGCGATTGGTGTCGAATACCACGCCCTTGCCGGCCTTGTCCGCATAGTAGCTATCGAAGAGGCCACGCAGCAGCCTACGGCGCTGGTCCTGGTCGATCACGGGCCCGAACTCGCTGCCGGCGCTGCATTGCGCCAGGACAGCATTAAACAGCGTTCCCACCGGGCTGGTCATCCCTGCGTGAAAGCGAGGATTCTGCAGGAGTAGCGCGGACAGAAGCGTCGACCCTGACCTGGGCAAGCCCGACATAAAGTGGAACTGATTATGAGGCACCCCAAACACCGCCTTTTTTGTATTTTAAGCCTGGTAGTTTATGCGATCCGTATCGCGCCTGTACGTAGAACAGGCAAGACGGATCACGCGAGCAGGGGAATTTCCAATCCGACCTGTATTACAAAATATTTGCTTGCTGCCAGGCATTTTCCCCTAGATCGGGCACCTCGTGCGGGCCACCGGGATGGAACCCCTCCAAAGGGGGGACGGGTTGGAGTCCGTCACCTGGCTTACGGGCATACGCTATCCGCGCTGCAAAGTGTCGTCGGCAAGCAACATCCGACGGCACTGCCAACCCGGCGGTGGCGAGACAAGGCAGTGGCCGGGAACGCATTGGGCCGTTCGATGCTGCGAAACCGAACACGAAATCGGGTCAGCTTCCCGCGGCTCTTGCCACGAGTGCCTCCTGTCCGCTCGCGGACAAGAGGCTCCGTTTGGCCCTCTCACTTGTAGGAGCGCTCAGAACTTCAATATCTCGTCTGCCGTATTGAGAATCCGGGCGGAGGACTGCTGGGCACGGCGCACAATGCTGTCCACGTCGTAGGCTAGCAAGCGGCCGTTCCGCTTGGCCAGTCGCCCGTCGACTAGCACTGTGTAGACGTTGCTGGCCGTGCCGCTCTGCACAATCGCCGTTTCGGTATTGCCGATCGGCCAGATGTTCGGGCCGTTGGCCCGCACGAGAATGATGTCCGCACGCTTGCCCGCATTAATCGATCCAGTAATGTCACCGATCCCCATGGCGATGGCCCCATTGATCGACACCATCTCGATCACCTCTTGCACGCTGACCGCAGACGCCCGCTGTCCCAGACCCATCGGCATCGGTCTTTCCCAGCGCCTTTAGCATTGGGTTCTCGCCCGTACCGTCAGCAAGATTGCCATTTCGCAGTATCGTGGGGCAACCACGATCCCTATGCGGCAATCAGTTATGCACAGTCCCGTGCCAGTACATCGGGTAGCGGATTACTCGACGTCGGGGCGCGCGGACATTTGAATGCCGCCAGCCAACTGGATGACTTGGTTGAGGGATACCGGCTCCTGCAGCATTTTGACGCGAGCGCGCCCACCTGACAGGCAATCTCGCGAGCTAGTGTCTGGTCGCAATGGGAACTGCGGCCTGGTACGCCTGGCTGAATCGGCGCTAGTGCACGGTTTCGGCGGGATCATGCTCTACAGGGGCATTGCTGTCAGGGTGCTCGCTGCTGTCAGCTTCCTGATCTTCTCCGACAGGCGGGCGCAGCCATGACCGGTCGCCAGCGGGCATGATGGCGCCTCTGACCTCACCACAACAAACCAATGTCACGCGGTCATGAGCGCGATCTGTTGCTGGCAATCTCCCGTAGGAATCGGATCGAAGCCTGTTCCAGTTGTGCGATGCCTGGCTCCTCCACTGGAAAGTGACCACAGTTTTCCAGCATCACCAATCTTTTGTCGCCCTTGATGCGGTCAAAGAACTGCCGGCTCGATTCGAAGCCCGTCCAGCGATCGTTTTCCGAGTGTGCCAGCAGGAGAGGACAGTGGTCGAAGTCCTCGGGCTCAATGTCCGGCCGCACGGCGAAAATTGACTGCATGAAATTGACCGGCACACGTACGCCACCACCATAAGGATCCTCGGCAACGAGTCGGTTAAGCAATGAATCGTTCGACATCGCGCCCATTTTGGTAAACCACTTCACGGGCAGTCTCAGTCCGCCGATCAGAGGGGCGCAGAAGGGCAACAGGGGCATCATGACGTGGCGCACCAGCGCGTTGCGGGCAAACTGTCGTTTCACCAGCGGCGAGCGCGGATCCGCAAGGGTTGTGGCGATCACGCCAGCAATCGGGCCGTAACCCATCCGCGCCGCGCACATGTAAGCCAGATAGCCACCAAGGCTGCCGCCGCACAATACCACGCGTCGCCCGGTGTTCTGGTACTCGATGGACGCCAGATCGCATAGCAAGTTGGTCCACGCCTTATAGGAAACCAGTGAAGGGGGCGCCTGACTCAATCCATATCCCGGTAGATCCGGAGCTACTACCTCGTAGCCGGCGCCGTGCAGCAGCTTGCCAATCGGCGCGAACAGCCGGCCGTACCCTCCACCTCCATGCACTACGATCACCGTCAGCGGCGATGCAGCGCAGGGAAATCGATCAACATGGATCGATGCTCCTCTCCAGGCGAGCCACTCTTCATTCGGGCCGCTGGCGGCGGTTACTCGCGCGTGTCCGGGAAAAAAGGGTTGGTACTGTTTCCAATAGGTTTCCGTCTTGTAGCTTGCCTGGGGCATAGGTAAATGATGTGCGGAACGCGTTATCCAGGGCAATCACTCAACTGTTGGGGGCGTGGAAGGTCAGCATGAATCCGCGTTGCGCGGGCCTTCATTAATGCAGGGGCGACGTACAGGCGATGCGAGGCGCCGCTATTTCCTCGCTTCGCACGCCATCCGCACCGCCAGACCTGTCAGAACGCCTCCCATCAGCCAGCGCTGCAGCGATAGCCATGACGGGCGTCCTGACAGGAAGATAGATATCGATCCGGCTGTCACGACGATAAGCGCATTTACAGCGAGGCTGATCGAAATCTGAACGCTGCCGAGCGCCAGCGATTGGGTAAGAACACTGCCGTGTCCTGGCGTAATAAACTGGGGAAGGAAAGACAGATACATGACGGCGATTTTTGGATTCGCCAGGTTAGTGATAAACCCCATGCCAAAGAGCTTTATTGGGGTATCGACCGGTAGGTCGCGCACTGCAAAGGCGGACCGTCCGCCCGGTTTGACCGCTTGCCAGGCAAGATATAGAAGGTACAAAGCGCCGCCAAAGCGAAGCGTGTCGTATGCGTAAGGTACCGCAAATACGAAAGCCGTAATTCCGAATGCCGCGCAGAGCATATAGAACACAAAGCCCAGAGCAACACCTCCCAACGAAATGAGGCCTGCGCGTCTACCCTGGCAAATTGAGCGGGAAATTAGATAAATCATGTTCGGCCCCGGCGTTAAAACCATTCCCAACGCCACAAGAGCGAACATGAGCAATTGTGTGAAATCAGGCATAACCCATCTCCAAGGGTAGTAGGTAATGCCCAGGCGCGCGGCGGCTAACAACCTCACGCTCCCCGATAGTGCCCTATCTGTATGCGCCAGTCACATGAGTTCAGAAATCCTAGCACGTCTTCTAATTTGCTGCCTCGATCCGCATGCCCCTGCTCTTCTTCAGGATTCCGTCACACAACTCCTGCGTGAGCACGCTGAGGCGATTCTTTGAATCCAAACGCAAGTCAAGTGGACAGATATGGCCTGCACTAGTCCGACCTGCAGAACGCAGGTTGTTTTGCTGAACATGTTTCCATTGCCGTTGCCCGGCGAAGCCGCATCCGCGACGCCCAAGGCCACGCATGGGACGGTCATGGGGGAAATTGCGTGCGCCAGCAGTAAATCACCAATGGTGGTGCCATCTTGGTCCCTTGCCATGCGTCGACACCTCTCGGCGTCAAGGCGCCGGCCGGAGCCCCCCAAGTGCTGGTGAATCGGCTGCTGCAGTCTGCTGACCGCGGCAGCGCGATCAACACGGCGTTGCAGCATTGGCGCAAGATCAGCGCGCTGCAGGTCGCCGATCCGTTCGGCGCACCCTAAGCATGGTCCTCCGTGTACCGGCTTCGCACGGGCGGAAACGGTGGGCAAGCGTACCAGTCTGCAAAGGTAGGACCGTGCTTGCGCAAGCCGACGCCTTGGTACATATGCGACAGTTGCGGAGCGGACGTGCCGCCGGTCGGATATGGTTGTGGGCAACTGTCGCCCTGAAAGAATCGGGTGTACGCCCGACAGGCCGCCAATGCTCTTTTGTGATGATGTCTCGTGCAGAAATACCTTGAGTGCCTGACGACACTCTTCCTCGCACGATCCGGCGGCCTCGCTTTCGTCGATCCATCCCTTCTCATGGTGTATTCGTGACGTGAGGTTGGCGCCTCTGAACCGGGACACACCGAAGCTTTGCTCTGTGCACAGCGAATACTTCAGCGGCCGGCTAGTGAGCGCAGGAGCGTCGGGACCTTAGCGTTGCTGGTGGCCTGCACACGGGCGATGAGTGCGTAATCGACCTGGCTCACTCCGTACGTCTGAGCGATATCGTATTGCAGTCGATGCCACAGATGACAGGTCATTTCAGCGTCGGCCATCGCTCGGTGTGCACGTCCGGCCTTAGGCAATTGCAGCATATCGACGAGTGTTGATAACCTGTGATTTTGAGCGTGTGGGTAGATACGCCTGGAAGTGAGCATCGTACACGCGAAGTGCTGATTGGCTGCGATGTCCAGAAGTCCAAGCTCGGCTTGCCAAAACCTTCGATCAAAACCAGCATTGTGGGCTACCACCGGATGTCGGCCGACAAACCGGGCCGCTTCACTCATGACCTTCGATGCAGCCGGTGCATCTGAAATCATGTCATTGGTGATGCCGGTCAGGCTTACAACCTGCGAGGGGATACGCCTTCCCGCGTTCATCAAGCTTTGAAAACGGTCGACGATCTCGCCGTCGCGCAACAAAATGACAGCAATTTCCGTCGCTCGGTCACCTCGACTTGGCGACAATCCCGTCGTTTCAAAGTCCAAAACCGCAACCGTCTGCAACCTGCTTCCCCTTGTTTCTTAGAATGAGATACGCCCGGGATTCGCAAAGAACTAGCCATATCCTCTGCAAGCCTATGATTGAAAAGAAAATTCATCGCTTGCAGTAACTGAGCTTCGTTTATCCGACCCGGTAAAACTCCACCGATTGCCCTGCATTGACCGCCCGCTGCAGCCAATCGGGCATCTCGCCCTGCCCGTCCCAGCTCATTCCCTGGGCGTTCCGGTAGCAGACCGGCGGCGGCGGGGGTGGCGGAGGCGGCGGTGGGTCGAAGCACCCCGCCGCCTCCAACTCTTCCAGAGTCAGCCCATAGTCGGCCATCTGGGCCTGGATCCAGCGGATCGCCGCCGCCCGCTCATTGTTGGCTGTCTTTGTCGTCACTGCTATCGCTGCCGTCTTCCGGGGTGAGGGAGGCCGTAGGCGCGCCCTGATTTTCGTCCAGTTTTTTGCCCGGCTTATCGCTCGGCTTTTCGCTCTGTGCTTGGTTCTCGTTCGGGGCTGGGCCGTCGGCCTTGCGCCGCCGCCCGCCACCACCAGCTCAGGCGGCCCCACCCGCAATTCTGCCAGCAACTGGCGCACCAGCGCCGCTTCGGCTTCGGCGCGCTCGGCCCGGCGCTGTGCCGCGGCCAGCTCCGCCTGCATGGTGTCTAGGTCGTTGACCGATTTGCGCTGCGCCTGCGCGACGCTGGCGAGCCGATCGGCGAGCGCCGCGGACTGCGCCTCGAGCCGGGCGCGGACTTCGGCCGGCCCAACTCATTGCACCGTTAATGAAGGTCATTATACGATCACCCCAATAAGAGAGTGCTGCGGTGCTGCGCCATTTTCCCAATCTGTAAACGTTTCCGGACCACCAAAGACAAAACCCCTCGCAGCACACGCTGTCGAGGGGTTTTGGGAATAAGAGCCTGGCGATGACCTACTTTCACACGGGTAATCCGCACTATCATCGGCGCGGAGCTGTTTCACGGTCCTGTT
>NZ_QKWJ01000151.1 GCF_003353055.1 Cupriavidus lacunae
ATGCCCATACGTCATCCTCTCTCGGCATCCTCGCCGGCTCGCTGGCGGTGGGCGGATTGGTGGCAGACCGCGGCTTGAAGCAAGATCGCGGCCTCAAATGAACAGGAGAATTCCCATGTCCAAACTACCGTTGCTCGAACCCGCGGATTGTGCATTGATCCTCGTTGATGAACAGGCGGGCCTTGCGTTCGCCGCGGGTTCTCAAGACCCCCAGATTCTGCGCAGTAATGGCCTTGCGGTCGCGAAGACGGCGGTCGCCTTTGACTTGCCGGTTGTGGTCTCCACTTCGGCCTCGAAGGTCTACAGCGGCCCATTGATGCCGGCTTTTCGGGAAGTGCTGCCAAACGTCACGCCGATTGAACGCCGCAACATGAACCTTTGGGAAGACGATGCGGTCCGCGACGCGATTACTGCTACCGGAAAGCGTACGCTGATCATCGCGGGCATGCTGACGGAGGCCTGCGTGAGCTTCCCGGTGCTTTCAGCGCTGTCCGAGGGATATCAAGTCTTCGTGGTTGCCGATGCCTGCGGTGNGCATGGTGGTGGGTATGGCACGGGCCTCGCATATGCGCGTGACATGATCAAGCCGACATGAGCGTTCGTATCGGTCATGCATCATCCACCACGGAAGGGGGCGGCATCAGCGGGTTGGTACTGGCACGCGCGTAATCTGAACCAAACGCGCCCTACGCCTCCTTCGCTCTCTCTATTGTCACCAGAGCCTCGTTTTGCATTTCAGGGGGTGTCCTGCCAGCTACCGCCGAGCGCCCGGTAGAGCGAAACCGCGCTTACTGCGGCATCGGTCTGGGCCTGCACCAGCTCACTTTGTGTGTCCAGGACCTGGGTGTGGGCGTCGAGCACCGAGAGGAAATCAGCCTCGCCGGCGTTGTACAGATCCTGCGCCAGAGTCGACGAGCGCTGCGCCGAATCAAGCGCCAGGCTTAGGCGCGCGCCGCGCTCCCGCTGCGCGCGCACATCGGTGTACGCTACCTCTACATCCTGCAGCGCATTGAGCAAGGTCTGGTCGAATGCGTATCGCGCCTGCTGCAGCGCTGCATCCTGGGCGTCGATGTTGGCGTGGATGCGACCGGCATTGAACAGAGGCCAGAATATGCCCAGCCCGAGGGTAAACAGATTGTCGGTCACGGCCGGCATGCCACGGTAGGCCAGGCGATCAATCGCGTCGCCGAAAGATAGCGTGAACTTCGGCAGCAAGTCTGTTTTCGCCACACCGAGGTTGGCCACGGCCACGTCGATGCGGCGTGCGGCCTGGCGCAGATCGGGGCGCCTCTCGAGCAACTCCGCGGGCGCCTGCCGAGGCAACGCCGGCGGTGCCGGGGGGATCGGCGCGGCCGACAACAGCGCCCGGTCGATCGATTCGGGCGGGTCGCCGGTGAGCACGGCCAGGGTTCCCAATTCATTGTCGATCCGCCTCTGAACGTCGGGTACTGAAGCCTGGGTCCGCTGCAACTGCGTTTGCGCACGAGCCACGTCCAGGTCCGTGGCCAGTCCGGCCCGGTACCGCACTTGCGTCAGATGGACCGTATCGACCCGCACGGCAATGTTCTCCTCCACAATGGCGCGCTGGCGCTGGAGTCCCCGCAGTTGCATATAGGCAGTGGCAACGCTGGCAGTCAGCGCCACTTCGAAATCCCGGCCGAGCCGGCATGCTCACGCGCCTGAAATCGTGTCTGGTAGCGGCTCCTTGATATGTCTGCCGAGGAACTATTGACGGATTTTCAGGACCGCGGCACCGGTAAGGCGACCCTCGCGCAGGTCGGCCAGCGCCTGATTGGCCTGCTCCAACGGATAGGCGGTGGTGTGTGTATGCAGCGGGGTCCGGGCGGCGATATCCATCAGCGCGATGCCGTCGGCGCGCGTGAGGTTGGCTACGGAACACAGGTGCCTTTCTTCCCAAAGCAACTGGTATGGCATGGCTGGGATATCGCTCATATGAATCCCGCCACAGACAACGATGCCACCCTTATCCACGTCGCGCAGCGCTTTGGGAACCAGCGCACCCACCGGAGCGAAAATCAGCGCGGCGTCCAGCGGCACGGGCGACTGGAGGTCGCTCGATCCGGCCCAGCACGCGCCGGTCTGGTATGCGAGTTGCTGGGCGCCTGCATCGCCTGCGCGGGTGAAGGCGTAGACTTCGCGGCCTTGTGCCACCGCGATCTGTGTTACCAGGTGGGCGGCGGCGCCGAAGCCGTAGATGCCGACGCGGTGCGCATGGCTGGCTGCGCCCGCCATGCGCAGCGTCCGGTAGCCGATCAGGCCGGCGCAGAGTAGTGGCGCGGCGTGTTCGTCGTCGTAGCCGGGCGGAATCCGGAAGCAATAGCTGCTGTCCGCGACAACATACTCAGCATAGCCGCCATCGCGGGTATAGCCGGTGAACAGCGGCGCATCGCAGAGGTTTTCGTGATGACGCAGGCAGTAGCGACAACGGCCACAGGTATGTCCGAGCCATGGCACACCCACGCGGTCGCCCGGCTTGAAGGCGGTGACACCGGCGCTGCACGCATCAACCTGTCCGACGACTTCATGCCCCGGGATGAGCACCGGCTTGGGATGGCGCAGGTCGCCGTCGGCGATATGCAGGTCGGTCCGGCACACCCCGCAAGCGGCCACGGCGATGCGAAGTTCGCCGGGCCCCGGGTCGGCAACCGGCAAATTGTGAAAGCGCAGCGGCAGGCCTGCGCCCTCGAAGACCATTGCGCGCATGGTTTGGTGGGGCATGGCGTGGCGCCGCGGTGCCGCTAACCTTCGACTTCACTGCGGACCAGAAGCACGGGCTTGCTGGTCTTGGCAAGTACGCCTTCCGACACGCTGCCCATCAGCAGGCGCCTGACGCCGCGGCGGCCGTGGGTGCCAAGCACGATTAGGTCGGCATTCCACGCATCGGCGTCGGTGACAATGGTCAACGAGATCCGGCCGGGCGACACCGGCTTTTTGTCCAGTTGCACAGAATTCCGCACGCCCGCCTCGCTGAGCCTGGCAGCGGCAGCATCCAGCGCCTTGCGGCCGTGCGCGGTGATGTTGTCGACCAGTTCCTTGGGGTTGAAGTAACTAGCCTCGAAGAAGACATCGCTGTCGTCCACCACGAACAACGCCTTGACCTCGGCCCCGGTTGCCCTGGCGATGATGATGGCCTGGCTCAGTGCCAGGTCCGAAGAACGGCTGCCATCGACGGCGAGCAGGATGCGCTGGTACATGATGGGTCTCCGGAGGGGCAGGGATATGCGAGGTCGATGTCGCGATGCGTTGCATTCAGCGTAGACGCCGGCGTCGATACGCGCTTGACATGCATCAACCCGTAGCGGCTGGCGTGGCCAGTTCTTGATCGCAGCCAGGGCCGGAGTGATGACCACAAGACTTGAGAGCTCCGCATATCTCTTTTCCCGCACCGGCCTGCGCCGCGCAGGCGTGGCGATACGTGAGCTGTGTCGCCGCAGGGCAGGCCCGTTGACCCGGGTCAAGCGCCGGTCTGCCTTGCTGCCTAGACTGGTTTGTACTTGAGCGAGAGGGCGATCATGGCTTATGACAGCATCCTGGTTCATCTGGACAGCAATCCACAGGCACGGCAGCGGCTCGAAGTGGCGGGGCGCGTTGCGGCGGCCAGCCAGTGCCGGCTGATCGGCATGTACGCCGGTTTCATTCCCGACCCTGCCTGGTTCTACCTCTTGGACGGCGCGCAGCAGTATGTTGCGGACGATCTGGCCCGGCGCAAGCAGGTCAGGGAAGACGTTCGGGCGCAGTTTCTGGCGGCAACCCAGGCGTGGCCAGTGCGCGCGGAGTGGCGCGCTGCGGAGCGGGGGGCCGTGGCAGGCGTGCTGCGCGAGGCCCGTGAGGCCGGCCTGGTTGTTGCCGGCCAGTATGCCGCTGACAACACCGAAGGCCCGGTGGCCCGACAGCTACTGGAATCGCTGCTGCTGGAGACCGGCCGACCGACGCTCGTCGTGCCGTGCGCGGGCACGTTTCCAACGCTGGGCACGCGGGTTATCGTTGCGTGGAATGGCAGCCGCGAGGCGGCGCGGGCGCTGCACGACGCCGTGCCGCTGATGGCCGGCGCGCAGGCCCGCATTCTTTGCGCACAGACTGCAGCCAAGGAGGCAAGAGACGACGCCACGCCCGTCGGCCACGCCGCACGCGTGCTGGAGCGCCACGGCGTGGCCGTGGAAATCGAACACGGTCCCGGTGGGGCTGACCTGACCATCGGTGAGCTCATCCTTTCTCGCGCGGCGGATTTCAATGCCGACCTGATCGTGATGGGTGCCTACGGACACGGCCGCATGCGCGAACTGGTGCTTGGCGGCGTCACGCACACGCTTCTGGACTCGATGACGGTACCGGTGCTGTTTTCACGCTGATGCAAAGGCAAACCAAAGAACGGAATTACGTCATGGATTTCAGAACCATCCTTGTCGACCTCAGCGAAGATGCTGCACGGTCGGCGCGCATTGAAACGGCGGCACGCCTTGCCACAAGGTTTGGCGGCAGCGTGGTCGGACTGACTGCAACAGGAACACACCTGGAACCGTTTCGCGGAGCAGGCAAAGAGGCCGGGCAATACGCCGTGCTTGCCGCGAGCCATTTGCACAAACTGGCCGCCGGTCACAAGGAAGCACTCGACACACTGACCAGGCAAGTGTCGCCGGCCATTCCCACCCGGCACATCGTTGTCGACGCCGAGTCTGGCTGGGCGCTTGCCGACGCGGGCCGTTACGCCGATCTCATCCTGCCCGCACCGCCGTCGGCGCAGGCCGATGTGCCGCCTCTGCTGGCCGGGGTTGCGGAGTATGCGTTGCTCAATGCCGGCCGGCCCATCCTGCTGGTGCCGGGGGCGACTGTCCCGCGAACCGGTGGCCATGTCGCCATTGCATGGAACGGCGGCCGCGAGGCTGTGCGGGCGGTTGCGGACGCAATGCCGTGGCTGGCGCATGCCAGCGCGGTTTCCGTCCTGGTGGTCTGCGAAGGCCGGCACGGCGCTGTCGTCGAGCAAGCGGCCTACCGTGACAGCGCGGATCGGCTGACAGCATGGCTGGTCAGCCATGGCATCCATGCCAATCTGCTGGTCGGAGAGGGCGACCCCGACCACGTTCTGCCACAGCTTGCGGGCAAGGTACAGGCCAACCTGCTGGTCGCCGGCGGCTATGGCCGCTCCCGGCTGAGGGAGCTCGTGCTGGGTGGCACCACCCGCGCCCTGCTGCGCCAGACAGGCTTGCCAGTCTTCATGTCGCACTGAGGTGACGCGTGATCAGATGAGGCCAGCAGAGAGCTGCTTCCGGCCAGACTCAACGAGCGGCTAGAAACGCAAAGGCTCGCTTCACGGTCCAGCAATTACGATAAGTATCCTCGTAATGTCACGTTGGACAGTCCCGATAAGCGGGTAATGCTGCACCAGCACAAAACCCTGGTGCCGCGCGAATGCCGGCGTTACGTGTCCAAACTAAGTTGAAGCGAAAGGCGGGCTTGCGCTCGCGGCAGTTTAGAACTTGTGACGGATACCAACGACCGCGCCGAACTGGTTCTCCGAGCCGCTAACCGTGCCGAAGCCGCTGCCTTGGATCGCGCCGGAACCGCCCGCGGTCAGACCCAGGTTCGAACCATCCTTGTTCTTGGTGTAGCCCACGTTCAGGTATGCATCGGTGCGCTTGGACAGCGTGTAGTCAACCGATGCCACGAAGCTCCACGGATCAGCCTTGGTACCGCGAAAGTCTTGGTAGTAGGCAACGCCGGTCAGCGAGAGCGCCGGGATGATCTGATAGCCCAGACCCAGCCAGTACAGGTTCGAGACGTTGTTAGCACCGAGGTTGCCCGGCAGCGTGGCGCCGTCGAGAGCCTGGGCCCAACGATAACCAGCGTACATCTTGGCCGGGCCGAAGGCGTACGAACCAGCCAGGGTGGCGCGACGGATCTTGGCACCCGTCAGGGCACCGGTCGAGGCCAGGCCGAGGTTGGTTTCATCGTAGACACCTCCGACGGCTAACTGACCGGCTGCGTAGGTCAGGCCGGCACTGTACTCTTGGCCAATCTTGGGGCTGCCGGGGACTTCACCAAAAGAGCCGGCACCGGTGTTCGAGCCGAAGCTGTACAGGGCTCTGGCGGTCAGGCTGCGGAAAGTGCCGACATACTTGACCGAGTTGTCAGCTCGGCTGGTAAAGCCTGCGTCCTGGCCAATGATCGAGTAGTTCGTGGCGATGCCCATCGGGTCGAACTGCAGACCGAAGTCATAGAGTGGGGTCTGTTGACGACCCAGGGTGAGGGCGCCCCACTGGCTTTGCAAACCGACGTAAGCGTTACGGCCGAACAGACGGCCGCCTTGGGCCGAGGTGCCGGTGTCGAGGTTGAAACCGCTTTCCAGCACGAAGACGGCCTTCAGGCCACCGCCCAGATCCTCCACACCACGCAAGCCCCAACGGCTGCCGGACAGGTTGCCCGAGGTCAGGCGGGTCACGCTGTGGCTGCCTCCAGGCTGGTTATTTTGATATTCGATACCGGCGTCGACGATCCCATACAGCGTCACGCTCGACTGAGCATACGCGCCACCAGCGGCTAGTGCAGCGACGGTGGCAATCCATTTCATCTTCATAACACTTTCCTTGTCAGCTGATGATTGGAACCTTTGGGATATCGCGACTGCTTGGCCGACGCTCTCCGTTCACGTCTATTTTGTATTATGTGCCAGCGCTCGGTTAACGATACTTAGGAACGGTTCTTTGTTGTGATGAAACAACCAGGAGAGAGAGCGGAAAGCAACCAATCGTTCCGTGCTTGAGTAACGAACATTCGTGCTTTTTTCTGGATGCGCACGCCCTGCGTGTGATGGACGGACTGGGTATGACGATGCTAGTCGTTCCCAGAGCGTATGCGCCTTGGCTCGAACAGGCAGCGGCCCATGCGGCCAAAGTCGGCGAGGATGCTACCTGGCTGGAAGCGTGGGAAGACCCACTTTTAGTTTGGTCTTTGTATCGCCGCTTAGCGGCAAAACGCACGTATTTTTTCTTGCGCGCCGTGATCCTCTGCGCCTCTGACTAACATTGAGTGGACTGTCAGAAGGTGATGTTAGCTGCACAAAATGCAGGGTTCGACAACCCTGCGGGAGGAAAATTCTGCGAGGAGTGTGGGGAACGCCTTGCGCAGATCGTGACCATGCGCACTGACTTGACCGCTCGATCCATTTGAGGCGGCCCAACTATCTGCTCGTACGCTGCGGCAAAACGCAATTCACTGCGGTGAGGTGCGCTGCGATCGGCACCATCGTCGATGCGACTGCTCTTAAGCTTGGGCCACGCAGCATGACTGCCGCGCCGTAATTTCAACAGCTCAGCACTTCAGCCACACCATGACCACACTTCAATCCACTCGCCAGGAGAAAGACTTCCTGGGCGTCCGAAACCTCGATAACACCTTGTACTACGGCGTTCAAACACTGCGAGCAAAGGAGAATTTTCATCTATCCGGCCGCCGGATTGGCGAGTATGCAGAATTTGTCAAAGCACTGGCCCTTGTCAAGCATGCGGCCGCCAATGCCAATCACAGAATCGGCCTGCTGGATGGGGCCAAGCATGCTGCGATTGCAAACGCATGCGCGGAAGTCATTGACGGTGCGTTACATGACGAGTTTGTCGTTGACATGATCCAGGGCGGCGCGGGCACCTCCTCTAACATGAATGTCAATGAAGTGCTTGCCAACCGTGCACTGGAACACCTGGGACAAGAAAAGGGCGATTACAGGCACCTCCATCCCAACAACGACGTCAATATGTCGCAATCGACTAATGATGCGTATCCGAGCGCCATCCGCGTGGGCCTGCTGCTTGCTCATCTCCCGCTATTGGAGAGCCTCAGCCACCTCGCGGCGACCCTGGCGAGCAAGGCGGAGCAGTTCGACGGCATCCTGAAGATGGGCCGCACCCAGCTCCAGGATGCGGTTCCCATGACGCTTGGACAGGAGTTCCGGGCCATGGCTGACACCGTATCCGCGGACCTCGAGCAGCTTCGCTCGCTCATCCCTGCTGCGCTATGCGCCGTTAATCTCGGTGGTACGGCGATCGGCACCGGCATCAACGCCGACCCGCGCTATCAGGCGATCGCCATCGAGGAGCTGGCAGCGCTCTCCGGCTTTCCGATTCGTTCCGCAGCCAACCTCATTGCGGCAACATCGGACATGGGCGACTTCGTACTGCTTTCAGGCCTGATCAAGAAGACCGCCATGAGGCTCTCGAAAATCAGCAATGACTTGCGTTTGCTGTCGAGCGGTCCCCGGGCTGGCCTTGGGGAAATCAACCTTCCTCCGCGCCAGCCTGGTAGCTCGATCATGCCCGGCAAAGTCAATCCGGTCATTCCGGAGGCGATGAACCAGGTGGCTTATGAAATTGCAGGCAATGATGCCGCGCTTACCCTGGCGGCCGAGGCTGGTCAGTTGCAGCTGAATGCCATGGAGCCCCTCATTGCATACAAGCTCTATGACTCCATCCGGCTACTCGATCGTGCGGTGCGTATGCTGGACCGCGAATGCATCGAGGGCATTACCGCGAATCCGGATCAGTGTTCCGCGCTCGTTCAGCGGTCGATTGGCATTGTGACAGCGCTCAATCCGTACATCGGATATGAGAATGCCACGCGGATCGCAAGGCTAGCTCAGGAAACAGGTCGCACCGTTGTGGAGCTCGTGCAATCAGAGCAGCTCATTAGCAATGAGCTTCTGGCCGAGATCCTCCGCCCGGAGAACATGGTGGCGCCTCGGGCGGTAGCCAAGGCCTGATAGCAAAGAGGCGGAGTAGAGACGGCTGACAAAGCTGCCACTGCGAGTGTTTGCGCCCCTCTCCCATTTATGGGCTTGCCTTTACCCACAACTTCCGGCGGCTTACTCGTTTTTCTGGAAGATCCGATACATTTCGGTGATTTCGTGCAAAACGAGGAAGCCGCGCCAGAGGACAGTA
>NZ_QKWJ01000152.1 GCF_003353055.1 Cupriavidus lacunae
TCGACACCAATGCGAGCAATCGTGTTCATGGTTTCCCTCCTTCTTGGAAGCTGGACACATTGCAAACCATGATGGCACGGAATCGTGCCAGTGGCCTGAAGGCGAGGCTCCTTACCAATTCAAGATAAGCAGCAAGATATAGGCATCAGCTATAGGCAGCGTGTCGATGAGGTTTGTGGCGAGGCGGACGAGGCTTAGAGGGATCCGGTCGAACGCGTTGGGTACATGTTGCAATCAAGACCAAGGTCTCAACCTGCCTGACAATTGCGTCGCTCTTGAATCACTTGACGATATCGTACGATCGCCAACTCGGTAGCCGCCCTCGCTATGCCAAAAAGGCCCCGGGCGCTGACACCTGGGGGCCGGGTGCTTTTCATCGGAGGCGAAGTATCGTTGCTGCATTTATGCAATCAATCGCCGTTAGGCAGTTCGAGTCCGATTGCATTTTGGTAGTTGTGAAAAAGATGTTCTATATTCAGGACTACATTGCCGTAGAGTAGGGCGGTTACACTGTTGTGCGGTGCCTGGGGCCACTTGAAGTAAGAGACCGCCTCCAGGTCCATGGAATCCGGCCAGTGATCTCAGCGCTCTTGCTAAGGAAGTCACGCAAACAGGTGCCATATGGACGTGGAAACCAAAGCGCTTTTACATTTTGTTGTCATAACAATTGTGTGGATTGTGCTTCCACTCGTCCCCGCGTGGCTTACATACAAAATCACGCCAAATCAAGTGCTCGGCCTTAGGGGGCCATTCCAGGGAATGACGTTGAATTCTACGGGGTCATTTGCCGCGTACGTAATCGTCGGGCTGATATTATCGACGTTCATTTGGCCCACTGGTAAGGTGCTGCTCGGCCGTGTTATGGGGGATACCACTTGGCACATCACCGGTGCGGTGGAGCTTTACGATGCAAATGGTGAGCGCGTCACCCTTGTGCCCCAGATGAGTAAGGCGTCTATTAATATCATACCAAATCCGAATACCGTTTCTGGCACTCTGTCGCTAATGGTCCCTTTCATAAAAGACGAAAAGCCGACCGTTTATATTGATGTGCCCAATTGGGGGGGGGCCGTTGTCTCGTTCCAAGATCCCGAAACGTATGTGGTAGACCCGCTAAACAAAACAATTCGGCTAAAGAATAGTATTCAAATACGGCAGCAGCCCCAGGGCAAGTTGGTGATTGGAGAGGGATCGTGAAATGGAATCGGATGACTCGTGCTTTGGCCGCCCTGTTTTCCGCTTGTGCCTTCCCCGTGTCGGCATGCCAGATGAACGGTCAGGTCGCTGTTACAGTCGCGTCAGAGAAAGCTTACAGCTACACCGCGGCCCCGGTTGATGGCAATCCGACATGTATCGTCGATTCAGTGAGCGGCTCGCTCACCGTATCAGCCCGGAGCGACGTGAAGGCGGTATGCAAATTTGAGCTTTTTGTGCCGTCGTCGGACGCTAAAGCGGTGATCGAGGGCGTGACTCTGAAGAAGGCCTCGGACAGCTCTTTTGTGCATCGGAAACGAGGCAATTTCGACACCATTACTGTGGAGCTATCCGCCCCAGCCGGCCAAACGCAGCAATACCGCATATATACCGTGGATGTCCCTTCACTCGTAGAGTGCAATGCGAAAAGCCTTGGAGACCTGCTATGACTCTATTCCTTTCCAGGAATCGTATTGGCCGCATTGCACATTTTGCTGCGGCTTCTCTTATGTATATGTCTGACGCCATGGCTCACGAATTCCAGCCGCTTCCGTGCACGGAGGCGCCGGAGCGAGCCGCTATTATGTTCTTTGATGCGATAGAGCAACCTGCGGGCTCGAGAATAGTAAGGGATAGAGCAGGGGAGATGTTTTCTCGACGGTTTCTGAAGCAAAACTCCGTAGATTCCACTGTGGAATTCATTGAGCTTGCGAAAAAGCGATACAATCTTTCTAATGTGGAACGTTCCTTTAATGATCGAGTAGAAGGATATCCGTCGAGAAGGAGCAGAATCGACGGCGGGCAGGCAGTGCAGACAAGTGGGGATGTGTCATTATGGTTTCTGGTATTAAGCGGATACGGTAAGATTGAGCAGAACATCATAATGACCTGCGAAGACAAATTTTGGAAAGTCGTTCGCTTCGCCTACGGCGCGGATTCTGCGTCGCCCTAAGGACATTCGAAAGTGTTGACGCGCTCCACGGGACCTCATCGACACGCTGCTTATAAGGCTTGCTGTTGCCTATACGTTGCTGCTTATCTTGGGTGGATTGGCTCGGTACCCGGTCGACGAGCTCGATGACAGCATTGGCGTCCTGCCGCCGTCTTCAGCTAGATGGTGAGAGCGGCTGGACTTTTACTGAGCCGACGACCGAAACCGACCCCGCAGGTGATTTGCTGGTAGAAGACAGTCAATGCGAAAATCCGCTGCGCTGATGTTCTAAAGCCTTATGCTTCATTCTGAAGCTCGCTTTGCATGAATATAGTCTTCGCCTCGCTCATATGCTTGCAGCACATCGTCTACCGTTCACTTCTTATCGCCCCTAAATCGAGTAATCTCCACGCTTAACACGCGGAATGCACGCTGATATCGTTCGCCGATCCGCTCCGGATTGATGAAAGCAACCATCCCGGTAACGGCAGAAAGCGCAGTCGCAAGACCTTTATATAGGACAGAACTGTTAGCTACAGGAAAAGGCTTGTCAGCGACCAGTGCCGCAAGAATGACTGAAGCTATGCCAAGCAAGTAGTTAAGAAAGTACATAAGAAACATGTACCCTCTCCAAAATTTTATTATTGCTATTTGATCAGAAATCAGATCATCGCGTGAATAGCTCGTGGTAGTCATAGCACTCCTCCAACGACATGCTCAGGTGATATGTAAGCCATAGTCGTCCAGCTATTTTAATGAAGCAATAAGGAAACTGCCGACGCGGAGAAGTGCATTCCGCGGGCCATTCAGGATGCGTGCATGCCAGTATCTATGTGCTCGCGCATAGATCGTCGACTGAAGCATGGATAAGCAGTCGGACAGAAGCAGCATGGAGGCCCTCGCCACCGTCGAGACGACGTAACCTGCTTAATTCGCGTATCCTGCGCCCTGCAGGTCGATATTTAAGGTAGCTAACCGCAAATTAAACGGCACGAAGAAAATATTCCGTCGGTGTCTTCCCATGACCGCTTGCAAAGCGAATGTGCGGCTCGTCAGTCGTACGCTGGTTGTCCGCCACCATCATCTGGTCTTTTCCATCTGTAGTGATCACCAAATAAACGTGGTCAGAGCCCGCCGGCGTGGGATCATTGTCAAAACAAACTCCGACATCTCCGGGCTGCTGGCTACCAACACTAATTCTTTTCCACTTACGGTCGATCAAGAGATGTGCCAACCTTCCGGCGCCCAATGTCATTGGTACGTCGATACCCGCCTGCTGTAGCAGTGCGCTGAGATGGGCGGCACACCCATTCGTCGGATAGCTTGGTAATGAGGCACTAGCGGTTTCGCGGGCTGCCATCAGTCCCGAAGGCGAACTGCCCTGACGTATTAGTTCGGCTACATGAATTGCATCGTGTATGGATTTAAGGCTTGTAGCCACGCTGGGTGAATTTTTTGGATCTACGAGATATGCGCTACTGACAAATCCATCGATGACACCATCACCTTGCAAGTCCGCTGCCGTCCAACCTTCTATCGTTTTAATACAATTAATCAATGTTCCATACGGCAAGAGTCTAATAATATCGAAAGACACACCAGGGCCGCTTCTTAGACGCAAGCCACTGCGCGCATTTACTGTCATTTGGAAAGTCGGCACAGCAACGTGTGGTATGGGTGCCGTTTCCAGCATAAAATCTCCGATTACCTTTTCTTCATTGACGGAATTTGGATCGCAATTGATACCCACGATATTTTCCGGCATGCCTTGACTAAGTGTCCAGCGACGTGATTCTAAAAAGGTAGAATACCCTGATCACCCGGTAGATTGCGCTAGCCAGGCAAGCTCTGCAAGTCCAGCATCCAATATGGCTTCGCAAGTTGCGCCACTTCCGTAGACGCCAACCATATAGTCAGGCTCGCCCGTCGGCGCGGCAAGTGCGTCGGCGATACCCTGAAAGTACGGGATAACCCTGTCCCGTATCTCCGATGTCGATGCATCAAAGTCAATACCGAAGTAGATAGTCGACCTCGCCGGCTGCCTTATTATGCTTGCACCGTAAGTTCTTGCGTACATAGCGTCAGCCACGCCGGTCGCTCTCTCAAAGTTCGCGGCTTTATCGCCGAACCGCCCTTCATGCACGATGCATAGCCTCAGACCGGCCTCCATCAATTGCTCAGCCTCCGTTTGCGTCAAACGTTTGGATGGGCGGATAGTGTCTCGGGAGTAGTAGCGGATCACCGTCTTGATCCCCGCTGCGTTGAGCGCCGTCGCTTTGCTGCCACATGCGCTTGAGACGTCAATAATCGATGTCATGGATTGCTCCCGATGGCATTGAACCATATCTGCATTTTCGGCCGAATTTCTGGAAGCTTACGTAAATGGCACTCGCTATCTATGTGCTAGCGCACAGATCAGCAATCTGCGACCAGTTCAGCGCTTACCTAATTCGTCAGTAATGAACCCTCGGCTATTCACCCGTTTGAGGTATTAGGGCCGCAAAGAATTAAATGGCGATTATCTCTGATATAAACAACACTAAGTACGATCTACAACTTCTGGATGAAGCCATACGTCAGGTGGTTACCTATGCTTGGATCGGATCGCCATAGCCTGAATCGTCGCACGTGCATCTGGAATAACGGAGCACCATATGATTTGGGGTACCCAGTGCGCAATAAGTAGGCCGTCCGGTTCATGGAGCCTGATATGCCAATAAGGCAAAACACATCGCAAACTAGAACCGCTTTGAAGAAGCCTGCTATGACGCCGACAAGGCGGCGCGCATCAAAGTCGAAGACGCAGGGCCGTTCTCCGACGGCAAAGGTGAGTGGACAGACGCGTGCGCTCAATGTCAGTCCGGACGGGCTGGATTTCAGGGACCGCATGTACGTGCCGAGCCTGATTGAAGTTCCGGTGCGTAGGGAACTGAAGGACTATCAAAAGGCTGGCGTGCCAATACTCGACCAGGGAGAGGAGGGCGCTTGCACGGGTTTTGGCTTGGCAACGGTGGCCCACTATCTGCTACGCACGCGCAAGTCTCGCTCGGACAAGAACCAGGTAAGCCCGCAGATGTTCTATGACATGGCCCGGCGCTACGACGAGTGGCCCGGCACGGCGTACGAGGGATCCAGCTGCCGAGGTGCCATCAAAGGCTGGTACAAGCACGGCGTTTGCGCCTTGACGCAGTGGCCGAAAAAGGAGAAGAGCGCGATGCTGACGGAAGAGCAGGCCGTCGGAGCCGCGAAGCGTCCCCTCGGCGCATATTTCCGCGTAGACCATACTGATATTGTCGCCATGCATGCGGCTATCGCAGAGGTCGGTGTCCTTTACGCAAGTGGCAGCGTTCATGCTGGCTGGCAGGAAGTCAAGGCGGACGGCCGCATCGTGCTCTCTGCAAGGATCTTGGGCGGTCATGCGTTTGCCATCGTGGCTTACGACGAGGATGGCTTCTGGATCCAGAATTCGTGGGGAAAGAAATGGGGGCGCGGAGGGTTCGGGCACATCAGTTATGACGACTGGCTCTCCAATGGCTCCGACGTCTGGGTCGCGCGCTTGGGTGCTCCAATCAATGGGGTGCAGGCGGTTCATAAGGCCGCTATCGCCAACACTGTCTCGACCGCATCTTCGTTGTCGACGCTCAGGGATATACGGCCGCATGTCATCAGCATCGGCAACGACGGCGTGCTAGATCAGCGTGGGGATATCGGTACCACACCAGAGAGTGTCCAAGAGATTCTTAATGTCGATTTTCCTCGAATTACCAACGGCTGGAGGAAGAAACGAATAGTGATATACGGCCATGGCGGACTGGTCAGTCAAGACAGTGCTGTCGAGACAGTCGCCAGCTACCGTCAGGCGATGCTTGACGCCGAGTGCTATCCACTGGCGTTCATCTGGAAATCGGACTACTGGACCACGCTGGGCAATATGCTCTCCGACGCGGTCCGGCGTCGGCGTCCGGAGGGCATTCTGGATGCTACCAAAGACTTCATGCTTGATCGTTTGGATGACGCGCTGGAACCCATCGCCAGAATGCTGACCGGCAAGGCGGAATGGAGCGAGATGAAAGAGAATGCGCTGCTGGCCACCGTCGGCCCCGCGGGTGGCGCACGAGTCGTTGCGCAGCAATTGGTCAAGCTGGCCGCACAAGGCACAGAGATTCATCTGGTGGGGCACAGCGCGGGCAGCATATTGCTAGCGCCCTTCCTGCAATACCTGACGACGCAGGGCAGCATTACTACTGGTCCGATGGCATCCGCCCGCGTCGATGGGCTGGGGCTCAAGGTTGCCAGTTGTCATCTGTGGGCGCCGGCTTGCACGATATCGCTGTTCAAGTCTGCCTATCTGCCGGCAATCGTAGGCGAGCGGGTCGGAAAGTTTGGCCTATTTACGCTGACGGACAGCGTTGAGAGGGACGATAACTGTGCGCACATCTATAACAAGTCCTTGCTCTACTTGGTCTCGGATGCCTTCGAGGATCAGGCGCGGGTTCCACTCATCCATCCAGATGGGGAGCCCATTCTAGGCATGGCCAAGTTCATCCTGGCTGACGCGGAACTCAAAGCGTTGTTCGACGCAGGTGGGAATGCCGACTGGATAACGACTCCCAATAACGTACCGAGAGGCGATCGAAATGCATCCCGGGCAAGGCATCACGGCGATTTCGACAATGACGAAGCAACTGTGCGCGCTACCCTGGCTCGTATCTTGGGTCAGATGGACACCACGCAGCAGGTCCCGATTTCGCCGTCAACCTCAATGCTTGAGCGGCGACGGCACCAGGTTGATCAAGCCTCGGACGGAATGCGGAGGCAAGCGTAATGGAGCAAGGGGGTTCAAGGCGATTTCTGGTTCCGGCGGATGATCCTTGCTTTGATTCTGGCATCGATATCCAGCCTGACCACATCTATCGATTCATTGTCAAGGGGCAGTGGATTGATCTCAGGCCCCCAGCTATCGGTCCAGAGGGTGACAGGAACCCGGGTGGAGTGCGAGCGCTCGCCGGTTGGGCAAAGCGCCTGCCGGACGCGCCATGGATGGCACTGTTGATGCGGACCAAAGGGATGGCGGGCACCTCCGGCTGGCATCTACTTGGAAAAGGGGGAACCCTTCAGTCTACGTTGCCACCTGGACGACTTCAGTTGTGCGCGAATGACGTGCTCGGCTTCTATTTCAATAACAAGGGCGCAATGGACGTCACGGTGATTGATGTAACTGGACAGGGCCAGCTTGGAGTCGCCGGCGATTGATCGGGCAGGGCGTTGGCCGCGAGGAGATGCTATGTTAATTTCGCGATTTTGTTTGCCATTTGCTTCGCTTTTCTTGCTGGTCGGGTGTGCAGGCGGCCCGACGATTAGTCATCAGAGCCTGGGCGCCACGGAAACACTGGCAACGACGGCGGATGCTAGGCTGGTCTACGCCCGCCAAACCAAGCCGTCCGTCGATGGCCAAGTCATTCCTGATCAGATTGTTTGCGCAGAGCCCAGCCCAGACATCGCGAAGGCGATTTCCAGCGCGTTAAGTGCGGCAGTGCAGGCAGAGGCCAAGGCGCTTCCTTCTCTTGGCGAAGCGGGTGACGTCAGCCTTGCTGCTAACTTGGCGAGATCACGCAGTGAAGCGATTGCCCAGCTTGGCAAACGGCTCGGAACCATTCAGCTCCTGAGAAACGGCCTCTTTAGCGCCTGCGAGGCTTATGCCAACGGTGCGATTTCGCGAACCAGCTATGCATTCCTGTTGAGCCGCTTCGGCGATGTCATGGTGACGTTGCTAGCGATAGAGCTGGCTGCGGGAAATAGCGAAGCCGCGGCTCAGGTGCTAACCAGCGCGCCACAAGTTGACGACGGTGCCGCAGCAAGGTCAACGAATGCCCCGGGTAAAGCGGCTGACGCAGGCGCGGGCAAAGCGGCAGTGAAGAGCCCGGCGTCCGCTAACCAGCAGGAGAGCGTCTCGCGAAGCGAGGGAGAGCTGTTAGGCTCTGGCAATGCTTCTTCCGTCAGTGATGCGCAGGCGCAGGCCATCGTGAGCCTGCAACGAGCCTTCCTTGCCGGTAGCGATTCTGCACCTCTGGTGCTCGCCTGTTCTACTGCGTTGGACCGTCCGATTGCGCGAATCGATGCAGGCGCGTCTGCTGATGCAACCCCAACTGCGGCAGCTACAGGAATCTCGCAGGGCGAACAGACTGCGCTAACCACGATCTGCAAGACGTTCCTGCAGGCTTACGCTGACGGAAAAATCCAGCAGATGAAAAGTACACGAAGCGCACCTCCCGAGATGGCAGGAACTCCTACCGGCAGCGTGAAGCTGGTGAGACAAACCAAGGCAAAGGCGGCGCCAGTTGCCACCGCGCGCTAGGAGATTGTCGGATTTTCGGGGATCTCCAGTCGTCCGGCGGGACGGGTTGAGCGTTGATAAATTCACTGTTCGCTGAGTGAGCCCATAGATGAGTCGTTTCGTGCCCGTTGATCGTCA
>NZ_QKWJ01000153.1 GCF_003353055.1 Cupriavidus lacunae
AAGCGCTTCTTCGTTGCATCGTCTAACGGCTTCTTCGACACGGCGCGTATCTCCAATCAACCCGTTAGAGATGAAACGCGCCAGCCCTGAATCCGTTGTCATGTTTTTTGTAAATCTCAATAGGTAGGGACCGCCGATGAAATCAATGATCACGTCCACGGAGGCGGCCGCGCTGACTACGATCGCAGACGCCTCTCCTTTGGCCGGCAACCGATACAAGATCGCGCTGCTGCAACGGACCGTGGTCCGGGCCCTCGAACTCGCGGGAGAAGCCAGATGACGAACGCAAACCATATCGGCCAACCGCATGCCCGCATCGACGGGCGCGCCAAGGTGAGCGGCAGGGCGCAGTATGCCGCCGACTTCAATCAACCCGGGCAAGCCTATGCGGTCATTGTGGGCGCGTCGATCGGCCTGGGACAAGTGGTCGAGGTCAACGCGGAAGCGGCGCGCAGACTGCCGGGGGGCCTGGCGATACTGACCCATGAGAATGCCCCGGCACTGGCGTATGCGCCCCACAAAGGCTTTATCGATCCGGCACACGGCGACCGTCTCCATGTCCTGCAGGACGATCGCGTCCGCTTCTACGGCCAGCCGGTTGCCGTGGTCGTGGCACAAACTCCGGACCAGGCCGAGCATGCGACCTGTCTGCTGCAGATTCGCTATGCCGGGGAAACGCCGGTCTGCGACCCGCTCGATAACCGTGCCGAAGCCGTGGTGCCGGAGGCGGGGCGCGAGCCAGACCCCATTCGGCCGCCCGGGTACGCGGCGACTCCGATGGCGCGCTGGCGGCGGCCGCGGTCAGTATCGATGCCACCTACGATGCCGCGCGCGAGAATCACCTCCCGATCGAGCCGAACGCCACCATTGCGGTCATCCCGCCGAATGGTGCGCACCGACCACCTCGCCGGCGTGGATGCCCACCCGGATCCGGAGGGTTGAAATCAAGAGCGGCCGTGCACGCATGTCGGCTCTCCGTCTCTTTGAAATCGAGACGGTGGTTCGATAATCGGTCGTGTGTCCCAAGAGTGTTGATAGCTTCTGCAACAACAATATGTGCAACGGCATCAATCGCAATGCACGTTTTGTCCGGGCTCACGCCGTCTCTGTCCGTTGAGGGAATGCGGTTCAGGCTCTAAATTTTCATCCTCAAACCAAATGGGCACGCGAAGGGCTTTGCAAGAAGCAAGGCTATTTCGCGTGCCACCCCGCTCGAACAGACCGGCAGTGGAGCGGTATGTTCTGGCGGCTCTAGAGGAGACACCGCTATGGCCCATCAGATAACACTCCGTTTTGAGGACGGAGTGACCCGCTTCATCGA
Organism: Cupriavidus lacunae; assembly: GCF_003353055.1. Taxonomy (GTDB): domain Bacteria; phylum Pseudomonadota; class Gammaproteobacteria; order Burkholderiales; family Burkholderiaceae; genus Cupriavidus; species Cupriavidus lacunae. The sequence goes on from NZ_QKWJ01000153.1 coordinate 1,322, forward strand.
GTGCGAGGAGGGCGAGCGCATCACCGACGCTGCCATTCGCGCCAAGATCAATATCCCACTCGATTGCCGTGATGGTGTGTGCGGTACCTGCAAGGCGGACTGCGAGTCCGGCGAGTACGTTCTGGGCGATTGCGTGGAGGATGCGCTTACTGCGGAGGAGGCGAGCGCGCGCAAGGTTCTCACATGCCAGATGAGCCCACGTTCCGCCTGCGTGATTCAGCTCGCTACGAGCTCCGATGTTTCGGGTACCGGCCCGTCCTCCCACAGGGGAAGGATCGCCACATGTCAACGCGCATCCGCCACCACCATTGCCTTCTCGGTCGAGCTCGAGAACCGCGAAGCTCTCAGCTTCCTTCCGGGGCAGTATGTGAATATCCAGGTGCCTGGCACGGACCAGACACGGTCCTACTCGTTCAGCTCCGGACCCGGGGAGCGTCACTTGTCTTTCCTTGTGCGCAATGTGCCGCAAGGCGCGATGTCGACCTGGCTCTGCGAAACCGCCAAAGTAGGCGACCCCATTGAGTTTCGCGGCCCGATGGGAAGCTTCTACCTGCGCCCCATCGAGCGGCCGGTGCTGTTTCTGGCGGGTGGCACGGGCCTCGCGCCGTTCCTCTCTATGCTTGACAAGGTCGTCGAGGACGGCGGCAGCCCGCATCCGATCCACATGATCCTGGGTGTGAACACCGATGAGGACCTGGTTGGCATCGACCGGCTCGAAGCCTATGCGCAGCGCTTGCCGAATTTCACCTATGCCTGCACAGTCGCCAGCCCCGAGAGTGCCTATCCCAATAAGGGCTATGTCACCCCCCATATCGTCGCTTCGCAGCTCAACGGTGGCGATGCCGATGTCTACCTTTGCGGCCCGCCGCCGATGGTCGATGCGGTGCGCAGTTTTCTCTCGTCTGAAGGGCTGACGCCGCGTAATTTCTACTATGAGAAGTTCTCCGGCACCGGCCTGGTGGTCCAGACCGGCGAGGAGCATATTGCACCGGTCGATGTCGACGAGGCCTTCGATTTGCGCATGGCTCTCGAACTGGGGGCCGCGCAGCTAACCATGGGCCGGCTGTCGAGCGAGCAGTTGATCACTTTCCGCCGGCTCGCCGAGGCGACCGCGCCGTTCGTGTCCGGGCAACGCTTTATCGACATTCCGCGCTACATCGAGGCAAACCACGCGTTCCACCTGTTCCCGATCGAAGCTTCCGGGAACGCCCAGCTGATTGCGCTTTACCGGCAGCTCGCCGTGCAGGACTACATCGCCCGTGCGCTGACCGACCAGATCGAGATTGTGGGCGATGTCGTTCAGCATCACCGGGACATTGTCGCCGCCTTCGAGCTGGGCGACCTGAATGCGGCGCGTGACCTGATTGCCCAGCATGCGCGTCACTCCAAGGCCACGATGAGCCGGGCGCTGGAGCGTAAGGCGACGGGCAAGATGGCACCCGTGGTCGCAGCACCCGTCTCTCGCCCCCTTGCTGCGCCGCAGAGCGCGCCATCGGTCTGCCCATTCACGGCCAGCACGCTTCCGCCCTATTCGCACGAACTGGAGTGGCCTCAGGGGCTTGAGCCATTCAAGGTGGTCGATGACGGCTCGCAGGGTGACCCTTACGAGCACTACCGGTGGATGCGCGAACATGCGCCGGTGCTGCGTTGCCAGTCGGCGACTTCGGACGTGTGGTTTCTCTCCCGCTATGACGATGTCTACCAGGCGATCCGCAACCCGAAGCTGTTTTCCTCCGAGGTCGTCAGCCCGCCACCGCTTACGTTCCTGACGCTGTTTGACGCGCCCGACCATACGCGGTTACGCAAGGTCGTCCAGCCGTCCTTCCTGCCGTTGGCGCTCGATCCTTTTATCGAACAGATCGAGCAAAGGGCGGAGAGCCTGCTCGACGCGATGATCGCCAAAGGCGGCGGTGACGTCGTCGACGATTTCGCCATCCCGCTCAGCATCTCGACCATCTCCGCGATGATCGACGTGCCGAACGAGGATGAGGAGAAGATGAAATTCTGGTCGGACGAGACCTTTAGCTATTTCGGGCGACTCGCGCGCAATGCGCCGGGGACCGGCACCGACGAGCAGAGCGCGAAGGCATTCTTCGCCTACTTGAAGGAGGCGATGGAGCGGCTCGCTCGCACCGACAGCCAGTCAATCGGCGGGCATATCGCGCGCATGTGGAAGGACGGCCTGCTTTCGGAAAAGGAAGCGAAGGAGCTGTGTGCGTTCGTCTTCATCGCCGGGCACGACACGACGACGATCCTGATGGCCAACGCGTTCCGCATGTTCACCGAACAGCCGAACCTGCTGGGACGTATCCGCAAAAACCCCGCCGACGCTGAGCGTTTCGTCGAGGAGGTGGCGCGCTATCGTGGTACCGTCCAGCGCGTGAGCCGCATCACCACCGAGGCGACCACGGTCGCGGGCGTTGATCTGCCCAAGGGCGCAGTAGTGCGTTTGTTGCTGTCGTCCGCCAACCGCGACAGCCGCAAGTTTGCCGACGGCGAGACGTTCGACATCGACCGCGATTCCAGTGGCCACCTCGGTTTCGGCAATGGCATGCACAAATGCCTTGGCATGCCGCTCGCCAAGCTGGAGACGATGATCGCGACGAAGACTCTCGCGCGCAAGCTTGGCGATATTGCCCTCGACCCCGAAAGGCCGATCCAGTATGTGCGGGGCAACAATCTGACAAACTCGGGACCGGAACACCTGTTCGTCAAGATGGACAGGTTGTAGGACTGGACCCGGAAGGGCGAGCTCGCGTCAGCTCGCCCGCACCTTTTCAGGCGGCAAGGATCGGTCGTGGGCCGCCGAACGGTATTCAGTTGGACGCAGTCCGGTCTGCTTGCGGAAGAAGCGACTGAAATACGCCTCGTCCTGGAAGCCCAGTTCACTGGCGATCTGCTTCACGCTATGCGTCGAATAGCCGAGCAGCCGCTTGGCCTCATGGATCGAGCGTGCATTGATCGCCTCGATTGCGGAGACCCCGAAGGTGGCACGGCAGATGCGGGAGAGCTGGCCGGTGGTCACGCCCATCTCGTCGGCGTAGCTGGCGACCGGCCGCCGCTCACGGCAATGGCGATCGAGCAGGGCGCGGAACCGCTCGATCCGCGCGGCCATTGTCCGCCGCTCGGAACTGGCTGAAAGCCGGGCGTGCTCGCTGAGGCGCCCGATCTTGACGAACAGGGCGATTGTCAGTGCGGCGCCTGCGGTGAACTGCCAGCGCTCGTGGCTCTCCGCCTCGTGGCCAATCGACTGAAACAGGGTCTCCAGGGGCGTGCCGCGCTCGACTTCGGGATCGATCGACAGCACGGTCGGCGTGCGCATGAATTCCAGCAGTTCGGGCGCGGCCGTCATTGCCAGCGATTCCAGTGCCGACTGTGCGGCGGTGATGACGTGACCGTCGATGTCGCTCCGGAATTGAAAGCCGTGGACCGAACGCGCTGGCACGACGATCAGGCATGGCGCTTCGACTGTCCAGGCGTGGCCGTCGATGAAGGCCTCGCCGCCCCCGCTGGTGACGTAGAGCACCTGGATCAGCGCATCGTGGACGTGCGGCTCGATGTCAAAGTCGAAGCGGCCGGCACGCAGGGGAATGGGTTCGTAATGCACCATGTCGACCCAGGTTTGCTCAGCTTCCGCACCATAGAGCCCGAAATGCAGAACGGTCCGGCGGCGCTGTTGATCATGGGCCATGATGCACGATATGTCCTGTTACACGTGGTCTCTGTCCATTGTTCCACAGGCGCTCGAAGCGTTCAATGGCGATACAGATTTCAGGAGACAAATCGCATGGAAAATCTCAGGAAGCAAAACGCCTCGACGCCATACCGGCTGAACCTGGATCGAAAGGTCTGCGTGGTCACAGGTGCGGGCAGTGGCATTGGTGCCGGCATCGCGCGCGCCTTTGCTGATGTCGGAGCACATGTGGCGCTTGTGGATCGGAATCGTGCCGGCGCCGAGGCTGTCGCCGCCGAGCTTCGGAAAGCCGGTGCGGTGGCACAGGCGATCGGCTGCGACGTGTCGGACGAAGCCTCGGTTGCCGCAGCGGCCGGCGAGGTTCGCGCAGCGCTCGGGCCGGCCAGCGTGCTCGTCAACAATGCCGGGCTGCTGCGCGCCGGACCTCTGGAGACGGTCGCGATCGAAGACTGGAACCAGGCCATCGCCGTTAATCTCACTGGCTATCTTCTGTGCGCGCGGGCATTCGGTCGGGACATGCTGGCGGCGGGCAAGGGCAGTATTGTCCATGTTGCCTCGATTGCGGCGCTTAATCCGCAGACCAATAGCGGTTCCTATAGCCCGAGCAAGGCGGGTGTGCTGCTGCTCTCGCGGCAGCTGGCGGCGGAATGGGGCCCACGCGGGGTGCGCAGCAACTGCGTGCTGCCCGGCATGATCCGCACCGCGCTCTCCGCCAAGTTCTACGAGGAGCCGGGCTTCGAGGCCCGCCGCGCCGCCGCCACCGCGAGCCGCCGCATCGGCGAGCCCGAGGATCTCGCCGGCCCGGCCTTGTTCCTCGCCTCTGACCTGGCTGCCTACGTCAACGGCGCGGAGGTGCTCGTCGACGGTGGACTTGATTGCATGCTGATGGACATGGTCCCGCGCCCCGGTTTCAACGCGACCCCGGCCGCCTGAGATCCATCACACCATAACGACAAGGAGATTGGATATGGCTAAAGAGATCATTTGCGATCTGGTCGTGGTCGGATCGGGTGCTGCTGGCCTCGCCACCGCGATCACTGCACGCAAGCGCGGCCTCGATGTCGTCGTGCTCGAAAAGGAACCCGTGTTCGGTGGTACCACCGCGCTGTCGGGCGGGGTCTTGTGGATTCCGCTGAGCAAATATGGCCGACAGCAGAATCCGGCTGACACCGTCGAGCGCGTGCGCGAATACATGATGAGCGAGACGGGCAACAACTACGATGCCGCCGCAGTCCAGTGCTTTATCGAGAACGGACCGAAAATGGTCGAGTTTTTCGAGCGCGAGACCGAGATGAAGTTCGTGCCCACGCTTTATCCGGACTATCATCCGGATGCGCCCGGCGGCGTCGATATCGGCCGCTCGGTCCTCGCCGCGCCCTATGACATTCGCGGGCTGGGCAAGGACATGCGCCGTCTCAAGCCGCCGCTCGAGACGATCACCTTCATGGGAATGATGTTCAATTCGTCGAACGCAGACCTCAAGCATTTCTTCCGCGCGACGAAGTCCATTGTTTCGTTCCTCTATGTGGCACGGCGTCTGGCAACCCACATCAAGGAGCTGGCGCTCTACCGACGGGGGATCAACGTCACGAGCGGCAACGCGCTTGCCGCGAGGCTCGCAAAGTCGGCGCTGGCGATCAACATTCCGATCCTCACTTCGACGCCCGTGAAGGAACTGCGCAGCGAGGACGGCAAGGTGGTCGGTGTGCGTGCGACCGCATCCGACGGTGACCTTCGGATCACTGCCCGGCACGGCGTCGTGCTGGCTTGCGGCGGCTTCCCGCACGATCTCAAGCGCATCGCGCAGGTCTATCCGCATGTAAAGCGCGGCGGTGAGCATCTCTCGCCGACACCAGTCGGCAATACGGGCGATGGATTAAGCATGGCGGAGAAGGTGGGTGGCGCGGTCGAGCTCGGCTTCCCTGATGCGTCGGCCTGGATGCCAGTTTCAAAGGTAGCCTTCGGCAAGGGCCGCACAGGCGTATTTCCGCATCTGCTCGACCGCTATAAGCCCGGCGTGATCGGCGTGCTGCGCAGCGGTAAGCGCTTCACCAATGAATCGAACTCCTACCACGATGTTGGCGCGGCGCTGATCCGCGCTTGCAAAGGTGAGCGCGAGACGGCGATGTGGCTGATCTGCGACAAGGTGGCACTCGGCAAGTATGGACTGGGCTATGCCAAGCCCGCGCCGATGCCGGTGGGGCCGTTACTACGCAAGGGCTACCTCATCAAGGGCGAGACGATCGGCGAACTGGCGCGCAACTGCGGGATTGTTCCTGATGTGCTTGAGAGGACGGTCCATGCTTACAACCGCGATGCCGAGCGCGGAGAAGACCCGGCGTTCCAGCGCGGCCGCACATCGTTCAATCGTTATCTCGGTGATCCGGATAACCAGCCCAATCATTGCGTTGCGCCGATCGCGACCGGCCCCTTCTATGCGGTGAAGGTGGTGATGGGCGATTTGGGCACTTTCGACGGCCTCAGGACTAGCGTCACCGGCGAGGTGCTGCGGGCCGACGGCAGCCAGATTGAGGGCCTTTACGCGGTCGGCAATGACCGGCGCAGCGTGATGGGCGGCAACTATCCAGGCGCCGGTATCACCCATGGGCCCAATATGACTTTCGGCTATGTCACCGGTAACGCCATCGCCACCAAAGCCATGGCCTGCAACGAGAAGGTGCACGCATGAGCATCCACCCAATGTTTCTGGCAAAGCCCCTCGTGGATTTCCGGGTCTACACTATCGCGCTGCGCAAAATGCCCGAGTTTCTTGAGGTATTTGACAGGCTCGCCATGCCAATCCTGCTCGAGACGCTTGGACATCCGCTCGGCTTTTGGACCAGTCTGGTCGGGCCGCAGAACCAGTTCACCCACCTGTGGGGGTATGACGATCTGGCGGACTACGAACGACGGTGCCTTGCACGCGATACGCATCCGGATTTCCCGGCCTATCTCAAGGCATCGAGCCATCTGATCACGGCACAGGAGACACGGCTCATTCGTGCCGCCGCGCTGGATAGTATCGCAGGGTAAGGCGATACCTGAGAGTTTTGCTGTTAGTCGACAGGCGAGCGTTCTCGCATCGGTCTTTGATGGTAGGACGCGTCATCAGACAGGGTGCCACTTTTTCACGGATCGGCACGATCGTCTGGGGCGTCGTCCCATAGTCGCACACAAACTGCGAGACTGATTCACGCGCCGCGAGGCGTTGTAGAGCCTCGGCCCGCTGTATGTCAGTCTGTGCTGATGGCGACCCAGTGTCTTTCCTTCCGCGCGGGTCACGTTCGACTCGTCGACCGCGATCAACACGCCCATCGTCATTTTCCCGACGGCACGCATCAGATCGACGCCGCCGAGCGCAGGACAGTGAACGCGAACATTCTCGGCGGCGAGCCGGTCAATCGTCGATCGCAAATCCATTGCATTGCGGCGCGTCAAGCTTCGTCACAATTATTGAGATTTACAAAAAACATGACAACGGATTCAGGGCTGGCGCGTTTCATCTCTAACGGGTTGATTGGAGATACGCGCCGTGTCGAAGAAGCCGTTAGACGATGCAACGAAGAAGCGCT
>NZ_QKWJ01000154.1 GCF_003353055.1 Cupriavidus lacunae
GGTGTGCACCGTGCTGCTGAACGTCTGGAACGGCCCGACCTTTGCGGTGGTCCACGCGCTCGTTTCGCCGCGCATGCGCGCAACGGCCACGGCAATCGTCTTTCTTGTCATGAACCTGGTCGGACAAGGCTTCGGGCCGCCCGCGATCGGCCTGCTGAGCGACGTGATCGCGTCGCACCTATTTGCCGCTGGAGATTTTCAGGCAATGTGCCATGCGGCGCCAAGCGGTGCCCACGGCGCCGCGGTCTGGCACGGCCCGGCCGCGGTGGCCTGTGCGCAGGCATCGGCAAAGGGCCTGCGCTACGCTATGCTGGCAATGAGCGTGATCTTCGCCTGGTCGGGGCTGCATTACTTTCTTGCCAGCCGGCACCTGGCCCGGCGAGCTGACAGGCGCTAAACGCCAGCGGGGCACGCGTAGCCCCTCTCCGGCGGCGATGCGACCCCGCTCCATTGGCGGCAGGCTAAACGTGGACCTGCGCAATGACCCGGTCGACCCGGCGTCCGACGGACTGGCGCGCGCCGCCCGCCTAGGCGTTGCAACCACGTACGAGGGCGCCGAAGGGCTGATACGCCTGCCGGTGTTCGATGACATCGACTTCGTCTTCGACGCCACCTCCGCCAGCGCAGACGTAAAGAACGATGCGCTGCTGCGCAAGCTCAAGCCGGGCTTGCGCCTGGTCGACCTGACGCCCGCGGCGATCGGCCCATACTGCGTGCCCAGTCGTCAACCTCGACGCGCATCTGGACGCGCCGAACGTGAACATGGTCACCTGCGGCCGCCAGGCCAAGATTCCCATCGTCGCGGCCGTGTCGCGCATGGCCGAGGTCCACTACGCGGAGATCGTCGCCTCGGTCAGCAGCAAGTCAGCCCGCCCGGGCACCCGCGTCAACATCGACGAGTTCACCGAAACCACATCCAAGAGGCCCATCGAGGTCGGTGGCACGGCCTGGCAGTTGCTCAGCTCCAGCTCACGAATCCTGCGCCAACTCCTGTGCCTGCCGGCGTGCGCCTCAGGGGATAGTATGCAAGCTACGCACCGTCACACCGTCTAGCGCTCCAGCTGCCAAAACCCAGTTCAAGATCTCCGACGAGCCTGACTGCAGCGCGCTTTGCGGCAGCTCCCGGAGCCTCTTGGCGCCCCCATCGACCATTGCTGCTAGGACCTCCCTGTCCAGATCCTCGTCCACCATGAAGTGGCTCAGTCCTCCAGAAGCCACGATCGCGACTCGTGCGGATTCCAGGTAAAGAAGAACACAAGCGATGCACAGCAAACTGTTTGAAGCAGCCCTTGGCGTAAGCGATCGTGGTTCGTGCGGGAAGTCGATTTCAATGCGGAAGCCAAGACGTTGACGATCCAGATTGGCTTTGTCGCTGGCAGCCGCTTTCCCCACCCAGAGGTCGCTGGTGCTCACCCAGTTCACGACACGGTGACCAAACGCTATCGGCCCCTGAACTTCTTCCAGCACGACTGCTATCTGGAAGTCCGCACGCCCCGCGTGAAGCTTCCCGACGGCCGCGTGGCATTGGTCGAGCCGGACTGGGCCGGCAAGCTCTCCGGCTTCACGTTGCTGTTTGAAGCCATGGTGGTGGGGCTTGCGCAGCAGATGCCATTTTCTGCTGTAGCCAGAACGGTGGGTGAGTCGTGGCATCGTGCGGACGCCATCTGCGAGCGCTACGTCGACCTCGCGCTGGCCGAGCTCGATCTGTCTGGCACCACCGCTGCCGCCGTGGCGCCCGAGGCCATCGGCGAAGTCACGCGCGCCGGCCAGATCTTCAAGTTCTTTGCCGGCGAGGCGCTGCGCCTGGGCGGCGAGATCCTGCCGTCCGTGCGCCCCAGACTGACCGTCGAGGTCACGCGCGAGCCGCTTGGCGTGATCGGCCTCATCACGCCATGGAACTTTCCCATCGCGATTCCTGCGTGGAAGATCGCGCCCGCGCTGGCGTACGGCAACTGTGTGGTGTTCAAGCCCGCCGAACTGGTCCCCGGCAGCGCGTGGGAACTCGTCAATATCCTGGTCGAATCCGGCCTCCCTCAGGGCGTGCTCAACCTGGTGATGGGACGCGGCGCGGTGGTCGGCGAAGCCATGGTCGCGTCGCCCGACGTGGATGCCATCAGCTTTACCGGCTCCGTCGCCACCGGCAGCGTGATCGCCGCGCGCTGTGTGGCGTCGGACAAGAAATTCCAGCTTGAGATGGGCGGCAAGAACCCGATGGTCGTGCTAGACGATGCCGACCTCGACGTCGCGGTGGAAGCCTGCATCAACGGCGCGTTCTATTCGACCGGTCAGCGCTGCACGGCATCGAGCCGCCTGATCGTCACCGACGGCATCCATGACCGCTTTGTCGAGGCCATGCGCAACCGGCTGGCCGGGCTGCGCATCGGCGACGCGCTGTCGGCGGATACGCAGATCGGCCCCGTGGTCGATGCGCGCCAGCTCGAACAGGATGTGCGCTACATCGCCATCGCGCGCGAAGAAGGCGGTACCGTCATCGGTGGCGAACGCCTGGAACGCGCCACGCCGGGCTTCTTCCTGGCGCCGGCACTAGTGACGGGCACGACGGCGGACATGCGCATCAACCGCGAGGAAGTGTTCGGTCCCGTGGCCTCCGTGATCCGCGTCAAGGACTACGATGAAGCGCTGGCCGTGNTACGGTGAAGACCGCGTATATCCACGCTGGGCAGGTTTGAACTAACCGAACACCTCCGCTTACACCTGGCGACCCAGTCGCCTGAGCGATCCCATCATGACCGGCCGGAATTTTTGAGAAGATTCGTTCAAGTATTTCGGCCGGTTCGGTTCGCTTGAGTGCAAGGCACACTAATGATTTTGGCAGGATGTAGCGGCGGCGCTGAGGCAGCGTTCCACCACGCTCGTTCCACGTCCTGCTTCTGTTCAATCACCCCGCCTCATTGCTTTTCTCGCGCGCGTGCAAAACCAGGCGATCGAGCAGGCGATCGAACTGCTCCTGCTCGACGGCATCGAGGCAAGAGAGAATTTCGACATTACGGCGCTCGATCAACGTCATCGCCCGTCGCCAGATCTGCTCCCCCTTGGCTGTCAGTGTCAAGACGACACCGCGCCCATCGATGGCACTACCCGCCTTGCGCACCAGCCCCTGATCGACCAGTGACTGCGCCGCGCGGCTTGCCTGGCCCTTGTTCAAGTTTGCATTGCGCGCCAGGTCGTTGACCGACATCGGACTGAACGAACCGATCGCGGCCAGGCAGCGGCCCTCGTGCATTGGGATACCCACCTCAGCCTCGTAAGCCAACTGGGTGACGCGGTCTGTGAGCTTTGACAGCGTGTGAAGGCGGTGCGTCAAGGTGCGATCAAGGGCAACGGGAATCGATCTGGATGTCACAAGCAGCAACTCGTTCAGGGTAAAGGCTATTCGGCAACAGGGCGGGACCTAGCGGGCATCACCAATGTCGCGCAGGAAGTGCTGATAACGACGCCTCAATGTAAACGCACGATCGCATTTATATGGTTGCGCACGCAACTAGTATAAACCCCGATAGGGGCGGGCGTTCATCTGACACATACTAGTTGCGTGCGCAACCAACAATAACGGTCGCCGCCTGGAAGATCCAGGACACGAGGACCCTTGGGCACAGACGGTAACGCGACAAGGCGCGTTCGTTATCCAATACGTCTGCTGGCGTATGGCGCCGCAGGAGAAGCCCCCATGAGATCACCCAACGAACTTACCCACCCTGCAAGTGATGCATTCACTGCTCACTCGCGCCACCGTGACGCCCAAAGCCGCCAGATCGTCGCCAAGGTGTCGCGTCATCTGCTGTGGTTCCTATTCTTGCTGTTCGTGGTCTCGTTTCTCGACCGCATCAATATCGGTTTCGCGGCGCTCACCATGATGAAAGACCTGGGGCTCTCCGGTACCCAGTTCGGCCTGGCCACCACGTTGTTCTACCTTGCCTACATCGCCTGCGGCGTGCCGAGCAACGTTGTTCTGGCGCGTATTGGCGCGCGGCGCTGGATTGCCGCCATCATGATCGCCTGGGGGCTGGCCTCCACGGCAACCATGTTCGCTACCGACGCGACGACTCTGTATTGGCTGCGTATGCTGGTGGGTGTCACCGAGGCCGGCTTTCTGCCTGGCATGCTCCTGTACCTGACGTTCTGTTTCCCGGCCGCCTACCGGGCACGGGCCAACGCTCTGTTCATGATCGCAATGCCGGTCACTGCCGCCTTCGGCTCGGCGATCTCGGGCGTGGTCTTGGGCCTGGACGGGCTATATGGGTTCAAAGGCTGGCAGTGGCTGTTCCTGCTCGAAGGGCTGCCGGCTTCCGTGCTTGGCCTGATCGACTTCGGGCACCGTTCTTAAGTTTTCGCTGGCCTACTTCTGTCTGGTCAACAGCCTGGCAATGGTGGCCGTATGGACGCCTCTGATCGTCAAGAGCTTTGCCGGTGAGGCCAGCAACACCGCCATCGGCCTGCTGGCCGCCATCCCGCAAGTGTGCACGATCATCGGGATGATCTGGTGGGGTCGGCGCTCGGATCGCACCCAGGAGCGCCGCTGGCACACCGTGCTGCCAATGCTGTGCGCGGCCATGGGCTGGCTGCTGACGGCCGGGTCATCACAGCCGGCGATGCAACTGCTGGGCGTGTGCCTGGCATCCACCGGCGCCTACACCGCGATGTCGATCTTCTGGACGACACCCGACCATGCCTTGAGTTTCGGGGCGCGCGCCTTGGGCATTGCCGTCATCAATGCGACCGGCAACATTGGATCTGCCCTCAACCCGCTGGTAGTGGGGTGGCTCAAGGATATGACACACAGCTTCACCACTGGCCTGCTCTACGCGGCAGCGCTACTGGTGGTGGGCTGCGCGGTCTTTCTGATTCTTCCGATTCCCGGGGCGTCGAAGGTTGCTGCCTGACGGCAAGCATCACTGTCCCGTTCGCAAGTCGAGATCGTCGGTCTTGATCCGGCACACCCGACGTCCCTCTTCCTGACAGGAGCCACGCTAAATGCATCAGCCCGAAACCGAAGTTCGCCCGTCGATCTACTATGACTACCGTGTTTTCAACCCCTGGCTACCCTCGTCCCATCCAGCCCAGGAACGCAAGAAAGTCGTCATCGCCGGCTCCGGTCCGGCGGGCATGGTCACTGCGCTCGAACTGGCCCGCCACGGTGTGCCCAGCGTTGTTATCACCTCGGAGTTGCAGGTATCTCAAGGCAGCCGGGCGATCGTGTTCACGCGCCGTTCCATGGAAATCCTGCAGCAGGTCGGCGTAGCCGGATACATGACAGAGAACGGCCTACCCTGGCGCTTTGGCAACTCGTATTACCGAGGACAACATGTCTTCCGGATGGAGGCCCCGCACGACCCGGACGACCGCTTCTTCCCCATGCTGAATATCCAACAGCAATACATGGAGGAATACTTGTTCAACGCCTGCGCCGCCAACCCGTTGATCGACTTCCGCTGGGGCAACAAGGTCGTCTCAGTCGAGCAGCAGGCTGATTTTGCCCGCGTTGAGATCGACACCCCCGAAGGCCCCTACACGCTGGAGACGGATTGGCTCGTCGCGGCCGACGGCGGTCGCTCTGGCATTCGCGCCGCGATGGACCTGAAGATGGAAGGCGCCTCTTATGAGGGTCTCTTCGTGATTGCCGACATCAAGATTGATCTTCCCCTGCCGACGGAGCGGCTGGCGTTCTTCGACCCCGACTGGAATCCCGGCAACACGATTCTGATGCACCGCGAGCCGCACGGGATCTGGCGACTAGACTATCAACTGCCTGTCGGGGAAACACCCGAGGAGGCACTCAGACCCGATTCGCTCAAGGCCCGCATCGATGCTCAACTAGCGATGATCGGATACGCGACACCCCTTGGGAGGTGGATTGGTGTTCCGTCTACTCGGCACGCACCTTGACACTGCCGGATTATGTACACGCCCGCGTCATCTTCACCGGCGATGCCGCCCACCTGCTGCCAATCTTCGGCGTACGCGGCGCAAATACTGCCTTCCAGGACGCGCAGTCGCTGGGCTGGCACCTTGCCTTCGTCATCAAGGGGCTGGCCGGCCATGAACTGCTGGCCAACTACAGCACTGAGCGTGTCGGCGCTGCTCGCGAAATCATCGAAGAGGCTGGCAAGAGCACACGCTTCATGACGCCCCCCAGTGAAGGTTTCCGCTTGCTGCGTGACGCCGTGCTGTCGCTGTCGCTCAGCGAGCCATTTGTGCGACCGCTGTATCACTGGCGCACTTCGCGACCGCACGAATATACCGATTCGGCGCTCAACAGCCCGGGGGACGACAACGCGCTATTCGCGAAGGGCCCTGCGCATGGCGCCCCGCCCCAAAACATTCGCCTGGCGGCCGACGATTTCCTGCTGGATCATCTAGGCGGTGGCTTCGATCTGCTGTACTTCACCGATGCTCCGGCCCTGCCTGATCCGCTTCAGGCAGTCGTGGGAGCGGCCCGTTCCCGCGGCGTACCACTGCGGGTCATTGCCGTTGGCGCCGCGCAATCGGTGACCGGTGCCGACCTGACCCTTGAAGACGCAAATGGCCATTTCCGGCAGCGCTATGGCGTACAGGCCAGCGGCGCTGCCTACCTGCTGCGCCCCGACCAGCACGTATGTGCCCGCTGGCTGACGCTGGATGCGACCCGGCTGCAAGCTGCTCTGCACACGGCCTTGCCTCAGTAAATCCCTTCAGGAGAGTCCCCATGACTACCCATCCCAAAGCCCTCACCATTGCCGGCCTGGAGTCGGTCTACGATGTCCTGGCGAGTGCCATCGATCAGGCTGGCGCGGACAAAACGGAGTTATTCCTGGTCAAGCTGGCGCTGCTCCACGCCAATGCGCTGGGAAACCCTCAGCAATTCCAGAAACATGTGCAGGTCGCATTGCAAAGCCTTTGAAACACGCCAAGCCTGCTGAAGTCGGCAGGCTTTGAGCTGCAGCGCGTGGCTACCTCGCCTCGTAGGTAAGTTTGACTGGATCCGGCTGACCGAAGTGAAAAATTGAGTGGAAGAACCATACAATAAAGTCGTATAAATTTAGAACCAAATTAAACCTTGACGGCAGGTCCGACATCATCCGTCATGGCAACGCCGGTAGCAGCCTCGCAGGCGCGGCGCACCTCCTCCGTTGTCCCGCATGAAACGGGAAATGCCTCAACAACCTGCCCTATCTCGGATGAGCTTCGTAAGCAACGCGCGGCAAGCCCTTCGCAAAAAATTCGTGCGCGTCGCCACACGGTAGCGGAATCCCCCCTGCACTCGCGGGCTCGCGCAATACACCTTTGGGATCGAGCCCCTGTGCAACCGCCTCCATATCGCGGAAGTACTGACGACGGATCATCGCGATGCCGGCATCGCTGACCGCAAGGTTTTCCCGGGTCCGATCAGCAACGCGTCCCTGCCCCCACCAGGCGATGATGTCCTGATTGATCACGTGCGTATTGATCCAGCAGCCCGTACGACGATCCGCCACCGGGGCGTGCCAGCTCGGAATACTTTGTTGCACGTAGGGTTCGGACTCGTGCGGAACGCGGAGATACGACCACGTTACGTTGAGCGTATTCTCGTCGTCGACCGGCACGCGCCATTCGAAATGCTCACCGAGATAGAAGCCGTTCGGCCAGAGACAGACACGGCCGATGGTCCAGAGCGGATGAGATTCATCGATATCCTCGGTAATACGCCGGTAAACGAAGCCATGCTCGAACTCATCGAACGCCATCTTCACATGCTCCGGCGCGTGGTCGTGCTCGCCGCGCAGACGGCGGCCCCAATTGGCATGCATCCATTCGAAATGGAGCGGGTCGATCGAATTTTCCTGGGCCTGTACCCAGTTACAGGGCACCTGTGCGAAGGCGATTTGCACGAAGCCGTTTGGCCAGTGGAACGGCGCCCAGTCCGGTAGTTGCGGTGCGGGCTGCGGGCCGAGATAGGCCCACAGGAGACCAGCATGCGCGCGCACAGCATAGGCATCCATGAGAATCCGTTCGCGCAGCGCGCCTCGCGGGGCAACCCTGTCCTGATAGGGTTGGGCCAGGCATCGGCCGTCGCGGCCGTAGTGCCAGCCGTGATAGTTGCAGCGCAAACCGTCCTTCTCGACAAAGCCGTAGGCGAGATCGGCACCGCGATGGGCGCAGTGTCGTTCGATCAGGCCGTAGCGGCCAGTCAAGTCCTTGAACAGCACCAGATCCTCGCCGAGCAGACGTATCGGCTTGATCGCTTCGCGCTCGAGCTCGTCGACGCCGGCGACAGGATGCCAGTGGCGCCGTAGTACTTCGCCCATCGGTGTGCCGCGCCCCACCTGAGTCAGTTCCAGATTCTGTGCTTTCGTCAACACGTTTTAAATTCCTTGATCCGAGCCGAACAAATTTGGGAAATATTTAGCCAAACTAAATAGTTACAGCGAAATCACGTAACTGCTCAATAACCCGGGGCAATCCCTCAGGCGCTGCGTCGCCCCTGACCGGATGCATCGGGCCAGGATGCAGGCGACGCCTTCTGGCGGGCGGCAATAGATTTCGGTTGTAAACCGTAG
>NZ_QKWJ01000155.1 GCF_003353055.1 Cupriavidus lacunae
ACCACCCGTCGTGAACATCTGATCCGTGTGCATGATGCTCTCCTTTGAACAGGGGACTCGACACGCCCTGATTTTACGTATCAGTTCGTTGACGACCTCCACCTGTTACATAGGATCTAGAGCGCCCCGCGCGCGAACGGGCATCCCGGCGAGCGAAAATTTGGGCAGCGCCTGCTGAGCGATCGGGACTCGGGCCGCTGCGGCTCAATGCTACTTATAGATCACCGTCGTAATTCCGGCCCACGGCCGCTCGTATGGGCCGGTCCGGTACGCCGACCCGCGGGCTCCGCGCGCGTCGGGATTTTTGTGCCCCAAGATATGACGCATTATCTTGGGGTCCGTTTACCCAGAAATGCCGACGCCAGCCGGAGACCCGGGCCGGCCACGGGGCCCGTTCGACGTGGCGCCGGACGCTTGGTGGTGACCGGACCGGGGGCCCTTGACGAGCGCGCCGGGATCGCCTTCCATGTGTGATGTCCATTCCACTGTCCCCGCCATGACCGCCTTTGCCGCACCCGCGCCTACCCTGCCCGTCTGGTCCCTGGATCGGTGCCGGTGGGATCGCCTGAATCCTGCTTCCGGCTCCCTCTACCTGCTCGTCGACGAATCGCGCCACCTGCCGATCGCGGCTGCGCTGACGGAGGAGTCGATGGGCGTGGGTATCGGTGCGTGGCTGGTGGCGGCCACCATCGGCCGCCAGCCGCCCGCGACCCTGCAACTGGCCGGGTCCTCCCCGGAGGCGGACTGGCCCGCCTTGCGCGACTGGGCCCGGACTTATGCGGTGGTGATCGCGCGGGTGGGCGTACGTCAGCCCGGTCCCGCGGAAGCACTGCTCCGATCGGCCCTGCGCGCGCTCGATGCCGAGCGCGGCGCCGGTCACGACCGGCTTCCCTCCCCGTTGGCCCAGCAGCGGCTAGATCGTTGGTACCGCTCGCAGGGAGGACGCTGAGGCACGCGCTCGCCGTGCCGTCGCGCCGATCTGGGCCGCAAAAGGCGGTCTCCTTCGGCGTTCAGGAGGACGGATCCCGCTCTACACTGCGTAGCCCATCCTGCTACCGCCCGCGCCGCCGCTTTTGGTGAGCGCGGGCGCTTTTTTACAGGAGCGAGCGCTTCGGATTGAACGGCGTGGCGTCCATGCCCGATCCTTGGCGAGTCCCGGTCTTGGCTGAACCGTCAAGGGGCCAGCCATCTGGGGAAAGCCGTATCCCAGAGCGCCGCTCCGAAACTGCCCAATGCATCCGAACCGCCTCGCCCCGGCGATGCGGCCGCGCCAAGGCGCGCGTCGGTCGAGTTCGCCGGTTCGCTTAGTGCGCCGCTATGGCTGCCCGTCCGCTGCGCTGGTGGCGTCGCCATCTTCGGCAGGCCGGATGTAAGACCGCCGGCGGCGATGGGTCACGGCGATCGCTGGGACGCTCGCCGCTGCGGTCGCCATGGGAGGGCTCGGTCGCACAACCGGGCCAGTGGGCTGCACTTCGCGTGCCAACGGCCGGTCGGGGCTTGAGGGTGCTGCCGTGGCGGGGCTCGATCTCGGCGTCCACGCGACTTCCAGAAACTCGCGCGCCGCCTCCTCGCCGAAGTCCGGCACATGCTGGGACAGATATTCCGCGAGGCGCACGGCCGCGCGGCGCATCATGGCGGTCGTAGGCACCGGCCAACCCAGATGCACGTGATAACGCCGCGCGTCTCCCCCATAATCGGCGCGTTGCGTGTCGTGCCGCTGATGCTGCTTACATCCGGCGCCGGTAACGGTTTTCCGCTGCAGTGTGTTTCACCCCTCCCCGCTGTGCCTTGATGCGATCCCTTGCCGGCATCAATCAAGTCACGGACCCCAGCATCTGTGCGCTTGAGTTTGGCAAGACAAGCCCTTGGCGCTGCCCGGCGCCCACCGTTGGCCGAAATGGGCTGCGGTTCGGTCGTTCAGCTAGGCACTGCTAAATGACCGAGAGGGGTCGCGAAGCAACGGCCGCCGCATCTCGGGCAGCAGCCGTCCGTGGCTGCCAAGGGGACACGTGATGACGATCTTCGCGCGGATCGACCATGCCGAGGCCGCAAGCAACGCCGTTCTGGCAATGCCACCGACGCAAGTGACCATCCATGGCAACGCCACGCGGGGGAAGGCCGTTGATGCTCGCGGCACCCAGCGTTGCGCAGGACTTGCCTCTGCGCAACACTGGGGCGCAATGCCTGCAAGGGCAACCTGGGTGACGGACGCCGCAGAACTGGGCGGCGTTCACCCATTACCGGCCGGCAGCGCCGCTGCCGCTGGCGGTAGCGCAGCGGCTGACTATTGACACGGTGGGCGCGCAAGGCGCCCCCGGGGTAATTTATCCGGTCAGGCCCTTGTTTGGGTTGACCAGATACTTCTCCCCCGTCGCACGCTTGCTGTAGACGGCGATCTCGTCCAGATCCAGCACCTCGGCCAGCGAGATCTCTTTCGAGTAGTGGCTGGCAAAGGTGGTCTTCAGCTCTGCCACAACGCGTTGCTTCAGCGCGTTGGCCCGCTCGCGCCCGATCTTCTGCAGGAACGGGAACAGCAGCCAGCCGCCCATCCCCCACGCCATGCCGAAGTTGCGCTTGAACTCGGTCGGGCTTGTGTCCAGGCCGCCGTAGAGATAGACCTGCTTGTGGGTGGTCGAGCCATAGCGGCTGTATTCGCGGGCCGTCTTGTTCAGGGCCGCTTCCATGCAGGTGAGGATCTGCCCGCCGAGCTTGCCGCCACCCGTGGCGTCGAACGCGATCGTTGCGCGAGTAGCGACGAGTGCCTCGGTGAGATCCTGCATGAACGTGGGCGATGCGGCGTTGCAGACGTGAACCGCGCCTTGTGCCTTGAGCAGGTCCACCTGCTCTTGCTTGCGCACGATGTTCACCAGCTTGATGCCATCCTTGAGACAGATCTGATTG
The DNA here is from genome assembly GCF_003353055.1 of Cupriavidus lacunae. Classification (GTDB taxonomy): domain Bacteria; phylum Pseudomonadota; class Gammaproteobacteria; order Burkholderiales; family Burkholderiaceae; genus Cupriavidus; species Cupriavidus lacunae. The sequence goes on from NZ_QKWJ01000155.1 coordinate 2,902, forward strand.
AGCATCTGGCCCAGGTTGGAGGCCGCGGCGGTGTGCACCAGAGCGCTATGTCCTTCGAGCCGCATGGTCTCGACCATGCCCAGTGCGGTGAGCGGGTTGACGAATGACGACGCGCCGTCGGCCGGCGTGGCGCCTTCGGGCAGGACCAGGCACTGGTCCGCGGGAATGCAGCGGTACTGCGAGTACATCGCGCCGCCGATGGCAGCCACGGTCTTGCCGATCAAGGCCTGCGCCGCAGGGGACGAGCCTGCATCGACGACCACGCCCGCGCCCTCGTTGCCAACCGGCATGGACGCATCCAGGCGGCCTGCCATGCTGCGCATCGCGCCTTCCGGAACGCGCGCGGTGACTATGGGGCGCTCGGCCGTGCCGCTCGCCTTGGCCGTGCTCATGTCGGCCGCACCGAACAGCAGGGCGAGATCTGACGGGTTGAGGGGAGAAGCTTCAACGCGGATAAGCACGTCATCCGGACCAGGCTGAGGCGTGTCGATGCTGTCTAGTAACAGCTCGAGTTCACCGTTGCTCTTGATTTTGGAACGAAGTTGAAGCGCAGTGGGCATTCGATGTCTCCTCGGTCTGTCTGTTTGCGGTGAGCGGGGCCGGCAGCGTGGGGTTGTTTTCGCCGGCAGCCAGCAATGTAGCAAGTTCCTGCGAATCCCGTACTGGGCGGGAAATTCAGGTCATGCGTCGACCTACAGGCCATCATGCATCGCACTCATAGCGGGGGATGGGCAGTCAGCCCTTCCACAATCAACCCAACTGCTGCGTTTGCCCAAAGCGGGGGAACCTCCACTGCGCACACATGCGAAGGCACCGATCCGTCACCTCCCTGGCGTGGTCAGGGTTGTCACCCGCCACTGCCGGCCTGGTCTTGATTGGATCCGGATGCGTCGGCCTCGGCATCACCGCCAATGACATGGGTCCGCAGTGTGACGGCGCGCTCTCCCAGCCCCAACCTCGTGCCGGGCACTTACGTGTTAAACGACAGGTATTGTGACAACTGTTGTTCTCACAATACCTGGGCGGCGTTTGCGGGTAATACCGAAGGCCAGGCGTAGAGTTGGAGCGTGGCGCACCCATTAGAATCGTTCGTAAGTCTGGCATCGATGCCCTAACCTGTCCGGCAGGCGCCGTCCAAAGGTACGTCCTCTATCCCCTGCTGCTTCGATCCAGCTCCTTTGCCCGCATGCCTCCTGCCCTTCTCCAGGATTCCGACACCCAACTGTTGCGCGAGCGCGCCGAGACGATCGTATGGATCAAGACGCAGATGGCCAGACATGGCCTGCATCTGGCCGACCTGCAGAACGCAGGCTGTTTTTCTGAAGGAGCACCCCTCGCCAATACCGCAACCCATGCGATTTGCTTCCGCGACGCTTATGGCCACGCGTGGAACGATCACGGAAAACTGCCAGACTGGCTGCAGCGCGCCGTGAACGCGGGCCAGTCGATCGAGCATTTTCATGTATAGCCATAGGTCCGCTTATCGCACGGCGCGAGTTGCCCTGCCGCAGCTTGCGCCGCTCCAGCCGTATCGCGAAGCCTTCCACGTGTCCAAGTTAAACACATAGACGACGCCTTCGCGTTCATTGAGATGAGTGGGGCCATCCACGATGAGTGCCGCCAATCCAACACTCGTCATTCCCAGCATGAATGCACAAGCATTCAGACAAACAATTTCAAAAACATCGGATTGGCCGTTATTCTTCGTTTTCTTGAGTTGCTAGGTGCATGATGACGGCGCACTAATCTCGTCGGCGTGGATCCACCCTTCGCTCCGAAGAACCCTAACCGGCCTGCGCCGCGAGCAAAAGGGGCACTTGATTAGGGAGCATTCTTCGCCGCATAGCATTAACCCGCGTAATCTGCGGACCCATACCTGATCAGGCAGCCGATTCGTCCTGTGCAGCATGTCTCATACAGGCGCAGACAACGAGCAGCAAGGCCGGAACGAATACGACTTCCACGGGGCGTTTGTCCTACTGAGCGACGACTTTCCGGGGTAACGCGCCGGGCCGTCGGCTATCGATCCGCAACACGCGGTCTAGCGCAGCGGCAAATAATGAGCGCGCGTCATCAATTCGTGCAGTAGACCGCATCCAGACGCCACCGAGCGCAGACCCAAATCTTATGGCTAATCTCTGAACGGCCCCGATCATGACGCTAGACTCGCAGCACCTCGATCTCGCCAAGCTGGCGCAGTATCTGGAAGCCCGTTTGCCCGGCTTTGCACGGCCAGTCGTAGCCGAGAAATTCTCCGGCGGCCAGTCGAACCCGACCTTTCTGCTGCAGACACCTAAGGCACGCTACGTGCTGAGGCGGCAGCCACCAGGCGAACTGCTGAAATCAGCCCATGCGGTGGACCGCGAATTCCGTATCCTTTCCGCCCTGTCGGGAACTGCGGTGCCGGTTGCCAAGCCGTATCACTTGTGCGAGGACCGCGACGTCATTGGCAGCATGTTCTACGTAATGCGCTTTGAGGAGGGCCGCATTTTCTGGAACCCGACATTGGGCGAAGTGCGCCGAGGCGACCGCGCCGCCTACTACGACGCTATGCTGCGCACGATGGCCACGCTGCATGACGTTGATGTGGCGGCGGTTGGGCTCGCCGACTACGGCAAGCCTGGCAATTACTTCCAGCGCCAGATCGGCGTCTGGACCAAGCAATACCGCCTCGCGGAAACGCACCGCATCGACGCGATGGAAACGCTCATCGCGTGGCTGCCCTCCGCCTGCCCCGCCGACACGGACGCGCCAGCACTGGTGCACGGCGACTTCCGGCTCGACAATATGATGTTCGACCCGCACGAGTGCCGGGTCAAAGCTGTGCTGGACTGGGAACTGTCGACGCTCGGCAATCCGCTCGCGGACTTGGCGTATTTCTGTATGTGCCTGCGGTTGCCCTCGAACTCACATATCCCTGGCTTGGCGGGACAGAACCGTAAGGAACTTGGAATTCCCGAGGAAACCGAGATGGTGGCGCGTTACTGCGACCTGCGCGGCCTTCCGCCCATCGAGAACTGGCACTTCTACCTCGCGTTCAGCTTCTTCCGCCTGGCGGCCATCGCGCAGGGCGTCAAGAAGCGCGCGCTCAACGGCAACGCATCAAATACACAGGCCGGCAAGGCCGGCGACATGGCCGGGCCCTTGGCCGAAGAGGCCGTGCGCCTAATCAATGACCACCCGCGAGACCGCGACGGGAAAGACCGCCCACGCAGGTCGTCGCCGATGTTCAAAGATTGACACATCATTACGGAGCGAGACATGACCACCACCCTGTTCGACCTGACCGGCAAAATTGCCATGGTGACCGGCGCAAGCCGCGGCATCGGCGAGGAAATCGCCAAACTGCTCGCCGAGCAAGGCGCTCACGTAATCGTATCGAGCCGCAAGGTCGACGATTGCCAAGCGGTCGTGAACGCCATCCGTGAAGCCGGCGGCAAGGCCGAGGCATTGGGGTGCCACGTCGGCCGCATGGAAGACATCGAGGCGGCCTTCGCGTTCATCCGCAACACGCATGGTCGACTCGACATCCTAGTCAACAACGCCGCGGCCAACCCGTATTTCGGGCACATCCTGGACACGAGCCTAGAGGCCTACAACAAGACCGTGGACGTAAACATCCGCGGCTACTTTTTCATGTCGGTTGAAGCCGGCAAGCTGATGCGTACGCAAGGCGGTGGCGTGATCGTCAACACCGCATCGGTCAATGCGCTGCAGCCCGGCGACAAGCAGGGCATTTACTCGATCACCAAGGCCGCCGTGGCGCACATGACCCGCGCTTTTGCCAAGGAATGCGGGCCATACGGCATTCGCGTGAATGCGCTGCTGCCGGGTCTGACCAAAACCAAGTTCGCGGGCGCGTTGTTCGAAGACAAGGCGACCTACGGTCGCTGGATCGACGAAATACCGCTGCGCCGCCACGCAGAACCGCGCGAGATGGCCGGCACGGTGCTTTACTTGGTGTCCGGTGCTTCGAGCTACACCAACGGCGAGTGCATAGTCGTGGATGGCGGCATGACGATCTGACGCTACACACCTCCGGCGCTTCGCCGCAAGCGCTATTGCAAACCACGGGTTAGACAATGCAAATAGGATTCCCTCAGGAGGCGCGCGTTGCAGCACCCGAGACCCGCAAAGCGCCAAATACGTGGGAAGCGGCTTGAGGTATTTGTGCCGCGCTTCGCCGGTGAATCCATTAGCGCGGCTTGACGCTTCACGGGAATCAGTCTGCTACGTCGCGCATCAGACTAATGAATTGCTCACGCAGCCATTGGTTGCCCGGGTCCTGGTCAGCACTGCAGTGCCAGTAGCAATGCCACTCCAGTTCGGGAATGTTGAATGGTAGCTCCAAGATTCTTCCCGAATAGCGCCGCAACAGTCGCAGCGGCGCGGTCAATGCCAGATCGGTGCGCATGGCAATGAGCGGCGCAGCCATATAGTGCTGTACCCGGATTTGAATGTCCCTGCGCTGTCCCAGCCGCGCCAGTTCTGCATCCACATACCCACTGCCCTTGCGGCGGCTGGAGACGTGGATGTGCCCCATCTTCAGGTAATCGTCCATCGATAGCACATTGCCCGTGAACGGATGATCAGGGCGGACCATGCAGGCGTAGCGGTCCAGCCCTATCGCTGCCTGGCGCAACTGCGGAGCTATGATGTGCGGCGCGTCGATCGCGAGTGCGATTGTGCTGTTGGCAAGCGCAGTGGGGACCTCGTTGCGGTCGGTGTAGTAGCTGCGGATACTCATTCTTGGCGCCCATTGCTGGAGGCGTTCGCCCAGCGCGGGTAACACGAGCGCTTCCGTCAGGTCGCTCATGCTCACACGAAATACGCGCTCCGATGCCTCGGGATCAAACACATGCCCTTCGTGTGTACTGGCATCAAGCAGTTGCAGCGCCTCGCGCACGCGACCGATGATGTTTTCCGATATCGGTGTCGGTACCATGCCGGCCGGGTTGCTGACAAACAGTGGGTCGTTGAAGGTCTTGCGCATGCGCGCCAGCGCATTACTAACGGCGGGTTGCGTGATGCACAGCGCCTCCGCCGCCCGCGTCAGGTTGCGGAGACGGTAAATCGCTTCAAATACAACAAACAGATTCAGGTCAACCTTCGAGATGCGCATTGCTATGCCTCCATGGCGGCATCATGGCGAAGACCACCGGCACGAGAGGTACCAGCTAGCCCTACTTTCGCAAGCTCGGTGTTATTCCGCGGCGGCACCGAGCCGGAATGCCGCGTAGATACTGGATTTCGCTTGATTCTTTGGCTCGGAGATGCTACATGAAGGAATGCACATCTTC
>NZ_QKWJ01000156.1 GCF_003353055.1 Cupriavidus lacunae
CGGCATAAAATGATCGATGCGGGTCGGTTGCATGATGTGGCCCTCCAAAGTAAGTTGCTTGAACAGTTCACTTTAGGACCACTCTGCGAATTTGCCGACCCGTCCTCATACATAGGATCTAGGAACGCATCCAGACCAACATCCCATAGAACAACACCGCCAGGAAAAGAGTCTCCAGCACCATCAAAGCCACGGGCTTCCAGCCCACGGTCAGGATATCTTTCATGTGGGTTTTCATTCCGATCGCGGCCATGGCCATGACCAAGCACCACTGAGACGCCCCCTGACCCGCATGCACGACCGGCGCAGGCAGCCAGCCGGTGCTGTTGATCGTCACAAGCACCGCAAACGCAACGGCGAACCAAGGAAGCAGCGGCGGGCGCGGACCCATGCCGCCCTCGCCTTGCGCACGCTGATGCCGTTGTGACAGCCACGCAGCCAGCGCGATCACGGGCAGAAGCTCTTCCTGTCCGACGAAACCTCAAGCGCAGCAGGTATCGATTTCAGCGCCAAGGAGGTGCTACGGCTGGGGGTGGCCTTACTCGGACTGCGTATCTCCGGCTCGCAAGTGGCGGCGCTCGGATGGCAGTCCCTGGCCATGGTAGTGCTATCGGTGGCGCTGACTATCGTCTGGGGCATTCTGCTGGCACGGCTGATGGGCTTCCAGGTGTTATTCGGCTTGTTAACGGGAGGAGCGGTGGCCATCTGCGGCGCTTCTGCGGCGCTAGCGTTGTCGGCAGCCATGCCGCAGCATCCCTTGAAGGGTGCTGTACCCGATCTTTGCACAACTGCTGGAACTGACTTCCTTGCAGGCCGGAACCTTTATTGGTGGGCGCACCCGCTTGATGAACTGTTGCTCGGCCTCGCATACGTCCAGCAGGGTCTGTCCCGGCTCGGGATCGCGAAAGAAGATGACGAATAGACCGGGTGGCCGGCCCGCAAGGCCACGCCCACCTGCGAGTCGTCCTTGAAGCCGCTGCCGGGGCCGTGAGCGGCGCGCGGATCGATGATGACATAGGGGCGGCGGCGGTCATCGATCGTCACGCCATCGGGCGGCGTGATCTTCAACAGCGCATAGTTGACGGGCCGTTCCAACTGACCCTCATCCAAGACGGTCTCGTAGCCAAAATACAGGACCGGCTTGAGGCCCTGCATGGTGTTTTCGACAAAATTGTTGCCCCGTTGCCTTAGCGTGTCCCAGAACAGGATGGCACAGCTGCATGCTGTCGATGGCATAGGCATAGCCGCTCATCGGGTCCATCTCGGCCATCGGTTCGGTCGGGCTGGCGTCTGGATTCCCGACGGCTTGCTGCACGCGGCCGCTATATGTCTCCCGCGCATTTTCCAGGCGCTTTTGCAGCACCATGCCGGTCTTGAGGCCGACTTCGCGTGCGTGAACCAGTTGCCTTGCTAAATCCATGCCGTTCTCCGCTAGAAGTTCTGAAACACGGCGGGCGAGGCAAGCGACGGGTCACCGCGGCTGCACCGCATTGACCGCGCCCTGGCCGCGGACGCAAGCAAGGGCTGCCAGCATGGCTGGCGGGCCTGGCTGGTTCTGGGGCGCTACCTGCCCGCAGCCGGCTGTACGGACACTGCAACGGCCTCGGTATAGACCGCTTCGACCCGGTCGCCCTTCTTGATGCCGTTGAGGCGTGCCGGATCCCCTACCAGAAGGACCACGGTGCGTCCCTTTGGGCCCTTCAGGGTGACGGTCCTGGCGCTGGTGTCGAAGGCAACGACGTCTGCCGTGACGGTCACTTCCCGGCCGACCGTGCCGCCCGGCTTTGCACCCGGCGCAGCGCGCTCCGAGATCTCGCGCTCATGCATGGCAAGCGGTCCACTGCCCTTCTTGAGGCTCATGGTCAGCGCTTCCCTGTACTCGATCGTGACTGTGTCGCCGACCTTGAGCTGCTCGAAGTTTCTGGCCTCCGGCCCCACGACGAGATCCTTGGTCTTGCCGTCGCCGGATTTCAGCCAGACTGTCCGCGTCGGCGCATCGATCTTGGCGATCGTGGCGGTGAGCTTCGCGGTGCCGGTCGCAGTCGCCCCTTCAGGCGACTGCGTGACATCCACGCGGGTTTCGGGTTGCGCCCACGTTGCCGTGGTTGCCACCAGCATTGCCGCCGCGGTCAGTAGTGTCTTGCCTTTCATGCCATCCTCCGTTTGCTAGCCTTGCAGTAGGTCACCAGCCAACGCTTCCAGTCGCACCTCAACTGAAGCGCTCTCTCATCACAAGCGCACTTAGCTTGTGGCCTCTCCAGAACATGTCGTGGATACGGCCTTTCAGCTTTTCCAGGCTTAAGTCGTCGAGCGTGTCGAAGGTCAGCCTGACAGCGGGTCGGGTGCCGTCGCCTTCCATATGCTCGATGCTGTGGTATTCCGGAAATCCGTATTTCACCAGGAAGGCGCGGATTTCCTCATCCGTGGCTTTGGCGTCGAGGTTTCCAAGCAACAAAATAGACATGACTCACCTCCGCAGTTAGGCCAGTCGTCGGAATATGCAGTCGACAGCGTCGACGACGGCAGGCAAGTCGCGTGTCATGGCGTCACCTAGATCGGCCCCGAGTCGAATGACTTGATCGCCGCCGCCCTGGCAGCGCTGCTCGGGCCGAGATCCCGCTCGAAGACACGCCCGTCGTGGCTGACCATGAAACTCTTGATGCCGGTATTCCCATACCGGAGCAGCCAGGCGATCACGGCAAAGCCGCCGAAGAGCTTTCCGTAGCCATGGTAGTGAGCGCAATGGGTGCCACCAGCGCCTCGAGTCTCCATGACCAACCTCCCTCTTCCGACTGGCGAGCATCGTCCGGCTGCACGTCATGCCCTTGAGGCAGTCAATGACTGCCGGCGGAAGCGCGGCAGCCAGGCCCCGATGTGCGTCTTGTTCCGAACTCTAACGTCAACCTCGGACGCAACAGAACTGAATTTTTTCGGATGACGAGATAAGAAAAATCTCCCCCACGGACCGCCGGATGAATGACCAATCCTATCGGACTCTGCGTGCGCTATGCTGAACTGGCGCAGATCCGCCGACCCAGTGGAGAACGATCATGCGGCACCACTTGTTAGATTTACTCGAAGCAGCCGCCCGGCCTCAAGATCTACGCGGCAGGCGTTGACGCAAACGGCAAGCCGACAAAGTTCCGGCAGATGCTGACCGAGAAAGAAATCTACGAGGCACTAGCGGGGGCTGGACCAAGCAGGATATTTCGCTTTGGCCTACCGCGCGAGCCCATCCAGAATCTTGACGGACGCGGCGGACGCGGCGGACGCGGCGGACGCGGCGGGCGCGACGGGACCATGATCATCGGCCAGGCCATCGGTGGCGATGCGCGGAGCAGGCCGGCCAACGGATGCTTCTGCCTTAACTAGCTTGACGTCACGTTGGGCGTGTCTCCTGTGCGCCGCTTTACTGAGGTAGTTCACTTGACCGCAACGTGAGTACTTCAATTGCACGGAGTACCTGGGAGAGCTGTTCCATCAATGGTTATCCCATGACAGGAATCACTCGGGGTAGCGGCAACGCCCTCCGAGTTCAGCTCTCGGTCGAGGGGCAGTTTGCCGATTTTAGTGCAGCAAGAGCGAAACTCAGTCGAAAGTGCTGGAGTATTCGTCATAGCGGGAGAAGCCACGGCGGGTTGCTGAGGCGTCGGGCCGCTTTTGGCCACCGAGGGCTGGTCGGGTTGTTCAGATGCCGGGCCAATCTTCCTCGCTGGAGCAGTCTTCGCTGGCTGCCCGGTTGCTGGGACATTCCCCGTCGCCGGACGAACCCTTGCAGGTGGCTCGGGTGTCGGGACGATTTTTGTCGCGGAAGATGGTTGGATAGGTCGGTCTGCGTTCGGGCCTGTCGACACAGGAGAGACGCACTGGCCCATCTGGCAAATGCGCTCGCCTTTGCACTGCATGTCATATTCGCATCCAACTGCACCGGCGTGCGGCGCAGTCCCCACGGCGATTGACAGGGCGAGGAGCAAGCCTGGCGCTTTCATCTCCAGCTTCGCCTCCTCCTCTACATTCGGTGATTGGCAGGCTGCTCGGCCCTAGCGCAAGCCAGACTTGACCTTTTCGTAGTCTTAGGGGGCCATGTAAGGTGATTGCGTCCTATATCGCAAGACGATGCGACCCCACGAATGCTCATTCCGACGGAGGGCGACACCCCTAGTATGGAATGTTCAAACAGTGAGCGCCACCCGAGCTGGGATCCGGCGACCGCGCGGTGCCCTCAGGAGGCGCAAAAACCACGTGTGCATTGCGATCCGCCGGTACGACGTCAGCTTTGTGACGACCGCTCTACTAGCGCCTCGCCACCCCCCGCCCAACCCACTCCTCGTTTTCCCCGACTGTCCCAAAATGCAAACAAGTTGTCCCCGCTAGTCAAACTGCTGATAGCCAATCCTAGATACTTCGCCGGTCGCGACAGGACTGTGGCCAGCGTTTGAAAGGAGGGTTTTGCCCCCTGCATGCGTAGCCATGACGCAGTCAAGCGCATCAAGGAAAAGGCTTTTCATGCTCGGGCAAACCACCACGCATTCCCCCATCTCAGCCGGCGCGGCCGGTGCGAGTTCGTCGCGTTCTTACGCCTGGCTCGTCTTTGCGCTGAGCTTTGGCTTGCTGCTGTCGGACTACATGTCCCGGCAGGTGCTCAACGCCGTCTTTCCGCTGCTGAAGGTGGAATGGTCGCTGAGCGACACCGAGCTCGGTGCGCTGGGCGGGATCGTGGCCTTGATGGTTGGCCTGCTGACGTTTCCGCTGTCCATCCTGGCCGACCGCTGGGGCCGGGTCAGGAGCCTGATCCTGATGGCGGCGCTGTGGAGCCTGGCCACGCTGGGCTGCGCGCTGGCCAACAATTTCGGGCAGATGTTCATGGCGCGGCTGTGCGTGGGGATTGGTGAGGCGGCCTATGGCAGCGTCGGCATTGCCGTGGTGCTTTCGGTGTTTCCGCGCCATCTGCGTGCCAGCCTGAGTTCGGCGTTCATCGCTGGCGGAGCGTTTGGCTCCGTGCTGGGGATGGCGGCGGGGGGTGCCCTGTCCGCTCACTTTGGCTGGCGTTGGGCCTTTGCCGGCATGGCGATCTTCGGGCTTGTGCTGGTCGGGTTCTACCGTCTCTTCATTACCGAGCCGCGCCTGCAGGCGCAACGCCGTGCGCTGGGCGAGGAACCGGACAGTGCCGCTCGGCGCGAGAGCGTCTCACTGCGCCCGCTGCTGTCTGCCCTCTTTTCGGCGCGTTCGATCCTCTGCGCGTATGTGGGCAGTGCGCTGCAGTTGCTGGTCATGGGCGCCCTGCTCACCTGGATGCCGAGCTTCCTGGCGCGCTACTACGGCATGGCGACGGACCGTGCCGGCGTGACCGCCGCGGCATTCGTGCTGGCGGGTGGCGTAGGGATGGTCCTGTGCGGCGCGCTGACGGACTGGGCGGCTCGCCACGCCCCCGGACGCAAGTGGCTGATGGCCGTGGCCTACAGCGTGACCTGCTGCGCGCTGCTGCTCACTGCGTTCCACCTGCCCGCCGGTACCGCGCAACTGGTGCTGATCGGTGCCGGCATGCTGTTTGTCGGTGGCACGGCAGGCCCGGCCAGTGCCGCGGTTGCAAACCTGACCCATCCGGCCATCCATGCCACCGCCTTTGCCACGCTCACGCTGGCAAACAACCTGTTGGGCCTGGCGCCCGGACCCTTTGTCACTGGCCTGATCGCCGACCGCATTGGCCTGCTCGGCGCCCTTCAACTGATCCCGCTGGCAGGCGTGCTTGCCGCGCTGTGCTTCCTGGTGGGGCGCCGCACCTACATGGCCGACCTGCTTCGCCTGGAAAACCAGCGTGAGGCAGACCCGAACAAGGCCAACAAGGCCTGATCTTCTGACTGATTACCTGGACGACTGATGAACCTTCCCGCTGATACCACCTTCCTGATGGTTCCCGGCCTGCGCGATCACGTGGCGGAACACTGGCAGACCCTGCTCCAGGCCGAGCTGCCGAACGCCCGTTCGGTGGCGCCGCTGGAGCACGACAAGCTCAGCCGTGATGCCCGCGTGACCGCGCTGGACGCTGCCCTGGCCGATATCGACGGCCCGGTGGTGCTGGTGGCGCATAGCGCCGGCGTGATGATCACCGTGCATTGGGCCGCGCAGCACCACCGCAAGATCCGCGGCGCGCTGCTGGCCACGCCTGCTGATCTTGAAACGCCGATGCCGGCCGGCTATCCGGACCACGCCACGCTGGCCGGGAACGGCTGGCTGCCCGTGCCCCGGGCACAACTGCCCTTCCCCAGCCTCCTCGCCGCCAGCCGCAACGATCCGCTGGCCAGCTATGAGCGCGCCGCGCAGATGGCCAGCGACTGGGGCAGCCGCCTGGTCGACCTCGGCGAAGTCGGCCACCTGAACCCGGCGGCCGGATATGGCCCGTGGCCGCGCGCGACCGAGTTGCTGGAAAAGCTGCTGCGCGCCAACTGAGCCGCAATAGCCTTCGCGTAGCGCAACGCCGCCACAGAGATTGCAGTACCCGTAGTACTCACAGAGACGGATTTATCCGCATCGCAACCAAAGGAAAAGAGGAGAAATACCAATGAAGCTCAGGAGCATGGCCGCGGCCGCGCTGCTCGCCTGTTCGGGGGGCGCCTTCGCCCAGTCGAACGTTACGCTGTACGGCGTGGCGGACATCAATGTGGAGTATGCCAATCACGTCGGCGCGGTCCCGACTGCCGCCAACCAGTTCAACCGAGGCCCGGCCAACGACGTCTACCGCATGAACTCCGGCGGCGTCTCCGGCTCGCGCTGGGGCCTTCGCGGCAGCGAGGACCTCGGTGGCGGACTGCAGGCGCTGTTCGTGCTGGAAAGCGGCTTCAACGTCGACAGCGGCACCTCGCAGCAAAGCGGCCGGCTGTTCGGGCGCCAGGCATACGTGGGCGTGCAGAAGCCCGGCATCGGCATGGTCAGCCTGGGCCGCCAGTACACGTCGATGTTCGAGGCACTGGCCAATTTCTCGCCCACGGCCTATGCCACGCAATACGAACCGGTGGTGCTGCAGTCTGGCCCGAACTTCCGTGAGGACAACACGGTCAAGTACACCGGCAAGTTCGGCCCGGTCACGGCGCTGGCGCACTGGTCGTTTGGCACGGGCCTGGCCTTGCCGGCCACCGTGGGCATCGCCACGCCGATCGGTGGCAACGGCGAGGTCCCCGGCCAGTTCCGGCGCGATACCGCCTATGGCGCCGCGGTTGCGTACCAGGGCGGCCCGTTTGGCGTGACCGCTGGCTACGATCAGTGGAACCCGACCATCGGCACCAGCAATGGCACCGCCAAGAAGGCCGTGGTGGGCGCCAGCTACAGCATCGGGCCGGCCAAGATCATGGGCGGCTACCGCTGGGGCCAGAACAAGAACGCGGCGGATGTCGTGATCCAGCGTGATGATTTCTACTGGATCGGCGCCAACTACCAGGTCACGTCAGCCATTGGCCTGACGCTGGAATACAACTATGACGACGTCAAGAGCCTGTTCGGCAATACCAACGTCGCCAATCCCTGGCAGATCGCCTTCGTGGCGAACTATGCGTTCTCCAAGCGCACCGACGTCTACCTGACGACCGCCTACGCCAAGAACGCCGGCCTGATGATGGAATCGCTGGCAACGGTCTACGCCAACAGCCTGTCGCTGGGCAACAGCTACGCGCTGGGCAATGGCCAGAGCAATATGTTCGGAGCCGCCGTCGGCATTCGCCACAAGTTCTGAGTGCGCCGGGAGACCGGCAAGGAGTAGGTGGTGCAAGTCCACTACGATGAAGGAATAGCGAACCACATCGGCCCCGAGCCGTGCGCAGGCCGCCGCGAGGTGGTCGGCGAA
>NZ_QKWJ01000157.1 GCF_003353055.1 Cupriavidus lacunae
GGCCACCGGCGCCAGCGTTGGCGCCAGCGGATTGACCGTGACCGCTTCGGTGGCGGTGGTGGTGGTGCTGAGGTTGCCCTCGCCATCCTGGGCAGTCGCAGCCACGCTCAGCGTGAAGTTGGCGTCGTTGGGCGGCGTGATCGTCAGGCTGGACAAGCTCCAGCCGTGGATATCGATCGCCGTGTGGCTCGCGTCGGCAGTGAAGCTATGACCGCCCGCGCCATCGCTCAGCGTGGCGCCAACCGGGATCGCGCTCACCACCAGCGTGGCGAGGCTGTTGGCATCGCCCACGAGGCCGTTGACCGCGGCCCCCAGGTTCAGGGCGATCGCCGCCCCTTCGACCCCGCTCTCGGCCGCTGGCGCCAGTGTCGGCGCCAGCGGGTTGACCGTGACCGTCTCGGTGGCCGTGGAACTATTGCCGGCCATATCAGTCGCCCTGACGTTCAGCGTGAAGTTGGCATCGCCGGACGGCGTGATGGTCAGCGAGCTCAGCGTCCAGCCATGAACATCGACCGCGGTATGGCTCGCATCGGCGGTGAAACTATGACCGCCCGCGCCATCACTTAGCGTGGCACCGGCCGGGATCGCACTGACCACAAGCGAAGCCACGCCATTGCCAGGCCCAAATGCCGTCGCCGAGAGCGCACCTAGCGTGACTGGGGAGCCCTCGACTCCAGTCCTGGCATCGGACGGCCACGTTACTGTTGGCGCCCCCGTGTCGAGCGAGAAAGTGAGATTGGTTGCGCCCGAAACGTTACCGTGCGTGTCAATTTGGCGCACCAGCAGGTTGTTCATGCCCTGCACCGCGCCGAAGCTGCCGTTCCATGTTGCGCCGCCGTCGACGCTGTATTGGACCGTCGCACCGTGTGCGATTCCCGTCAGGCAGAGCGAGCCATCGTTGGTGACATTGTCAGTGCTGGAAGCGCCAGTGTCATGCGCAAGTGTCACCACTGGCTTGGGCGGAGCGATCTCTACGTAAGCGGTGGCCCAGCTCAGGGTGCCGTTGCCGAGCCGGATGGCATAGGTGAAGCTGTCGGTCGCATAGCCAAGGTCACGGTAGCTGTTGGAAAGCCATGTCGGATCCAGGCTCCGCGCGTCGTAGCCTATCTTTCCATCCGTCGTGATCCAGATGTGCGCGCCATGATAGCTCAGGTCCCCGTTCACCGTCTCCGCCCTCACGGTGTCCTGACTGAGCAGCGCGTTTTGCTCGGCGGCAATCGTCGCCTCGCTGCCGGAATCGATCGAGTACAGCGTCTTCGCGGCTCCGCCGAGATCATTGGCCATGACGTTCAACCAGATCGTGCCGAGCGAGCTGCACGTGAGGCCTGTCATTGCCGCGGTAAATACGTCGTCCGTCGCCTGGGGCGTATTGGAGAGCGAAGTCGCAGTACCGTTGTTATTCGTAGCCATGACAGACTCCGTGATCGTCTCTGAGGTTTAGCGTTGAAAGCAGGATGCTGCTAGCCCGACTCGGCATTTCACCGAACTGGCTGCGACGATGGCCATGCTCATTTCCCGTCAAGCGGCTTATTTGCTGGCGCGGTTAGCGCTCACGCAGCGCCACGTCCTTGGTCTTTATGATGGGCTTGAGCAAGTAATGCAGTACGGTCTTCTGCCCTGTACGGATGTCGACGGTGGCCACCATGCCAGGCAGTATCGGCACGGAATCGCTGCGCCCGCTTGGCTTGTTCTGCTGTGTCCGCACCAGGATCCGATAGTAGGGCTCGGGCTTTTCACCAGGCTTTTCCGGGATCAGCGTATCGGCGCTGATATGCTCCAGCGTCGCCGGAAAGCCGCCGAAGATGGAATAGTCGTAGGCTGACAGTTTGACCATCGCCTCCTGCCCCAGGTGCAGGTAGGCAACGTCCGCGGGACGCACACGTGCTTCGATCAACAGCGTGTCTTCCAGCGGCACGATCTCCATGAGCTCCATGCCGGGCTGGGCCACGCCCCCTACTGTATTCAGCTTGATCTGTTTGACGACACCGGCTACCGGAGCCCGCACCACGGCGTGTACGACCCGGTCTTCTAATGCTGTGTTGGCAGCGCTCAATGCGGCCTGCTCCGCCCCCGCCTGGTTGAGGTCTTTCATGGCGTCAGCGCGAAAGTGCGCGCTCATTTCGTCGATCTTCTGGCGCGCTTCCCGGTAGGCAGCATCCAGCCGGGGCAGAGAAAGCCTGGTCGCACTGAGTTCACCGGCCAGGTCATTGGCTTCCCGCTCCAGCCGCAGCAACTCCACGTCGGACACGACGCCCTTTTGCGCAAGCGGGCGCGTCATCGCCAGTTCCTTCGAAACCAGCGCGTAGCTTTGCAGCAATTGCGCCTCGCGTGAGCGCTTTTCGGCGAGTTCCTGCCGGCGTTGATCGGCCTGTTGACGTAGCACGGCCAGGCTTGCCTGCAATTCACGCTGGCGGGACTCAAAGAGGTTTTGCTCTTCGGCGAAGAACTTATCTCCTTGTATCCCCTCCGCCCGCCGTGTCGTGAGGAAGGGTGTGCCGCCGGCTTCGGCTTTCAAACGCGCAATCCTCGCAATCAGGGCATCATCCTTGGCCTGGCCCTCCTTGTAAGAGGCACTGAACCTGGTGTCATCGATGCGCATCAACGGCTGATCTTTCTGCACCACCTCGCCCACCCTCACCAGGATTTCCGAAACCACGCCACCATCCGGGTTCTGCACCACTTGGACCTGGTTGGAGGGAATCACTTTCCCCTCGCCCACCGTTACTTCGTCCACCTTGGCCAGGCCCGCCCAGGTCAGCGCCAGAATCAGGAAGAGGAACGTCGACCAGAGAATCCAGTGGGTGAAGGAACGTGGCCCCTCCATCAGTGCAGCGCTGCTCGCCTGCATGTATGCGGTGTCGTCCGCGCGCGGCTTGATCGCCGTGGCAATCCTGCCTAGCCAATCGGAGCGCTTGCCGCCCAGGGGCAGTTCGTCAAGGCATGGTGTTTCAAGCGGCTGCGACATGGAGCTTCCTTCCTGCAAGGGCCGCGAGCACCGCGTCCCGGGGCCCGTCGGCGACCACACGCCCGTGATCCATCACGATCAGACGGTCAACCAGGCTGAGCAGGGATGTGCGGTGGGTGACGAGCAGCAGCGTGCGGCCGCCAAGCTCGGCCATCAACCGGGTCTTGAGCAGCTCTTCCGAGCGATTGTCCATCGCGCTACTCGGCTCATCCAGGAGCAGAAGCGGTGGTGCGAGGAGCGCGGCGCGGGCGATGGCAATGGCCTGCCGTTGCCCGCCAGACAGGCCCTCACCGCGTTCACCAACTGGCAGGTCGAAGCCGTCCGGCGAACCATTGACGAATTCGGTGACACCGGCGACCTGCGCCGCGCGCAGCACCGCAGCGTCGTCCGCGAAGGGAGCACCCAGCACGATGTTCTCGCGCACGCTTCCATTGAACAGGACGACGTCCTGCGGCACGTAGCCGATGTCGCGCCGCAGTGCGGCCGGATCAAGCTGGCGCAATTCGGTGCCGTCGATCAGTATGGAACCCAAGGTGGGCGGGTAGAGCCCTAGAATAAGCTTTTCGATGGTGGTCTTGCCCGAACCGATGCGGCCGATGACCCCAACGCGCTCGCCGGGCGCGATATGGAATGAAACATCGTCGAGGACTGTGCTGGTGCGGCCAGGATAAGCAAAGCGGACGTTCCTGAATACGATATCGCCCCGCAGCCTGGGGCGATGCACGAAAGACTTGTCGGCCGGGCGCTCCACGGGCAGCTTCATCAAGCGATCGATCGAGGCAAGCGCTGCGCGCGACTGGTGATAGCGCGTCAGCAGGGCCGCCACCTGGGACATCGGGGCCAGCGCCCGGCCGGTCAGGGTAGTGCATGCGATCAACCCACCAGTGGTCAACTTATCATCGGCAATAAGGTAGACACCAAGCACCACCACGGCAAGATAGGCCGCTTGCTGAGCGAAGGAGGAGAAGTTGACAATACAGGCTGACAGCAGGCGAGTCTTGAGACCCAGCCTGGAAATCTGACCAAGCGCTTGCTCCCACTTTCCCTGCACCGGCCCTTCGGCTCCCATCGTCTTGATGGTCTCCAGGCCAACCAGGGTCTCGACAAGCATCGCCTGCCGCAGGCTCGCGTGGCGTTGATTCGCCTCAATGGCCTGCGCAAGCGGTCTTTGCAGGGCAAGCCCGGCTCCGACGACCAGTGGAATCGCCATCACTGGCGCCCAGCCTAACGCGCCGCCCACCCAGAATATCGCCAGGATAAAAACCACGACGAACGGGACGTCGATCAGCGCGGTAATGGTGGCCGAGGTACAAAACTCGCGTACCGCCTCGAATTCCTGCAGGTTATTGGCAAATCCGCCCACTGACGCGGGGCGCGCGGCCATCTGGATGCCGAGGACCTTCTCAAAGATATTTGTCGACAGGATCACATCGATCTTTTTGCCGGCAATGTCGATAAAGTACCCGCGCAGGGTGCGCATCAGCGTATCGAACCCCACGACCAGCATCACACCGATGGTTAGCGCCCATAAGGTCTCCATCGCGCGATTCGGCACCACCCGGTCATACACGTTCATCGTGAACAGTGGCATGACAAGAGCGAACAGATTGATGAGCAGCGAGGCAATCAGGACCTCCCCGAAAACCGGCCAGGATTGTACGACCACGCCCCAGAACCACTGGCGCGGCCGGGGCACGACACTCTGCGTCGAATCCTCTTCAAAGCGGTAAGCTGGCCGCACAAACAACGCGTAGCCCGTGTAGCACCGCTCCAGTTCCTGGAGTTCGATTTCATGCTCACCGGCACCGGACTCGGGTGTTACCAGAAGCGCGCTGGTACCACTTAGCCTGCGTACCAGTACACACACCTGCTTGTCCTTCAACAACAGGACGGCGGGCATAACCAGATCGGAGATGCCATTCAGGGGCCGCTTGACAAGCTTGGCGGACAGGCCCGCCCGGGCCGCCGCGCGGATGAACAAGGCAGGCGTCAGGCAATGCTCGACCAGGGGCAAGCCCGCCCGTAGGGTATCGGCCGACATTGGCCGGTTGAACATCTTGCCGAGTATCAGGAGACAGCCGAGCAAGGGATCGTCAACCGAAGCCGACAAAGCCTCAAGGTCCGCGGGTTGCTGCGCGATTCCGGCTTGCTGCCCCGGCCCCGGCTGGACTGGAGAGTCTTCCCGATTCATCGGGAGCCCTCCCCGGAAAACTTGACCCGCGAAAAGCCAGGCAGCGCCGGAGCCGCCCTGTCCCTGGCAATAGCTTCCCCCGTGCCTTGCATAACCCCTCCCCGTTATATTTTTTTGGCTGTTCTGCTCTATGTGTTCCTCCGAGCAAATTGCATACCAAGCGCCTGATGGGATTGGCTGGCAAGGAATTGTTGAACTCATGCGGGGGTAAGCAGCGGGGCCAAACTGAGAAACATTTCAAGCGCGAAACGTTGCCTGGTCGGGCCAATCGGCTTCTCACTGGAAAATGGGTGCCATTGGCAGTAGAAAAGCCCGCCTGGCAAGGAAGGAAGGCTTGATTCAGCCACGAAACATTGCGTCCAGTCCCATATGAGCTGTTACGGATTACAGGCGGCTACAGGCAGCACCTGGCAGCGGCGGCGCTAGCGCTTGTTGGCATGCCGGCAGCGAGACTCCGCAATCGGATCAGGTATTACGGCAGTTGCGACTCAATGCCGAATCGCGTAGCAACATTGAAACAGCTTCGGTAGCTGTATCGCAGTAAGGAGGCGTAAGCAGGCAAAGCAGTCCGTGGTGGCTGGCTTATGCGGCCACCAAGCAGAACTGTTGGGCAGCAGAGTGTTTCCATCGGGACATAGCCGTTGGCAATCATGTGCATAACTTCCATGCCGCGCCACCGTGTTACGAGTTATCCACAAAAAGCACGCCCGGACGGACATCTGAATTTAGCTGGCCGCCCGCCCGACAAGTCAAAACATCCTAGACACCGGAGGCGGCCTCATGTACGGACAAGGATTGGTGACCATGAGCATGCGTGAAGTTGACCGCATGAAGGTGATCCAAACGGTAGCCGATGGCCATCTGGCGCGCCGCTGAGCGGCTTGGCATCAGTGCCCGACACGTCAGGCGGCTGATCTTGCGCCTCCAAGAGGGCGGCCCAACCGGACTGGTCTCGCGCAAACGGGGCCGCCCTAGCAATCGCCAGCTGCCGCCCGGGCTGGAGTCGCGGATTCGCGGGTCGATCCGCGACAGCTACGCCGACTTCGGCCCGACGCTGGCATGGGAGAAGCTGCACGAGAGGCACGGCATCGAGATTTCCAGGGCTTGCGTGCGCCGAATCATGATCGACGCCGGCTTCTGGATCCCCAGGAAGCTGCGCCCGCCCAAGGTGCACCAGCCGAGGAATCGCCGGGCGTGCCTCGGCGAGCTGGTCCAGATCGATGGCAGCGCCCACGCCTGGTTCGAAGGCCGGGCGCCGGCGTGCACGCTGCTAGTCTACGTCGATGACGCGACCGGACGGCTGATGCAGCTGCTGTTCGTGCCGAGCGAATCGACGCCAGCCTATTTCACGGCCACGCGCGCCTACATTGAACGCCACGGCAAGCCGATGGCGTTCTACTCCGACAAGGCCGGCATCTTCCGCGTCAACGCCAGGGACAGTGCCGAAGGCCGCGGCTATACCCAGTTCGGGCGCGCGCTGTTCAAGGGTACGAAACCGCCTCACTGAACCGATAGTCCTGCAACGTACCGAGGGCGCATTCGAGTCCCGCGAGGAGGAAGTTCGCCGGCCGCGTGCGGCTTTTTCGTCGATTCCGTCCAAGCCGAGTACTGGTATTGAAGGAAAACGCTCCACGTTGGGATATCAGAATGCCTCGGTCCTGATATCAGAACCAGAACGCCTCTGTATGCAAACCAGGCGCACTCACGTCCCGCACCGGCCGGCAGCCGAGAAAAGAAACCCCCATGAAACTGCGCTGCAATAGCCGCCCCTGCGAATGGCAAGGTGACTCTGTGGAGTCTTTGACGGCTCCCCACCCCTTTCGCACGGGGGAAGAAGTATCCGGGTGTCCAGCCTGCAGGGCAATCGATACGCTTGTGGTGGTCTGCGAAACCCCGGGTTGCTGGAGCGTTGCCGGAGGTCCTACAAACGGCAAATGGGCATGCAATGCGCATTGGCCGGTGGCCTTGAAGCGCGCGTAGTAGGCCGCCCGCCTGCCGGCTTTTCCACTACGATCGTCAATGCCGATAACTGGTATTGAAGGAAAACGCCTTTGCCACGTTTCGCGTCTTCGTGCCGCTGCTTCCGTGGCCGGTTTGGTCCATGGCCCTGCCCTGCCCTATTGGCACGGAGCCAACAGATTCCCCACTCCGGCGCATTCTTTTCCCTTGTGTGGTAACCGCTAACTTCACCAAGAACAAATCTGCTCACCGCGATCCGGTGAGCGGCTAGACTTGTTTCCCGCAGGGGTCACGGTGCCCCCGCTTGGCCCTCGCGGCATTTTGCCGCGGGACGTTCCGACCTTTCGCGCTACAGACGTTTTCTTCTGTGCGGCAACGATTGCGCGCCGGAACTTACCCAGAGCCACGTGGAGCTCATCCCAGGATGTGCCGCCGCCTTCCGCGCGATTCCTTGCAGGTAGCTGGAAGAGGACGGTCACGCCCTTGACCGAAACCGGTGTCGATTTCAGCCTTGGAATGCACTCCTTGTAGCCCTGCGACCGCCGGGCAATTACGCCCGCAGCCGCTTTATGCACGCTTAGCCCGCGTGGCTTCGCGTATTTG
>NZ_QKWJ01000158.1 GCF_003353055.1 Cupriavidus lacunae
CTCCTCGTCGGTCAACATGATCTCGGGGGCAACTCGCACTCGCTCTCTCCACGCTGTGTCGCAGTAGCGCATTGGAGACGCCGAATTCATATAAGTTCCATCAAGAACAGAACGCTACACTAGAGAACGCCCTGGGTTTGACTATGCTGGTGTTCTCAAGACGCATGCGCCTTGGCTCGAACAGGCAGCGGCTCATGCGGCCAGGATCGGCGAGGACGCGGCGTGGGAACGGCACGCCTGGCTGGAGGAGTCGCGCGGCGCTGTGATCAGCCCAGGCGTAACCCTCGGATGCGGCTTGTGAGTGATGTGAAACCGGGTTTGACGTGGCCGAGGTCGGCCAAGAGGTCGCGTGAGAAGGGCGTCCCTGCTGGTACAGTGGCCCTGAGATAGATTGTTGCGCGCCTTCGCCGGGCCCGCTGCCGATACCCAGACGTCAGGGGCATCGACCAGGACCAGCTCGGCTTGGCACATTCGCAGGCTTTGGTCGCGTTCTTGGCGCACGACCGGCTTGCAGCTGCTGCGCTCGTTTCGCATCGGCGTGATCGACGTTCCCGGCCTCCTGGCCAGCCAGATCCACCCGCGACGCGCCTTCAACCAGGCAGGTCCAGTAGCGGGTGCCGCGGCAGCAGGTCCGGATCGCCTCGCCCAATTCCGCCTCCTTCAGGACAAGCTCTTGGGCATGTTGAACGAGGTCCGCGAAGATGCCGATCTTGAGCGGCACCTTGGGTGCAGGGTTTTTCGGAAAGGTTTGCGGGAAGCGGTTTTGCAGCTTGGCGATGGCGTGCACCACTGGATCGACAGGCTTTGTGGGGCTGGGCCGAAGCGGCAACCTGTGCGCGAGCCGGCTTTGCCCTTTTCGCAGCCTTTGTCTGTGCTGCCAGTTGTTGTTTCAGTGCCGCCAGTCGTTCGAAGCCCATCGTGTCCAGCGGAGTCATACCCGCGGTGATTGTAGCAGTCCTCTGTCAATCGCTTTGCAGCTTGCGGCTCATCTTTTTCTGGGGGCGGGAAGGACGAGCGCTACTTGGCACGCGGACGCACCTCATTTGTTGCGGGTCTACCCGGTCCGATGCCGCCCCTGCGTGGCCTGATGCCGCGCATCCTCGTCGCTTTGCGGGTACGCGCCGGTGGTGGCGATCGAGGCATGGCCAAGCTCTGGGCTGTGCGCGCGCAGGCGCTCGGCGGCCAGGCCGAACACTTCCTTGAGGATCAGGTCCAGCGCCCCGCGCGACAGGGCCTTCTCGCGGCCGATCACAGGCAGTAACAGCGGGCGCACTTCCCCGGGCTGCGGCGTGGGCCGCAGCCGGGAGGGCGCGACATTAGCGGGCCAGTTCGAGCTCGTCGGTGGCCGGCACCAGCCTGGTCTTGCTGCCCTTGGCGTTCACCTCGAGCCACCAGCGCTCGACGCCCCGGGGCGTCGCGCCGGCAGAAGAACGGGGGGCCTGCCCGCGACTTCCGACGCCCGCAGCCCGCCCAGATAGAGCACCGTGCACAGCCAGCGGCAGCGGAAAAGACGTGCTCTTAAGCGCGGGCCGCCGCAGTGCATGCTCCTGGACGGCATTGATCTTCACCACGGCATCCAGTCCGGTCGACTATTACAGATTCTGTAGCGCGACCTGCACGTGCTGCTGAAATTGCTCCTGTGTTCCAAGCGCATTGGCGTTGAGCAGGGCCAGCTTGACCAGAAAAAGCTGCGCCTTGTCGGCGCCGGCCTGATCGATGGCGGTGGCCAGGGCGTCATAGACGGCTTCAAGGCCGGGGACGCTCAAGGTCTTGTGCGGGGCAATCATGGATTCTCTCCTAATGGGTCTTCACTGGGGCAGGGCGGTGTTCAGGGCGGCTTGCAGGCGCGTGGCGTCCAGCGTCAGCCAGCGGGCGCATACATGCTGGTCGGGGCGCAGCAGATAGCCCGCGCCGCTGGCCTGCACCCCGTAGCGACGGCGGAAATGGCCGTCGGCGTCGGCGATTGTCAGGTCGGCGCCGGTCACCGGCTTGGCGGCCCCAACGGCGATGACGCGCAGCGGCACTCCGCGCTCTCGGGTGGCAGCCACTACGCCTTGTAACGATTCGGGAATGGCTGCGGCGTCGGTGAAGTACAGGAGATCGAAGCCGCTACCCAGGTGATCGAGCAGGTAGTCGTTGGGTGCCAGCCGGATATTCTGCGGCGGGGCTCCATGGGCCGGGCCGTGCACGAACAGCGCGTTGTCATCACCGGGGCTGTTGAGTGCCGAACCGGTGTACTCATGCGGTCGCGAGGTGCGCCAGTGGTACAGGGGCCCTACGAACTTCTCGGTCAGCGAGAGCGACAATACGGCGTCGCGCAGCAGTCGGAAGCCCTGGCTCGGCGGCGCCATGAAACGCGTGCTTTTGCCCGCTTCATCAATGATCTCTCGCGCGGCGCCGACACGCTCGGCGCTGTAGTTCGACAGCAGCTTCGGGCTGGCCAGTCCCTTGACCGCGAAGGCCAGGTGCCAACCCAGGGATTGCGCGTCTTGAAAGCCGGTGTTGGCGCCGCGCACGCCGAAGATCGGCAGCAGGTGGGCGGCATCGCCAGTAAAGATCACGCGGCCGTGCACGTAATCGGGCAGTGTCAGCGTGCGGGCGGAGTACACGGAGCACCAGTCCATCTCCCAGGGGGTGCCGGCATGGCCAATCATGGCAAGTTGGGCGTCAATGCGTGCCTTGAGTGACTCAGGCTTAAGCGCGTCTTCGGGTGTTTCGCAGGCAGGCAGTTGGTAGTCCACGCGCCAGATGCCGTGTGGCTCGCGGTGCATCAGGATGGTGTTGCCGGGGTTCCAGTCCGGGTCGAAGTAGGCCAGGCGCTCCGTCGGCAGCGGCAAATCGATCTTGATGTCGGCGATTACGAAGAAGCCCTCGTAGGAAGCGCCCTCCATCTGCAAGCCCATTGCAGTGCGGATGCCGGAGCGGCCGCCGTCGGCCGCGATCAGCCAGTCGGTCTCCAGCAAATAGGGGCCTTCCGGCGTGTCGACTTCGACGCGCGCGACATCGGCCACCTGTTCGACGTTGACTACCTTGTTGCCCCAGCGGAAATCGATCAGCGGGTTCGCCCTGCAGGCATCAATCAGGTACTCCTCCATGTACTGCTGCTGGATGTTTAGCATCGGGAAGAAGCGGTCGTCGCCGTCGTGCGGGGCTTCCATCCGGAAGACGAGCTGGCCCGCGTAGTATGAATTACCGAAACGCCAGGGCAGGCCGTTCTCGGTCATGCGATCCGCCACGCCCACTTGCTGCAGGATTTCCATCGAGCGGCGCGTGAAGACGATAGCGCGGCTGCCCTGTGACACCTGCAGCTCCGAGGTGACGACGACGCTGGGCACGCCATGGCGGGCCAGTTCCAGGGCAGCGACCATGCCCGCCGGGCCGGACCCAGCGATGACCACTTTCTTGCGTTCCTGCTTCGGGTGGGCCGATGGCAGCCAAGGCCTGAACACCTCGTAGTCGTAGTAGATCGAAGGACGGGCTTCGGTGGTGGGCTGATGCATGGATTTCACTTCAGTTCAATGGATTGAGGAGCGTGGTGCATCGATCTCGGCAGCCACGCAGCTTCCCGGGTAACCCGGTAGCCGGCAATGGAATTCGCAGTCAAGGCGTCGGCCTCAGTGTGCGCGGGATCGGCAAGACAAGGAAAATCACGCAGCCCGCCACAAGGAGGGCCGCCGCGTAGAGCAGGCCCGTGTTGAAGCTGTGCGTGACGTCCTTCAGCCAGCCCACGACTAGTGGATTCAGGGCAGAGCCGAGGTTGCCGGCAGCGTTGATGACCGCGATGCCCAAGGCACGCGCGGCGAAGCTCACCACATGGTCCGGCGTGGTCCAGAAGATCGACATCGCGGTATAGGCCCCGGTTGAAGCCAGGCACACACCCAGTAGCCGCAATGCAGGATGCGACGAATACGCCGTGAGCAGCCAGCCCGCCGCCGCGCACAGCATTGGCAACACGGTGTGCCAGCGGCGCTCCTGCGCGCGATCGGAGCGTCGGCCCCACCAGATCATGCCAATGATCGTGCATACCTGGGGAATCGCCGCCAGCAGCCCGATGGTCGTATTGCTGGCACCGCTGGCGAAGCTCTTGACGATCAGCGGCGTCCACACAGCCACCATGGCGAGGCTGTTGACCAGGCAGAAATAGGCCAGCGAGAACTTCAGCACCGTGGCCGAGGTCAACTCGGACCACAGGCTGCGCGGCTTTTCGTCACGTGCCTGCGCCAGCGGGTCCGCCCGGTGCTCGGCAGCCAGCATTTGCGCTAGCGCTTGCTTCTCGCCCGGCGAAAGCCAGCGCGCTTGCGCAGGCGTGTCATTGAGATAAAGGTAGACAATCACGCCCAGCACCGAGGCGGGTAGCCCTTCAAGCAGGAACAGCCACTGCCATCCCTTGAGCCCGTACAGGCCATCCATGCCGAGGATCACTCCGGAGACGGCCGAACCGAAAGCGGCCGTGACCGGCATGGCGATCATGAACAGCGCATTGGCGCGGGCCCGGTAAGCCGCAGGGAACCAGAAGGTCAGGTACAACAGCATGCCCGGCAGGAAGCCCGCTTCCGTGATGCCTACTAACACGCGGAGCCAATACAGCGTTTGCGCATCGGTGGCGAAGAGGGTGGCAGTCGAGGCTAAGCCCCAGGCGACCATGATCGTCGCAATCCAGCGTCGCGCGCCAACGCGTGCCAGGATGGCATTGCTCGGCACGCCGCAGGCAATGTAGGCCAGGTAGAAAAGGGTGGTGGCCAGGCCGAACTGGGTGCTGGTCAGGCCCAGGTCCTTCATCATCGTGAGGCCGGCGAAGCCGATGTTGATGCGATCCAGGAACGACACAACAAACAAAAGAAACAGGAACCAAAGCAGGTGGCGCGACACCTTGGCAATGATGCGCTGAGCTTCGGCGGGGGAGTGGCTTGCGGTCGACGTTGCGGTGTCGTCCACGATTTGGGGGGCTGCGCTGGGCGATCTCACGGGAACTTGTCTCCTACGGCGCTGCCGTCGGCTGGATGGATGACGAATACGACGACCTCACATAACTCGATGTCTGGCCGATCCTGGCTGGTCTGGCGCAGCGATTATCAGACACGTTCTATGATTGTAGTTGTGCGCGCAACTAGTATGCGTCAGCGGAGCGCGAATCGGCATGGGGGTTTATACTAGTTGCTCGCGCAACCATGTGGGCGAAACATAGGCTGCAACTGGGTCTCACCCGAACTGGCATCGGCGAGCCGCTAGGTTGTGTCCGCAACCAAGTGGCCGTATAGTCCTTTGATCATATTTTTCGCCTTGAGAGGTATCTGCTGGTGGCCTCCAGATATACGCCCGTCGCCCTCGACCGCACCTTGACACATCGCCTGCACGAGCTTTCCAAACTCACCGACCGGGTTACGCAACTAGCCTACGAAGCGGAAGTCGGCATTCCGATGCACGAGGGGCGGTGCCTGGCCGCAATCGGCTCGTTCAGCCCGTTATCGGTTAATGATCTGGCTCGTCGCGCCAACCTGAACAAGGGGCCGGCGAGCCGAGCTGCGCAGTCACTAGTCGACCAAGGTTTGGTGCACAAGGACGCGAGTGCCACCGATGGTCGCGGTGTTGTCCTGACGCTGACAGCCAAAGGAGAAAGGGTGTGGCTGCGGGCGATGGCCCTGATCGAGCGCCGCAATGCCGAGATCGTCTCCTGCCTCGGCCCCGCCGAGCGGCAGCAATTTGACCGACTGCTTGAGCGCCTGGTCTCGCATGCACGGGAGAGTGCCGATGGGCCGGAAAGTGGTGCGACTAAACAGTCGGATGCCTCGAAAGACATCAGTGCCAAGCTTCGAGGTAAAGCTGCCTCGTCCTGAAGCTTGTGTCATTCCTGAGAATGCTGCAACCACAGCGCGCCGCCAGGACCAGTCTCTTTGTGGCTTCGAGAGATATCGATCCAAACCAAGTAGGAATGGTCGAAAACGTGACGGGGTACTGACGCGGCGAATGCCCGCTGTCTGCTGGACCCGACGCTCCACTGTCCCCCTGCTGTAACGGAGGCCAACGGCCGAAGATGGCCGGCAAGCGACCTCCGCCAGTTGCGAGCCAGTCGGCTTGCTCCGAACCGGCCCTTCAACTTTCAAATTTGCCGGCCCGCGCTGCTTCTCGCACAGGTTCGGTTGAAGGGTTAGGCGCGACTTACTCCTGGGGAACGAGCTCAACAATCACTACCCGGCACGGCACCTTGCCGGTGTTCTTTGCAGAAATAGTGCCGGCCGGATGGTTCTCGCCTCTTCCTTCGAAATACGTGGAGCCGGCCTCGAAAGTCTGCGTCTTGCCCTCCTTCCAGGTGATGGTAATGGCCCCCTCCAATACGTAGCGGAGCCCTGGACCCTTATGCACATGAAAAGGAATCTCGCCACCGGGTTCAACGACCAGCATGGTCGCGGTCATATTCCACTTCCCGGGCGGAAGTTCTCCAAGGGGAATTTCCTGAAGCGTGTTTGCAGCGAATTTCTTGGGCGCTGGCGTTTGCGCCATGGACGGTCCCGAGCCCAACGTGGCAATTGTGGCAAGAGCGCTAACCACTGCGAGCTTCAGCTTTAACATCATCATTCTCCTTCGACCAGATGTGTCGCTACAAGAGAGGCGTTAGGTAAGTCATGTCATTGCTTCAGCATAGCCGACCAAGTGAAACGTAATGGCCACGGGCGGCTTTTGGCCGGCCAGTTTCGGCCGATCGAACCTCATCACACCAACGGCAGAAGCTCGGCCCTATCGGCTTGGGGGAAGAATCTGGAATTTGGGAATGGGCATGCGGCCAAACCGAACGCGAGGCAGTCAGAGGCGCAGAGACTTTGATACGTTCTCCACAGGAACCACCTTGACGAGAGACCCGAACTCGCCACACGAAGTCGCTGAATGTCCTTCAAGTCGCAGGGTGCTAGGCCAAGCCATTACACCGACCTTAAAATGCAATTAATCGCCAAGCTTGATCCTCAACCAATAGTCGCTGGCTAGCATAAGGCAGCCCCCCGCATGGAAGACAGGCAATCACGTTTCCGATTATAATTTCACTTTCATGAAATGTGTGCCAAGAACGTGAGCATCAGCTGACCGATGTTCACGATGCTTTACTGAAGATGAGGGACGGCCCCTCGGAGTCGGCTTGCGGGAGCAGGCTTCAAACCGCCACAAGCTGCGTGGGTAAAGAGCCCTCGTGGTGAGCGTTGTTGGAAAAGTCGGGGGGGAACCCCGGCAGGTGGGAGTCAAAGAGACGAACGCGAGTGAACCGCTGATGACGTGTCGTAAAAGTGATAATCGATGTCAAAACCGAAGAGCCCAACAGCTTCGGGACAAGATTGGACGATGCCTGTTGACGGTCCAGTCGGCATCCGGCATATAGGCGGCATGACTTTGATTCAGGCTTCAGTAAGGTAGCGCCAGGATAAATCTGGTAGTGGGGGAAGCCGAACCTGGCGGAAACCACTTGTTGGAGTTCAGAGGGTTCGAATCCCTCCCGGCAAAGCCTAGCCAGCAGCCGGAACCGAGTCTTGC
>NZ_QKWJ01000159.1 GCF_003353055.1 Cupriavidus lacunae
ACGGTCGTATCCTGTCCTTGAAGGGCTGTGTCAGGGGCATTCATTTGCAGGCTCCTTTCGTAAAACGGGTTAGCAACTATCGTTTTACTTCAGGGGGCTTACCAGCCCTTCATAGTATCTAGGCATCCGCCCGCATTTCCATCGCGCAAATGCTGTGACAGAATGTGCCGTCATCTTCCCTCCGGCAGGCACTGCCTGCGCCCCGCGTGAACGGCCTGTCCGCTACCGTCCCCATCTCTGTCGTCAACGGCTTCCTGTCCGGCGCAAACCCCACGGCGATCGCGCGGCTGGCCGAGTGCTCGGGCATTGCCAGCGAACTGCTGTCCGAGCCGGCGGCACGCGTCACGCAGGAACAGTTCTCTACGCTGTACCGGCTGCTCGCCAGGGAGGCCGACGATGAAATGCCCGGCATCTTCAGCCGCCCGCTGCGCAACGGCACGCTCAAGTACCTGTGCCTGAGCTTGCTGGATGCGCCAAGGCTGGAGGTGGCACTGCACCGCTTCGGCCAGTTCTTCCACCTGATCCTCGATGACTTCCGGATCGTGTCGCGGCGCGACGGTGCCTTAGGCTATGTCGAACTGGCCGACAACCCGGCCGGTCCCGACGTCAGCGTGCTCGGGCGGGAGCTGATGCTGAAGCTCGTGCATGGCGTGGCATCGTGGCTGATCCGCCGGAAGATCCCGCTGCAGGCAGTCGAGTTCCCGTTTCCGCGGCCGCCGCTGGCCAGCGACCATCTCTACCTGTTTCCGGGCCCGGTGCACTTCGGCTGCGGCCACACCCGCATCGGCTTCGATGCGGCCTACCTGGACATGCCGGTGCGCCAGCGCAAGCCCGACCTGGAGAAGTTCCTGTCGCGCGCCCCAGAGGACTGGATCTTCGTTTCCTTTGCCGAGCAGATGACCTGCCACCGGGTCAGGCAATACGTGGCCGACTGCCTGCCGGTGTCACCCACCATCGAGGCGGTGGCACAGGCGCTGCATTGCTCGGTGCGCACGCTGTGCCGGCGCCTGGCCGCGGAGGGTACCGCCTTCCAGGCGATCAAGGACGATGTCCGGCGCGATATCGCCATCCAGCGCCTGACGCGGTCCGAGGACCCCATTGCGGCCATTGCCTTCGACGTGGGTTTCGACAATCCCACCGCCTTCCATCGCGCCTTCCGCCACTGGACCGGCAGCACGCCCAACGCCTACCGCCGGTCGCTGTAGGCGTGCCTCAGCGGCTGGCAAAACCGGCCGCCGACTGACAAATTCTGCCAAGCCAAAAGCCTTTTGGGACGCACGACGCGCGCGCAGGGCCGATTGCATGCAAAGCGGCAGGATTTGTCAGCGAATGGGCAAGTTTGGGTATCCGTCTTTGTGCCCGCGGCCTCTAGGATCCGCACATAACGTTGCAGTGCCACCGGTCGGTTGGATCGGATGCCGGCGCTGTGAACATCGCACAGAGGCCGAAGATGAGCTATACCGCACCGACCAAAGACATCCTGTTCGTCATCCGTGAACTGGCCGGACTGACAAAGATTGCCAGCCTGCCTGGCTATGAAGACGCGACGCCCGACACCGTCGAAGCCGTGATCGGCGAGGCCGCGAAGTTCCACGGCGAGGTGATCGCTCCCCTCAACGTCGCCGGCGACAAGCAACCCAGCAGCTGGCATGACGGCGAAGTCAGGACCACCCCCGGCTTCGCGGAAGCGTTCCGCCAGTTCGGCGAGGGCGGCTGGCAGGGCATCGTGCACCCGGTCGAGTTTGGTGGCCAGGGCCTGCCCAAGCTGGTCGGCACGCCGTGCATGGAAATGATGAACGCGGCCAACCTGTCGTTCGCGCTGTGCGCCATGCTGACCGACGGCGCGATCGAAGCGCTGCTCACCGCTGGCTCCGACGAGCTGAAGCAGCGCTTCCTGCCGCGCCTGATCGCCGGCGAGTGGACCGGCACCATGAACTTGACCGAGCCCCAGGCCGGTTCCGACCTGGCGCTGCTGCGCACGCGCGCCGAGCCGCAGGCTGACGGCAGCTACAAGGTCTTTGGCACCAAGATCTTCATCACCTACGGCGATCACGACATGGCGGACAACATCGTCCACCTGGTGCTGGCGCGCACGCCGGGCGCGCCCGAGGGCGTGAAGGGCATCTCGCTGTTCGTGGTGCCGAAGTTCCTGGTCAACGACGACGGCTCGCTGGGGGCGCGCAATGACGTGCAGTGCGTGTCGATCGAACACAAGCTCGGCATCAAGGCCAGCCCGACCGCGGTGCTGCAGTTTGGCGACCATGGCGGTGCCATCGGTTACCTGGTCGGCGAGGAGAACCGCGGCCTGGAGTACATGTTCGTGATGATGAACGCCGCGCGCTTCGGCGTGGGCGTGCAGGGCATTGCCATCTCCGACCGTGCCTACCAGCAGGCGGTGGCCTATGCGAAGGATCGCGTGCAAAGCCGCCCGGTCGATGGCTCATCGCGCGAGGCGGTGGCCATCATCCATCACCCCGACGTGCGCCGCATGCTGACCGAGATGCGCGCGCTGACCGAAGGCGCGCGAGCACTGTCGCTGGTGGCGGCTGCGTACTCGGATCTTGCCCACCACGCACCGGATGCCTATACGCGGGCGCAGTTCAAGTCGGCCTACGAGTTCCTGGTGCCCGTCATCAAGGGCTGGAGCACGGAGATGTCGCTGGACGTGACCAGCCTGGGCGTGCAGGTGCACGGCGGCATGGGCTTTATCGAGGAGACCGGTGCCGCCCAGCACTTCCGCGACGCCCGCATCCTGCCGATCTACGAGGGCACTACCGCCATCCAGGCCAACGACCTGGTGGGCCGCAAGACCGTGCGCGATGGCGGCCTGGCCGCGCGCGCCATCCTGGCCGAAGTCGACCAGACCATCGATGCGCTCAGGGTCTGCGCCGGTAGCGGCGCGGATGCGGCATGCAGCGCCATGTTCGTGCAACTCGGCTACGCGCGCATGGCGCTGGGCCGGGCCGTCGACTTTGTGCTGGAGAACGCGGCCAAGGAGCCGAACGCGGTGTTTGGCGCAAGCGTGGCCTACCTCAAGCTGGCCGGCATCGTGCTGACGGGCTGGCAGATGGCGCGCGCGCTGGTCGTGGCGACGCACAAGCGCAGCGAGGACGAAGCGTTCTACGCCGCCAAGATCGCCACCGCTGAGTTCTTCGCCAAGCAGATCCTGCCGCGCGCCACGGCGCTGGAAGCGGCCATTACCGGTGCGTCGGGCGAGGACGGTTTCCTGAACCTGGACGAATCCCGGTTTTGAAACCCAAACCGTGGCGCAACGCGGCACGGGCAAAAAGATCAATCAATGTAGGAGGCCGTATGGCAATCGAAAACTACCGCATGGCGACGCTCAACGCGTTCGTCGGCAAGGAACTGGGCGTGTCCGACTGGGTGGAAGTGGACCAGGCGCGCATCGACGCATTCGCGCAATGCACCAACGATAAGCAGTGGATCCACGTTGACGTGGAGCGTGCCGGCAAGGAAAGTCCGTTCGGCGGCACCATCGCCCACGGCTACCTGACGCTGTCGCTGGTGGCAGGTCAAATGCAAGAGATGGGCGTGATCCCGGCCGATGCCAGCGCCGCAGTCAACTACGGACTGGAAAAGACGCGCTTCCTGGCGCCGGTAAAGGCGGGCTCGCGCGTGCGCAATCGCGTCAGCCTGCTGGCTGCAGACAACAAGGGCGGCGGCCGCGTGCTGCTGCGCACGGAAAACACGATCGAGATCGAAGGCGAGGCCAAGCCCGCGCTGGTGGCGGAAGCCCTGGCGCTGCTGGTCGCCTGAAGCAATGAGCAAGACAGTAGTAGCAAGGAATAAGGCGGGAGACGCAGGATGACGAGGGTCAGCAGTACGAGAGAGCAGGGCAGCAAGGGCGGCAGCGCCGGCAGGGCTAAGGTCGTTATGGCCAAGATCGTTAGCGCCAAGGTCGATAGGGACGATAGTGCGGATCAGGCTGCAGCCGTGAGCGCGGCCACGGTGGTAGCGTCCATCGAACGCATGCCGGACATGATGGCCGGCCCCAACCCCTTCGTGGGCCTGCGCCCGGAAGACCTGGCCAGCACTGCGCAGCAGATCGGCGCGCAGTGCCTGCAGGAGCCGGTGCTGGTGCTGGAGCAGCAGACGCAGCTGGCGCAGGACCTGGTCAGCGTGCTGGACGGCTCAGCCCCGTTGCCGTCGGCGCGCGACCGGCGCTTTGGCGACCCGGCCTGGCAGGACAACCCGCTGTACCGCATGTCGCTGCAGGGCTACGAGGCCTGGCGCAATGCCATCAGCGGCTTTGTCCGGCGCTCGGTCATGGACGAGCGCAGCAAGCACCGCGCGGAGTACTTCACCTCGCTGGTGGCCGATGCGCTGGCACCGACCAACACGCTGCTGGGCAACCCGGCGGCGCTCAGGAAAACTGTGGAGTCAGGCGGCATGAACCTGATCAGCGGGTTGACCAACCTGGTCACCGACACCCTGACCAACCGCGGCATGCCTGCCCAGGTGGACAAGGAAGCGTTCAGTGTTGGCAAGAACCTGGCCACCACGCCGGGCGTGGTGGTGTTCCGCAACGATGTGCTGGAGCTGATCCAGTACGCGCCGTCCACCGAGAAGGTGCACGCGCGGCCGCAGCTCATCGTGCCGCCGCAGGTCAACAAGTTCTACGTGTTCGACCTGGCGCAGGGCAAGAGCATGGTGGAGTACCTGCTGGCCCAGGAGCTGCAGGTATTCATCGTGAGCTGGCGCAACCCCACGGCAGCGCATCGCGACTGGGACATGGATACCTATGTCCGCGCGCTGATCGAAGCCATCCACGCCATCCGCGACATCACCGGCAGCCCTGACGTGAACCTGCACGGCGCCTGCTCGGGCGCGATGACGATGTCGGCGCTGATGGGCTACTGCGCCGCGAGCGGCGAGAAGCTGGTGCATGCGGCCACGCTGATGGTGTCGGTGTTCGGGCTGGATGCCCAGTCCCAGCTTGGCCTGTTCAGCACGCCCGAAGCCGTCACGGCCGCCCGGCAGGGCAGCCAGGCGCGCGGCGTGCTCGACGGCGAGGAGCTAGGTCGGGTCTTTGCCTGGCTGCGCCCCAATGACCTGGTTTGGAACTACTGGGTCAACAACTACCTGCTGGGCAATGCGCCGCCGGCCTTCGATGTCCTCTACTGGAACAACGACACCACGCGGCTGCCGGCCGGCCTGCATGGCCAGTTCCTCGACATGCTCACACTGAACCAGCTGGCCACGCCGCGCACGCTGCGCGTGCTGGGCCACGCCATCGACCTGTCCGAAGTCCAGTGCGACAAATACGTGCTGGCCGGCATGACCGACCACATCACGCCGTGGAAGGCCGTGTACCGCTCGGTGCGCGCCTTTGGCGGACGCACGGAGTTCGTGCTCAGCTCCAGCGGGCATGTCCAGAGCCTGATCAACCCGCCCGGCAACCCCAAGGCGAAGTTCTTCCGCAACGACGCCACCGAGGCGGACCCGGAGACCTGGCTGGAAGGCGCCACGGCCACCCAGGACTCGTGGTGGCAGCACTGGAGCCAGTGGCTGAAGAAGCGCTCCGGGCCGAAGTGCAACGCACCGGCCAGCCCCGGCAGCCTGCAATACGCGCCTTGCGGCGAGGCCCCTGGCCTTTACGTGTCTGAAGCGTAGTCCACCGGCCCCACGGGGCCATCGTTTTCTACAACCCAACCTGTCAGGAGAAATAAAGATGGAATCGACCAACACCGCGGGCACGTCGTCCGCACACACCGCCCCGTACAAGAAGCTGTTTGACTTCGTCAAGCAGAACCGCCTGGACCCGGCGGCTATCCTCGAATCGCGCCGCAAGGACATCGAGGCCCTGGCCGGCGTGAATATCGCGCTGCTGGCCGGCCTGCAGTCGCTGGTGCGCCAGCAGGGCGAATACCTCTGCGAGACCGCCGCCGACCTGCAGGCGCTGGCCCGTGGCGGCAAGGATGCCGACGGCCAGGCGGCCAAGGTCTCTGAAGTGCTGCCGCGCTCGCTGCACAAGGCCGTGAACGGCCTGCGCGGCCTGACCGACACCGTGTACAAGACCCAGGCCGACAGCATTGCCGCAGTAGGCCGGCGCATCGCCGAGAACGTCGAGGAAGTGAAGGGCATCCTGCGACCCAGGCAGTAAGCACCGGGGTGCACGGCCGCGATCGCGGCGATCGTGGCCGTGCCTTCGCGCCAACGACTCCAGGACAGCTTGATGACAATAAGCAATGCCGGCATCAGGGCCGGCCACATGCAGGTCCAGACTGTAGATCTGGACGGGCAGCAACTCAGGGTCGGCATCCGGCCCGGCAGCGACGCGGGTCCGCCGCTGCTCATCTTCAACGGCATCGGCGCCAACCTCGAACTGATCGAGCGCTTCGTCGATGCGCTGGCGGGCGTGGAAGTCATCATCTTCGACGTTCCCGGCGCCGGCGGCTCCCCCGCGCCGCTGATGCCTTACCGTTTCTCCAACCTTTGCGTGCTTGCCGACAGGCTGCTGTCGCACCTTGGCTATGCGGACCAGGTCGATACGCTCGGCGTGTCGTGGGGTGGTGCGCTCGCGCAGGAATTCGCACGGCTCTATCCGCAGCGTTGCCGCCGCCTGGTGCTGGCGGCAACGTCGCCCGGCGTGGTCATGGTGCCGGGCAGGCTGTCGGTGCTGTCGAAGATGATCGGCGTGCGCCGCTACAGCGATCCGGAGTACCTGCGACGCGTTGGCGCCGACCTCTACGGCGGCGCCTTCCGCGACGATCCTGCACTGCTCGACGAACATGGACGGCACATGCAACCGCCACGGGGACGTGGCTACCTCTACCAGCTGCTGGCGGCCTGGGGCTGGAGCAGCCTGCCGTGGCTGGGCGCGGTCAGGCAGCCCACGCTGGTGATGCACGGCGCCGACGATCCCATCGTGCCGCTGGTCAATGCCAGGATCCTCGCCGCCCGCATCCCCAATGCGGAACTGCATGTACTCGACGACGGGCATCTCTTCCTCGTGACCGGCGCGGAGAACACCGCGCGCGTCGTCGGCGCCTTCCTGCGCCGCTAGACCCTTGCTCAAGCCGCGGCACGTCCGCGGCTTTTTCTTGCGCCTCGAAACGAAAAAGAACGGCCGCGCGGGGGAATCCCCCGGGCGGCCGCAAACGAGCATATTGCCCGGTGTCGATCCGATGACCGGATCGCCTGGATCGCGGTAGGAATGCTCATTACTGAGCACCCCCCGCACAGATCCCGGCGTGCCCAATTCGGGCACCGGGCTCCTACCTTGGGTGTTTGACGGCAAAACGCCGGTCGGGCCACGGGTGAAGG
>NZ_QKWJ01000016.1 GCF_003353055.1 Cupriavidus lacunae
GGTGGAGGTGCGGCACAAGGAAGGCCTGAGCGCCTACGACGCAGCGCTGTACGCGGCCAAGCTGCGTCTGCGGCCCATCATCATGACCTCGCTCGCCTTTATCCTGGGCTGCGTGCCGCTGGCGATCGCCAGCGGAGCTTCGGCGGCGAGCCGCCAGTCGCTGGGCACCGGTGTCATCGGCGGGATGCTGGGGGCCACGGTCATCGCGCTGTTCTTCATTCCGATGTTCTTCTGGGGGCTGGAAGTCATGTCGGAGCGCAAGCCCAAGGGGGGCGCCGCGCCGACGCCCGGCGCCAGCCCGCAGCCGCCGGCCGCGCCATCGACGGGAGACCCGTCATGAGCCCGCGCGACTGGCTAGCCGGGGCCTGCGTGGCGGCGTCGCTGGGTGGTTGCGCCATCGGCCCGAACTACGAGCGCCCCGAAACGGCGTCGCCCTCGCAATACCGCCTCGATACCGGGATGCTGGCGGTGGCCGCCGACAGCGCCTGGTGGGACAGCTTTGGCGATCCGGTGCTCAACGCGCTGGTCGAGGCGGCACTCGGCAACAACTATGACGTGCGCATCGCTGCGGCGCGCATCGATGAATTCCGCGGGCAGTTGATGGTCGCGCGGGCCGGCTTCTTTCCGCAGGTGAACCTGTCGGCATTGGCGACACGGCAGCGCGCGGGCACCTTCAACGGCACGCCATTCGCATCGCTCGACGGCCCGCGCAATTCGTACCAATTGCTGGCCAACGCCAGTTGGGAACTGGACCTGTGGGGCCGCATCCGCCGCCAGGCCGAGGCCGCCGAGGCGGGCCTGTGGAACGCCGAGTACGCCCGCCGCGGCGTGGTGCTGGCGCTGGCGGCGTCGGTGGTGCAGGGCTATGCCACGCTGCGCGGGCTGGATGCGCAACTTGAGGTCGCGCAGCAGACGCTGCAGTCGCGCGCCCAGGCGCTCGACATCTTCCAGCAGCGCTATCAGGGCGGGGTAATCTCGCAGGTGGAGCTGACCCAGGCCGAGGACGACTTCTACTCCGCTGAAGCATCGATCCCGCCGCTGCGCACGGCCATCGCGCAGACCGAGAACGCGCTGTCGGTGCTGCTGGCGCGTGAGCCCGGCCCGATCGAGCGGGGCAAGCCCGTCACGGAACTGCAGGCGCCGGCAGTCGGCTCCGACCTGCCGGCGGCGCTGCTCGCTCGCCGTCCCGACGTGCTGCAGGCCGAGCAGGCCGCCGTCGCCGCCAATGCGCAACTGGGCGCGGCGCAGGCGCTGTACCTGCCGGCGGTGAACCTGTCGGCCCTGTTCGGCGCGGTGGCGGCCACACCCGGCGCGCTGTGGCACAGCGCCTCGCAAGTGTGGGGCTTTGGCGCCGGACTGACCCAGCCGATCTTCCAGGGCGGCGCCATCCGCGGCCAGGTGCGGACAGCTGCCGCGCAGCGCGACCAGGCCATACTGGCTTATCAGGGCACGGTGCTGGCGGCGCTGGCCGACGTCAACACTGCGCTGGCCAACGGGC
Organism: Cupriavidus lacunae; assembly: GCF_003353055.1. Taxonomy (GTDB): domain Bacteria; phylum Pseudomonadota; class Gammaproteobacteria; order Burkholderiales; family Burkholderiaceae; genus Cupriavidus; species Cupriavidus lacunae. The sequence goes on from NZ_QKWJ01000016.1 coordinate 1,499, forward strand.
TGGAGACGCGCAACCGGCTGGGCAGCCTGCAGCGGCAGGAGAAGAGTCTGGTCATTTATGCCGATCAGGCCAACGCGCGCTACGAGGGCGGTTATACCAGCTATCTGGAGGTCACCGACGCGCGGCAAAAGCTGTTCGCGGCCCAACTCAGCGCGATCCAGGGCCAGGTCGACCTGCTGACCGGTACCGCCGCCCTCTACAAGGCGCTTGGTGGTGGCTGGCCAGCAGTGCCGGAGTCGGTGCGCGACGCGGGTTTGGTAGGGGATGCGAGGGCAGTGGCGCGTTGATTTTTTGGGTCTATATGAACGCGTCCCGCTTTGCCATTTGATGCAAGAGGCAGTGGTAGCCGCGTGACATCCAAGAACGACAGTAGCGGAGCACGCGGCATGAAGCCACGCAGGAGCGGCACCGGATCGGCTGGGGCAGCAAGAGGTAGCAGCCCGTGGAAATTATTTGACCATCGTGAAACTGTGGTGGGCACATACAGGCGCGCTATGATGACCCCTGTCGTCTCACCGGCGTTGCAGCCGGCCCACCACACATGGGGATTCGCCATTTGTCGAACGACGCCCGCGCTCCCCGCCAGCCAAAACACACCATCATGGATCTCGAACTCCGCAATCAACGGGTGCTCATCACCGGCGGCAGCCGCGGCATTGGCCTCGCTTGCGCGGCCGGCTTTCTGCGTGAGGGCGCGCGCGTGGCCATCGTTTCGCGCAGCGCCGAAAACCTGGCGAAGGCCTGCGCCAAGCTGGCCGAAGGCCGGGGCGAATTTGCCAAGGACGTGGTCGCGGTATCCGCCGATCTGACCAATATCGCTGAAGCCGCACGCGCGGTGGAAGAAGCGGTGACAGGACTTGGCGGCATCGACATTCTGGTGACCTCCGCCGGCGCGGCCAAGCGCCGGCCGCCGGACGAGCTGACCCCACAACTGTGGCAGGAAGCAATGACCGCCAAGTACTTCAGCTACATCAATGTGATTGACCCGGTGGTCAAGCGCATGGCGCAGCAAGGGCGCGGCGCCATCGTCAACATCGTGGGCATGGGTGGCAAGATGGCCAACCCCGCCCACCTGGCGGGTGGCGCCGCTAACGCTGCACTGATGCTGGCCAGCGCCGGACTGGGCAATGCCTACGGCAAGCAGGGTGTGCGCGTGAACGCTATCAATCCGTCGGCTACGCATACCGAGCGCCTACAGGAGGGCATGGAAGTGGATGCACGTATCGGTGGCATGACAGTGGAGCAGGCGCTGGCGCGGGCCAACGCGCGCACCGGCCTGGGCCGCCTGGCCACGCCGGAAGAGGTGGCGGATGCCGTGCTGTTCCTCTCCTCGCCACGCGCCAGCTATATCTCGGGTTCCATCCTGTCGATCGATGGCGCTACCACGCCGATGGTAGTCTGAGGCTGCCAGCCTATCGCGTAGGGGCGCATGGCCGCGCAGCGCGTGCGGGGGCGCGTGCCCTAGCCCTGGCGCGCCGAGCATCTGCGCCATGAACCCGGACTTCACGCGGCGGGGGCGCGCCGGCGAGAGAGTTGACCGGGATTCGCAAAAGAATCCGCCATATACTCTGCACACCCATGATTGAAAAGAAGATTCATCGCTTGCGCGGGGAGTGCAAGCAATATTGTCAATTCACCGACCGGACCTCTATATACGGCGCGGGTTCCAGGCGGATTCCGGAGTGACAGAATTGCTTTGTTCTACGCTTGATGAGCGTCGGCGTCCAAAGCGAGATCAGGGCGGACGCCGCTCCGATGGCGCTGTACACAAGGGCAGCAACATAGACGCGCACATCCTTGAAGGCCGCGTACGACCCTTGATACTTTGCGACCACCGTTTTTCCCTGCGCGTCGGCCTGCAAGTCCTGGCGGATCAGGGCCTTCTCACGCTCGGAGAGCCAATGGGCCGCTTCGGGCCGGTCATCCAGCACCCAGTACACCAGTAGGCCCATCACTACGGCCGGAATCGCCTCCAACACGAACAGCGCTTGCCCTCGCCGATTTTCCTGCACACCTACACCACGCCGCCGGGCTCGCCAGTGGGCAACTCGGCGGCGGGCGACACCGCCTGGGACAACTCGGTGCTGTACCAGAGTCCGGGCTTCGGCGGGCTGCGCTTCAATGCGATCTACGCGACCGGGGAGAGCATCGGCCAACAGGGCAAGCAGAACTACGGTGGCAATGCCACCTATTTCAACGGCAACTTTGGCGCCAGCCTGGCGGTGCAGCGGGTGGGGTCAATGCGTCGGAGTTTGCGGCCAACGGCACAAGTTACCAGATGGCCTACCTGGCGGGCGTTTCCTACGACTTCAAGGTGGTCAAGCTGTTCGGCCACTACGCGCAGTCGGACAACCGCTTCAGCACGCTGAGCCGGCAGCGCAACCGCACCATGACAAGGTGACCGACCTGAACCCGGGCAACACGTTCGGCCTGGGCCTGCGCCACAAGTTCTAGTTGCGACTTCGGCGCCTCCCCCGTCGAGGCGCCGACCAGACTACCCTCGCCCGCCTCAAAAAAATACTTCCACAATCATATATTTATGCCTAAACTATGTGGAACGACAAACAGCGCGTGGCGACGATCGCGCGAAACAGGTTCCCAGGCGGCTTCTCCGGTTCCATGTCCGCCACCCATCAGGAGACAGACAATGACCCCAGCTGGCAGCGCTCAGCCCTGGCGCCCCACTTCTCGCGCGACCTATACAGTACTTTTCGTATGCTTTCTTGCGATTCTCTTTGAAGGCTATGACGTCGGCGTCATGGGAGCGGTACTGCCCGCGCTCGCCGACGACCGCAACTGGAACCTGACGCCGCTGGAACTCGGTGCCCTTAGCAGCTATGCCCTGGTCGGCATGTTCTTTGGCGCCTTCCTGATTGGCACGCTGAGCGAGATGATCGGCCGCCGCCGCATGCTGCTGCTCTGCGTTTCCTTGTTCTCGCTGACCATGCTGGGTGCGTCCTACGCGCCGACGCCCGCCATCTTCGGCATCTTGCGATTTATGGGCGGGCTCGGCCTCGGCGGCGTCATTCCGGTGGCCGCCGCATTGACCATCGAGTACTCACCGCCGCATCGCCGCAGCTACAACTATGGGTTGATGTACTCGGGGTATTCGGTCGGCATTCTTTGCGCAGCCCTCATCGCGATGTGGCTGTTGCCGAATCTTGGCTGGCGTGGCGTGATTGGCCTGGGTGCCGTGCCCATGGTGTTGATACCGCTAATGGCGTGGCTGCTCCCCGAGTCGCTGGAGTACCTGGTGGGGCAAGGTCGGATCGATGAAGCGCAGGCATTGGCTGATCGCACTGGTCATGGCCGGCTGCCGTCACAAGCCCGGCCCGCCAACAGCGCCGCCCGCGCCACCTGGCGCGACGTGGTGTCTAGCATGTTCTCCCGTAACCAACTACGCGCGACAGCGTGCTTCTGGATCGCACTGTTCTTCGGCTTGCTGCTGGTCTACGGCCTCAATACGTGGCTGCCGACCATCATGCGCAGGAATGGCTACGACCTCGGCTCCAGCCTTTCCTTCCTGGTTATCTTCAGCCTTGCTTCCGCGGTGGGCGGCCTCTTCCTTGGCAGCGCGGCGGACAGGATGGGCGCACGTGGCACCGTCGCGCTCTTCTACCTGATCGGCGCTCTCGCCATCGGCGCGCTGATGTTCCGCAGCTCCGTTGCCGTCAACTACCTCCTGGTCGCGCTGGCAGGCGTGGGCTCCGTCTCGGCATCCCTGATTCTTACCGGCTACCTGGCCGGTTACTACCCGGCACACGCACGGGCCGCGGCAACTGGATGGGCCCTGAGCTTCGCGCGATTCGGCGCCATGAGCGGCCCGCTCGTCGGCGGCTATGTGGCCGGCTCAGGCCTGAGTTTCGGCTGGAACTTCATCACGTTCTCCATTGCCGGCCTTGCCGCTGCGCTGGCTGTGGCGCTGCTGCCATCGGCACGGGAACCAGCCGTCGTGGCTCGCGCTGGCCAGCAAAGCAACGCATAAATCGCCTGAGGCGGGGCGTCGACTTCCACGCAAGCCGTTCCAGTAACCTCAAGCTCCGTGCACATATATGATTTTGGAATTATTAATGCTTAAACTATATTTGTCTCAACAGGGAGCCGGCGCAGCAGGCGCTTACCGTCCTAACGTGAGCATCAGGAAGAAAAGCCATGGCTGAGCGTTCGTTTGTCGAAGAAGTCAAGAAGTTGCGCCTGGGTTCCGGCGAGGTATTCAGCGGCGAGGGCATCCTCGCGGTTACCAAGGCGCTGCTGGAATCTGGCGTCGCCTATGTGGCCGGCTACCAGGGCTCGCCGATCTCGCACCTGATGGACGTGCTGGCCGATGCGCAGGACATCCTTGCCGAGCATGGCATCCGCTTCGAGAACAGCGCGAGCGAAGCCACCGCGGCTGCGTCGCTGGCGGCCTCGGTCAACTACCCGCTGCGCGGCGCGGTCACGTTCAAGGCCACCGTGGGCACCAACGTGGCGTCGGACGCGCTGGCCAACCTGGCTTCGGGCGGCGTCACTGGCGGCGCGCTGATCATCGTCGGCGAAGACTACGGCGAAGGTTCCTCGATCATGCAAGAGCGCAGCCACGCGTTTGCGATGAAGTCGCAGATGTGGCTGCTCGATCCGCGCCCCAACCTGCCGTGCATCGTGCAGGCAGTGAAGGACGGCTTCGACTTGTCCGAAGCTTCCAATACACCGGTGATGCTCCAGCTGCGCGTGCGCTCGTGCCACGTACATGGCCAGTTCGTCGCCTCCGACAACCGCCGCAGCCGCTTCTCGATCCAGGACGCGCTGGACCATCCCACGCGCGACCTCAGCCGCATCGTGCTGCCCCCGGCGAGCTTCGTGCACGAGCACGAGAAGATCAAACAGCGCTGGCCCGCCGCCGTGAAGTTCGTCGAGGAGCGCCAGCTCAATGAGTTCTTTGCCGGCGAGATGGATGACATCGGCATCGCCGTGCAGGGCGGCAGCTACAACACGCTGATCCGCGCACTGGAGCAGCTCGGCCTGGCCGATGTATTCGGCGAATCGAAGATCCCCTTGTACGTGATGAACGTGGCCTATCCGCTGATCGATACGGAGTGGGAACGCTTCTGCGCGGGCAAGCGCGCCGTGCTGGTGCTGGAAGAAGGTCAGCCAAACTTTATCGAGCAGAACGCCGCCAACATCCTGCTTATGGCAGGCACCACCGCGACGCTGCATGGCAAGGACCTGCTGCCGCTGGCTGGCGAGTACAACACCGCGACCGTGCTCAAGGGCCTGCGCGCCTTCCTGGAGCAGTACGGCAAGATCGAGCCGCAACCCAAGCCGAAAATGGCCCGCAAGGTGATCCCGCTGGTGCAGGCACCCGCCGCCACCGTCGATGCCGTGGCCGCCGAGGTGCTGGAACCGCAGAAGCTGGTCGACGAGAGCGTGCATGCGCGCCCGCCCGGCTTCTGTACCGGCTGCCCGGAGCGCCCGATCTTCACCGCGATGAAGCTGGTCGAGCGCGAGATAGGCGAGCACCACGTCAGCGCCGACATCGGCTGCCACCTGTTCTCGATCCTGCCGCCGTTCAACCTGGGCAACACCACCATGGGCTATGGCCTGGGCAGCGCCAGCGCCGCGGCCCTGAATGCGCCCGGCGGCAAGCGGGCCATTTCCGTGATGGGCGACGGCGGCTTCTGGCACAACGGCCTGACCAGCGGCATCGCTAACGCGGTGTTCAACAAGAGCGACAACCTCACCATCGTGGTCGACAACAGCTACACGTCGGCCACCGGCGGGCAGGACATCCTGTCCTCGACCGCGCTGAACGACACCCGCAGCACCGGCCACGCCATCGAGGACGCGGTCAAGGGCGTCGGCGTCAAGTGGGTACGCACCATCCGCCGCACCTATGACCTGAAGGCGATGAAGGCCACCCTCAAGGAAGCGCTGACCACCGGCGCCAAGGGTCCCAAGGTGCTGATCGCGCAAAGCGAATGCATGCTGAACAAGCAGCGCCGCGAGAAGCCGAAGACGCGCAAGGCGATCGCCGACGGCCAGCGCGTGGTGCGCGAGCGCTTTGGCGTGGATTCGGACACCTGTACCGGCGATCACTCGTGCATCCGACTGTCCGGCTGCCCTTCGCTGACGATCAAGCCCAACCCGGACCCGTTGCGCACCGATCCGGTCGCCTCCGTGCTGGACAGCTGCGTGGGCTGCGGCCTGTGCGGCGAGGTCTCGCACGCAGCGGTGCTGTGCCCGTCCTTCTACCGCGCGCAGATCGTCACCAACCCGACCCGCATCGACAAGCTGCGCCAGCGCCTGCGCGACAGCGTGATCGGCTTCCTGCAGCGCCGCGATGCCGCGCGCCGCGCTCGCCTTGCATTCTGAACACCAAGTTTCGAGAGGTTCAATCGTGAACGCACCCAACAACCTCAGCGCCAAGCCGATCAAAGTCGCCATCCTGGCCATGGGCGGCGAAGGCGGCGGCGTGCTGGCCGACTGGATCGTGGATCTGGGCGAGCACAACGGCTACATCGCGCAGACTACGTCGGTGCCCGGCGTGGCGCAGCGCACCGGCGCCACCATCTATTACGTCGAGCTGTTCCCGCGCGACCTGGCCGAGCAGGCCGGCCGCCAGCCGGTGCTGGCGCTGATGCCCACCCCTGGCGATGTCGATGTGGTACTCGCCTCCGAACTGATGGAAGCCGGCCGCGCCGTGCAGCGCGGACTGGTGACGCCGGAGCGCACCACGCTGGTGTCGTCGACGCACCGCGTCTACTCGATTGCCGAAAAGTCCGCGATGGGCGATGGCCGCGTCGACAGCAACGAGCTGATTGCCCATGCCGGCAAGGCCGCCAGACGTTTTGTACGCTTCGACATGGCGCAGGCCGCCGAAGCCAGCGGCAGCGTCATCAGCGCCGTGCTGTTCGGTGCGCTGGCAGGCACCGGTGTGCTGCCGTTCAGCCGCGCGCAGTTCGAAGCCACCATCGAGCGTGGTGGCGTCGGCGTGAAGCCCAGCCTGCGCGCTTTTGGCGCGGCGTTCGCCACAGCCGAGGCCGCTGAGACGCCCGCCGCAGAAGCTGCAAAGCCGCTGGGCGAACTCAAGCCGCAGGATCCCCGGGTTGCGCAGTTGCTGCAGCGCGCGCGCGCCGAACAACCAGCCGAGAACTGGCCCGTCGTGGTCGAAGGCGTGCGCCGCATGATCGACTACCAGGACGTGGCCTACGCCGGCCTGTACCTGGATCGGCTGGCGGCCGTGCGCCGGGCCGTCGGCAACGACGACAGCGCCCTGCTGCGCGAAACCGCGCGCCACCTGGCGCTGTGGATGTCGTACGAGGACACCATTCGCGTGGCCGACCTCAAGACCCGCGACTCGCGCTTCACACGTGTGCGGGGCGAGGTGCGCGCCAGCGACAAACAGCTGCTGGCGATCAACGAGTTCATGCACCCGCGCCTGGAAGAAATCTGCGAGACGCTGCCGGCCGGACTCGGCCGCTGGCTGATGCAGCCGCATCTCGTGCACCGCCTGGTGCACCGCTTCACCACCTCGGGCCGCGTGGTCACCACCAGCTCGCTACGCGGCTACCTGATGCTGTGGGCGGTGTCGCGCCTGCGCGGCATCCGCCGCAGCACGCTGCGCTATGCGCTGGAAACCGAGCGTATCGAAGGCTGGCTGGCCCAGGTGCTGGCCGCCGCCCGCCTCAATCCGGCGCTGGCGCTGGAAGTGGTGCAGTGCCAGCGGCTGGTGAAAGGCTACAGCGACACCCATGTGCGCGGCCTGACCAACTACCAGACCCTGATGAACGCCGTGATGCGGGCGGGGGCCCGCCTGGCCCCGGCCACGCTGCGCGAGTTGCGCGAAGCCGCGCTGGCCGACGAGCACGGCAAGAAGCTGAAGGAAGCCCTCGCCCGCCACGCGCTGGCGTGACCTTCACTGGCCAACCCCATAGCAGGAACCGCAGACCATGAGCACTACGCATACCTTCCGGCACCGGCACAAGATCCATTTCTCGGAATGCGACCCGGCCGGCATCGTCTTCTACCCGCAGTACTTCGTGCTGTTCAACGACCTCATCGAACGCTGGGTCGACGCCCTGTTGCCGGACGGCTACCACGGCGTGATCGGCGCGCGCCGGCTGGGCATGCCGACCGTGCACCTGGAGGTGGACTTCAAGGCGATCAGCCGCTTTGGCGACGAGGTCTGGCTGGAGCTGGAAGTCGTGCGCGTGGGGAGCAAGTCGATCACGCTGGCCTGGCGCTGCACCGGCGCAGACGGCGAACTGCGCATGGCGGCTACGCAGACCATCGTGATGACCTCGCTGGACACGCACCTGGCGATTTCGGTGCCCGATGACCTGCGGGCCGCCATCGAACACGGCCCTGCCCTCGCAGACAGGCCTTCTCCCGAAACCACCGTCTGAATGCCGACGTACCCGCTGCGCGGGTGCCGAAGGCTCCGGTAGTAACCTGATTGGAAGCAGCCATGAACATTGTATGTATCGGCGGTGGCCCCGCCGGCTTGTATTTCGGCCTGTTGATGAAACTCCAGGATCCCGCCAACAAAGTCGTGGTGGTGGAGCGCAACCGCCCCTATGACACCTTCGGCTGGGGCGTGGTGTTCTCCGACGCCACCCTGGGGAACCTGCGTGAAGCCGATCCGGTCTCGGCCGGAACCATCGGGGACGCGTTCAATCGCTGGGATGACGTCGAAGTCCATTTCAAGGGCCGGGCCGTGCGCAGCGGCGGCCATGGCTTCATTGGCATCGGCCGCAAGCATTTGCTGAATATCTTGCAGGCGCGCTGCGAGGAAGTGGGCGTGGAGCTTGTGTTCGAGACCAATGTCGAGGACGACCAGGCGATCGCGCGCAAGTACGGCGCCGACCTGGTGCTGGCTTCGGACGGCCTGAACAGCGTGGTGCGCAAGCGCTATGCCGACACCTTCCGCCCGGACATCGATACGCGCAAGTGCCGCTTTGTCTGGCTGGGCACGAAAAAGGTGTTCGACGCCTTCAACTTTATCTTCGTGCCGACCGAGCACGGCTGGTTCCAGGCGCATGCCTACCGCTTCGAAGACGGCATGTCGACGTTCATCGTCGAGACCCCGGAAGATACCTGGAAGGCCGCCGGCATCGACCAGATGAGCCAGGAGGAGGGCATCGCCTACTGCGAGAAGCTGTTTGCTCCCTACCTGGACGGCAACCCGCTGATCAGCAACGCCTCGCACCTGCGCGGCTCTGCGATCTGGATCCAGTTTCCGCGCGTGATCTGCGAGCGCTGGGTGCACTGGAACACGCTGGCCGGCGACAACGGCGCGGAGAAGAAGGTCCCGGTGGTGCTGATGGGGGATGCGGCCCACACCGCGCACTTCTCGATCGGATCCGGCACCAAGCTGGCGCTTGAAGATGCCATCGAACTGGCACGCACCATCGGGAACGTCGACGGTTCGCTGGAAGACGCGCTGAAGCAGTACGAGGCCGTGCGCTCCGTGGAGGTCCTGAAGATCCAGAACGCCGCGCGCAACTCGACCGAATGGTTCGAGAACGTCAGGCGCTATGAAGACCTGGAGCCCGAGCAATTCGCCTACTCGCTGCTGACCCGTTCGCAGCGCATCTCGCACGAGAACCTGCGCCTGCGCGACAAGGCCTGGCTGGAGGACTACGAGTCGTGGCTGGCCAAACGCGCCGGCACGGATGCCGCCGCCGTGCCGCCGATGCTGACGCCCTACACCGTGCGCGGCGTGGAACTGAAGAACCGCGTGGTGGTGTCGCCAACCGCCATGTATTCCTGCGAGGACGGCGTGCCGGGCAACTTCCACCTGGTTCACCTCGGCAGCCGCGCACTGGGCGGTGCCGGCCTGGTGATGGTGGAAATGACGGCGGTGTCGCCGGACGGCCGCATCACGCAGGGCTGCCCGGGCCTGTGGAATGACCAGCAGGCGGCGGCGTTCGCCGGCATCGTCGGCTTCGTGCATGAGCACACCAGCGCACGCATCGGCGTGCAGATCGGCCACGCCGGCCGCCGCGGCTCGACCCAGCTGGGCTGGGAGCAGATGGACCACCCGCTGGCCGAGGGCAACTGGCCGCTGATCTCAGCCTCCGCACTGCCGTACCTGCCGGGCGTTTCGCAGACGCCTCGCGCGATGAGCCGCGAGGACATGGACCGCGTACGCGACGACTTTGTCGCCGCCACCCGGCGCGCCGCGGCCGCCGGCTTCGACTGGCTGGAACTGCAGGCGGGCCATGGCTACCTGCTGTCTGGCTTTATCTCGCCGGTGACCAACCAGCGCACCGACGAATATGGCGGCTCGCTGGAGAACCGCATGGCCTTCCCGCTGGAAGTGCTGCGCGCGGTGCGTGCGGCATGGCCGCAGGACAAGCCGGTGTCGGTGCGTATTTCTGCCGCTGACTGGGTCGAGGGCGGCAACAGCGCCGACGACGCGGTGGCCATGGCGCGCCTGTTCAAGGAAGCCGGTGCGGACGTGATCGACTGCTCTTCGGGGGAAGTCAGCCCCGACCAGAAGCCGGTGTACGGACGCATGTTCCAGACCCCCTTCGCCGACCGCGTGCGCAACGAGGCGGGTGTGCCGACGATCGCCGTCGGCGCCATTACCGAAGCCGACCAAGTCAACGGGATCATCGCGTCGGGCCGTGCCGACCTGTGCGCCATCTCTCGTCCGCACCTGGCCGACCCGTCCTGGTTGCTGCGCGAAACCGCGAAGCTTGGCTACCGCCGCGTCGAATGGCCGAAGCAATACCTGCTGGCCAAGGACCAACTTGAGCGCAGCCTCTGGCGCGCGGCCGCGGGGGCCTGACGACTTCCCTATGAGGAAAGAACTCACCAGAGAGGAAAACAATGTCGAATACCTCGTATGACACCTACCGCGAAAACGTAGCCGGCCGCGCCGACGTGGAAGACACGCCCGAGCTGGTCGCCTACTACAAGGAACTGGCGCAGCTCAAGACCGGCGCGCTCTGGACCGTCGCCAACAAGATCGAGCCGTGGCAGCCGAAGTCAGAATCGGTGCCGGTGCTGTGGCGCTACCGCGCCCTGCGTGATCACGTGCTGCGTTCGGTCGACCTGGTGACGCCGGAGAAGGCCGGCCGGCGCGTGATCTACCTGAACAACCCGGGCCGCCAGGACGTTTCGGCAGCGGTGGGCTGGCTCTACTCGGGCCTGCAGGTGATGCATCCCGGCGAAGCTGCCTCGGCACACGCGCACTCGTCCTCGGCGCTGCGCTTCATCATGGAAGGCCGCGGTGCCTACACGATCGTCGACGGCCACAAGATGACGCTGAACGCCAACGACTTCGTGCTCACGCCCAACGGCACCTGGCACGAGCACGGCGTGGCGGCCGACGGCACCACCTGCATCTGGCAGGACGGCCTGGACATTCCGCTGGTCAACGCCATGGAAGCGGGCTTCTACGCCGTCCACCCGGACCTGCAACAGGCCGTGACACACCCGGTCGACGACATGCCGGCGATCTGGGGCGGCAAGGGCCTGCGCCCGCACGACGGCAACTGGACCAAGCCGTATTCGCCGCTGTACAAGTATGAATGGGCCCCGACCTACGAAGCACTGGTGCGCCACAGCAAGGTCACCGATGGCAGCCCGTTCGACGGCGTGCTGATGCACTACGTCAATCCGGTCACCGGCGGCCCGGTGATGCCGACCATCGGCGCCAGCATGCAGCTGCTGCGCCCGGGCGAGGCCACCAGGGCCCACCGCCATACCGGCAGCTTTATCTACCAGGTGGCCAAGGGCAGCGGCTACTCGGTCATCAACGGCCAGCGCTTCGACTGGACCGAGCGCGACATCTTCTGCGTGCCGTCGTGGGCCTTCCACGAGCACGCGAACGCGTCGGCCAGCGATGACGCCGTGCTGTTCTGCTTCAACGACCTGCCGGTGATGCATTCGCTCGGGCTTTATCGCGAGCAGGCGCTGGCGGAGAACGGCGGGCATCAGGTCGTCCTTTAAACCTCAGCAGTACCTGCTTTCCAAGTTATGCAGCCGCACCGATTGCGGCCTTTTCCGGAGTTATCAAACCATGCGTCTCGTAACCTATCGCGCTGAAGTCGCTGCCGCCGCCCGCCTGGGCGCCATCGTCGACGGCAATGTCGTTGACCTCGCCCGCTTCGGCACCGCCGTCGGCGTGGACATTCCCTCCACCATGATCGAGTTCATCGACCTGGGCCCCGAAGCGGTCCGCTCGACTAGCGCGCTGCTGAACGAATATCGCGGCAAGCTCCCGTTCGGCGTGGCCGTGCCGGCTTCCAACGTCAAGTTGCTGGCGCCGATCCCGCGTCCGCGCAAGAACATCTGGGGCATCGGCCTGAACTACGTCGAGCACGTCGCCGAATCCAGCCGCAGCCTGGACACCTCGAAGGAACTGCCAAAGGAGCCGGTGATCTTCTCCAAGCCGCCCACCACCGTGATCGGCCCGGGCGACGCCATCGAGCACAACAAGGAGATCACCCAGCAGATGGACTGGGAAGTCGAGCTGGCCGTCATCATCGGCACGCGCGGCAAGGGCGTAAAGGAAGCCGACGCGCTCAACTACGTGTTCGGCTACAGCGTGATGATCGACATCTCGGCGCGCGACTGCCGCCGCGCCGGCCAGTGGATCTATTCCAAGGGCCAGGACACCTATGCCCCGTTCGGCCCGGTCATCGTCACCGCCGACGAGATCCCCGACCCGCACACGCTGGACCTGTCGCTGACCGTCAACGGCGTGACCAAGCAGAGCTCCAACACCCGCCACATGTTGTTCAAGGTGCCGGCGCTGATCGCGGACATCAGCAAGGGCATGGCGCTGGAGCCGGGCGACATCATCGCCACCGGCACGCCGGATGGCGTGGGCGCTGGCCGCACGCCGCAGGAATGGCTGTGGCCGGGCGACACCGTGGTGGCCACGGTGGAAGGCATCGGCGAGCTGCGCCACCCCGTGGTGGCCGTCTAAATCCCGTCTTCCCCGCGCAAGCGGGGGTGACTGCTGCAAGCGAGGCACACACATGCTCAACCTGCCCAAGTTCAAGGCCGCGGCCGTCCAGGCGGCCCCCGTCTTCCTGGATGCCGACGCGACCGTCGACAAGGTCTGCCGCCTGATCAGGGAAGCCGCCGACAACGGCGCCAAGCTAGTCGCCTTTCCGGAAGTGTTCGTGGCCGGCTACCCGTACTGGAGCTGGCTGACCAACCCGGTCGACGCCAGCCCCTGGTTCGAGAAGCTGGTCAAGGCTTCGATCGAGATCCCCGGCCCGGAAATCCGCAAGATCGCGCAGGCCGCGCAAGCCAACCACATCAACGTGATCGTTGGCGTCAACGAGCGCAGCCGCACCGGCATCGGCACCCTCTTCAACACGCTGGTGACCATCAGCGACGAAGGCCGCATCCTGGGCCGCCACCGTAAGCTGGTGCCCACCTGGGCCGAGAAGCTGACCTGGGCCAACGGCGACGCGTCGGCGCTGCGCGTGCACCAGACCAGCGTCGGCCCGCTCGGCTCGCTGGCCTGCGGCGAGAACACCAACACGCTGGCGCGCTTCTCGCTGCTGTCGCAGGGCGAGCTCATGCACGTCGCCAGCTATATCGCGCTGCCGGTGGCGCCGGCCGACTACGACATGGCCGAGGCCATCAAGGTGCGCGCCGCCGCCCACTGCTTCGAGGGCAAGGTGTTCACCGCGGTGTCGTGCTCGACCGTGTCAGAGGAAATCATCGAGGCGATGAGCCCGCTGAACCCCAAGGCGCGCGAGCTGCTGTCGCGCCGCAACAGCGCCTTCTCCGGCTTCCTCGGCCCGGACGGCCGCGTGATCGGCGAGCCGCTGATCGACGTGGAAGGCATTGTCTACGCCGACATCGACCTGTCGCGCTGTATCCAGCCGCGCCAGATGCACGACATCACCGGCCACTACAACCGCTTCGACGTATTCGACCTGCGCGTCAACCGCCGGCCGCTGCAGCCCGCCCAGTTCCTGGACGGTGCCACCCAGGCCTTCGACCTCGACGCCGAGGAAGCGGAACTCAACACATTCGACCTTTCCGAGAGCAAGTAAATGTCTTTCCTGCTGACGCCCCAGAAGCCGCTGCGCATCGGGCAGATCGTGCCGTCCTCCAATACCACCATGGAGACGGAAATCCCGGCCATGTTGCGCGAGCGTGAAAGGGATTTTGCCGAGCGCTTCACCTTCCACTCCAGCCGCATGCGCATGAAGAAGGTGGTGAAGGAAGAGCTGGAGGCGATGGACCGCGACAGCGACCGCTGCGCCATCGAGCTGTCCGATGCGCGCGTGGACGTGCTCGGCTACGCCTGCCTGGTGGCCATCATGAGCATGGGCAAGGGCTATCACCGCGTCTCCGAGGCACGCCTGACACAGCGCACCGTCGACAACGGCAACTCCGCGCCGGTGGTGACCAGCGCCGGCGCGCTGGTGGACGGCCTGCACGCCATGGGCGCAAAGCGCGTCTCGGTGGTGTGTCCGTACATGAAGCCGCTGACGAAGATGGTGGTCGAGTACATCGAGAGCGAAGGCATCGAGGTCAAGGACTACACCGCACTGGAGATCCCCGACAACCTGCAGGTCGCCGCGCAGGATCCGGCCAACCTGCTGGAGATCTACAAGCGCATCGACACCACCGGCGTCGACGCCATCGTGCTGTCGGCCTGCGTGCAGATGCAGTCGCTGCCATCAATCCAGAAGGTGCAGGACGAGTCGGGCATCCCGACGGTCTCGGCCGCAGTGGCCACCACCTGGCAGATGCTGCGCAAGCTCGACCTGCGCACCGAGGTCGCCGGTTGCGGCGAGCTGCTGAGCGGCAAGTACTGAGCGCCATCTCACGCTTTCGTCGTCCCTGCCCGAGCAGGGACGACGTTTCGCACACGCACATGGACGACATTCACTTCTACGAGCCCGCGCGCGGCCACGGGCTGCGGCACGATCCGCTGGCCGCCATTGTCGGGCCGCGGCCGATCGGCTGGATCTCGACGGCGGACCAGGCCGGGCGCGCCAACCTGGCGCCCTACGCATTCTTCAACGTCTTCAACTACACGCCACCGGTGGTGGCGTTCTCCAGCGTCGGCTACAAGGACACCGTGCGCAACGTCGAGGACACCGGCGACTTTGTCTGGAACCTGGTGACCCGCCCGCTGGCCGAGCGCATGAACATGACCAGCGCCGGCGTGGCGCCCGAGGTCGACGAATTCGGCCTGGCGGGCCTGACGCCGACGCCGTCGCGCCTGGTGTCGGCGCCGCGCGTGCAGGAAAGCCCGGTATCGTTCGAGTGCCGCGCTACCAAGGTCATGCAACTGAACCAGGCCGATGGCGCTATGCTCGATACATGGATGGTGCTGGGCGAGGTAGTCGGCGTGCATATCGACCGCACCTTCCTGCCGGACGGGGTCTATGACACCGCCGCCGCCCGCCCCATCCTGCGCGGCGGCGGTCCGGCCGACTACTACGAGGTCAGCAAGTCGATGCTGTTCCAGATGCGCCGGCCTGCCTGAGGCGTGGACCTGGCCTCAGTTGGCAGGGCGGTGCAGGTGGATCAGCAGCTTTAGCGTGGCGCGCAGCTCGTCGGCCTTCTTCTTGCCGAGCGGCGCCAGCACGTGGTCCTCGTGGGCCCGGGCCTGTGCGATCAGGCTGGAGGTCAGCTTCTGCCCGCGCGGCGTGATGCACACTAGGGTGATGCGCCGGTCGGTCTCGTGCGGGATGCGCTTGACGTAGCCCTGGGCCTCCATGCGGTCGAGCAGGCGCGTGACGGTGGGCTGCTTGGTCACCGAGATCTGTGCCAGTTCCCCGATGCTGATTGGCTTGCCGCCGGACAGCGTGGACAGGACGCGCCAGTCCGAGATGGTGAAGCCGTTGGCCTGCACGATCACGTGGAATTCCCCCGAAATCAGCTGGCTGGCCTGGGCCAGCAGGGCCGGGGTGTAGTTGTCGACGAAATCGTCGTCGGCGGTGTCGATGGGCTGGTTCATGCGGTCCGGTGTTCGGGAAGCGGCCTCGTCGGCCGCGTAACGGGCAGAACATACCACGGCGGGAGAGTTCGTCCACGGCAAGGCAGGCCGGAAGTGTGGCGTCTTTCTTGCTGCCCGCAGGAACTTTAAGTATAAAGCAACTGATTGCGCGGGCTTCTCTCGCCGCGCAAGCGAGCCAGACACGCTGCAATCCTCCAGGAGTGAGCCGATGCAGACCGCCACCCAGTCACCCGCCGAACTACCGTCTTCCCCAGCGAGTGATGACAACTGCGCGCCGCAAGGCATGCTGGCGAACTACCCTTCCTTCCGCTCCGAGGATGTGAAGGAGGCCCAGGGCAAGATCGCTTCGGTATTTTGCCCGCATGAACTGCGAGTGGTCGGCGCACTGCAGCAATTGCACGTCCAGCACAATCTGGTACGACTGCATGAGACCGCAATCAACTTCCTTGCCTATGGCGCCCATGTAGAGATCGACCCTGGCTGCCTAAAGCACTTCTATCTCGCCCAGATCCCGGTTGCGGGCCATGCCGAAATCAAGTGTGGCTCGCAGGAGATACTTTCCGACGTCCGCACCGCCAGCCTGCTGAGTCCAGACACCCCAACCCGAATGCACTGGCACGAGGATTGTGCGCAAGTCTTGCTCTGGATCCAGAAGGAAGCAATCGAGCAGCGTTTCGCATTGCTGACCGGGCGCGATCCCAGCGGGCCCCTTTCATTCGATCCGGCGCTGCCCCAGCACGCTGGATTTTCGAGTCCATGGAGCCAGGCCGTACTCGACCTTACCAGGAATATCGACCGGCACGGCACCAACTGGCTCCAGTTTCCGGCCGCGGTGGCGTCGATGGAGGACTACCTGCTGCGGACGCTGCTGCTGCTCCAACCGCACACCCACACCTATCTCCTTGCGCGCAGCGCCGAGCCCGCCAGGCCACGTCATATGCAGCGGGTGATAGATTATGTCCGCGCGAATGCCGACACACCGCTGACCGTCGCCGACCTGGCCCAAGTCGCCTGCGTGAGCATCCGGGCGCTGGAAGAAGGCTTTCGCCGCCATCTCAATACGACGCCGTTAGTCTATCTGCGGGACGCCAGACTGGACTGCGTCCGACAAGCGTTGATTGCTGCCGCCGGAGCGGAGCAGGCCTCCATCACGGATATTGCATATCGCTTTGGCTTTACACATCTCGGCCGGTTTGCGGCCTACTACAAGAAGCGCTTCGGCGTTTCTCCGTCGGCGACCCTGCGCAGGGGTGCAGCGGAGCGCCATGTCGGCGATGCCGGGCGTTGAAAATCAGCGGGCTCTCTAGACCTCGCACTACCCCTGCGGCATCGACCCGTTTCACTGCCTTGCAGTCGTTGATACAACAATGCCAGCCCGCGCTCGCGGGAGAACGGATACCTGCACGCCCGGCCATCCGGCCAGGCTATCGTCCCACCCTTTCCTGACTCCACCACCTCCTTTTCCCGGTCCGCCAGCGACGGCTCGTTATCTGGATATTGGCCGGCGGATTGTGGATAGCAGCGTCATCACCGCTACACCAAACTACGTTGCACATGGCTACATGCGAGCCAATACAACAAGTGGAGACGGACATGCAAGGAATCGAAGGCAAGACGGCGATTGTCACCGGTGGCGCGACGATGATTGGCGAGGCAGTGGTATCTGCCCTGGTCTCGGCTGGCGCCAACGTCGTTGTCGTCGACATCGACCAGCAAGGCGGCCGCAATGTTGCCGAGCGGCATCCGGAGCGCTGCCGCTATGTGGCCGTGGACGTGACCAGCGATGCCGACATCGCTGCCTGTATCGCCGACACCATGGAGACCTTCCGTGGCATCGACCTGCTCGTCAACTGCGCCTGCACCTACGTCGATAACGGTGCCGATTCCACACGCGAGCAGTGGCTGGCGTCCTACAACGTCAATGTCGTCGGCGCGGCGATGATGCTGAAGGCGTGCGTGCCGGAGATGAAAAAGCGCGGCGGCGGAGCGGTCGTCAACTTTGCCTCGATCTCCGCGGGCGTGGCGCAGTCGGGGCGCTGGCTGTACCCGATTACCAAGGCAGCGATGCAGCAATTCACACGTAGCGCCGCATTGGATCTGGCCCCGGACAACATTCGAGTCAACTCCGTTTCGCCGGGCTGGACGTGGTCCTCCGTCATCAGCGCGCTGAGCGGCGGCGACAAGGCGAAAGCCGACAGTATCGCCGCAGATTTTCACCCACTCGGCCGGCTCGGCAAGCCAGAAGAAGTCGCGCAAGTGGTTCGTTTCCTCCTGTCAGATGCTTCCGCCTTTGTTACCGGCGCCGACTATGCATGTGACGGCGGATACGGCGCCCTCGGCCCCGAGGGTCGGCAAGCAGCCATCAACCGGCTGACGGCATAAACCGGCCGGTGATTCCGGGCGACCTCGGTTCGCCCGGCACGAAGTTAATTGCACACAAGACAATCCCACAGGAGAGACACATGATCCCCCATTCCATCGACAAGATCACGCCGCGCAAAATTGCGATTGTTGGCGCGGGTCAGGCAGGGCTATTGCTCGGGTGCGGCCTGCTGGATCAAGGCTATGAGGTCACGCTAGTGACAAACCGCACCGCTGACGAGGTATGGAGCGGCAAAGTGATGTCGTCCCAGTGCATCTTCGACCAAGCACTCCAGATCGAGCGCAATTTCCGGATGAATCAATGGGAAAGGCAGTGCCCCACGGTGGACGGCATCGGCCTGACCATCCCTACCGACGACGGCAAGGGCGAAATTGCCATCCACTGGCGCGCCCGCCTGAATGCCTACGCCCAGTCTGTCGATCAACGTGTAAAAATGCCAGGCTGGATGGCGGAGTTCGAAAGCCGTGGCGGCATTCTACGTATCGAAAATGTCGAGATTCCCCAGCTTGAAGCCTTGGCCGAAAGTCATGATCTTGTTCTCCTGGCCGGTGGCAAGGGAGAGATCGTCAATCTGCTGACACGCAATGATGCACGCTCGCCTGTTCGTCATCCCCAACGCCAGTTGGCACTGGCTTACGTGACGGGCATGCAGCGCAGTGGCCCGTTTGAGTGCGTCAACTTTAATCTGATTCCCGGCATCGGCGAGTACTTTGTCTTCCCGGCCCTCACCACCCAGGGCAGTTGCGAAACTCAAGCCTGCGACATCATGGTCTTCGAAGCCATTCCTGGCGGCCCGATGGACCGCTGGGCAGACGTCAGGTCCGCCGACCAGCATCTGGATGTCTGCCTGGGCATCCTGCGCGACTACCTGCCGTGGGAAAGCGAGCGCTGTGCCAATGTACGACTCACCGATGCCAATGGGATCCTGAGCGGACGCGTCACCCCGACCGTGCGCAACCCTACCCTTTCCCTGCCTTCCGGCCGGCTTGTAATGGGGCTCGGCGACGCGGTCATGGTCAACGACCCGATCACCGGCCAGGGCTCGAACAACGCCACCAAGGGCGCCCTGCACTATTTCGAGGCCATCCTGCGCCATGGGGACAAGCCCTTCGATAAGGCATGGATGCAGCAGACCTTCGACGGCCTTTACGAAGGCTATGCCGAACCGGTCATCCGTTGGACAAATTCCCTGCTGTTCCCGCCGCCAGACCACATCGTCAAGCTGCTGGCCACAGCGCAGCACGCGCCGCGCATCGCCCAGCGCATCGCCAACGGATTCAACGATCCGCGCGACTATGGCAGCTACTGGTTCAACGAGGAAGCCACCGAGGCCTGGATCGCTGAAGCGTCGCAGTCCAAGGCCGCCTGAGGCAAAAAAAGTCACCCACACGAAAGCAAGCAGTCTGCTCACCGCGCAACGGTTGAGCAGGCAACAGGAGACAACCATGACCGACGTTCGCGAATTTCGGAATGCCCTCGGCCGCTTTGCCACGGGCGTAGCCATCGTCACGACCCGCACCCCCGATGGTGAACCGTGGGGTGTGACTGTCAATAGTTTCAGCTCCGTATCGCTGGAGCCGCGCCTGGTGCTTTGGAGCCTGGCGAAGAAGTCCTACAGCCTCGGTGCATTCCAGAACACCGGAAGTTTCGTGATTCATATTCTGGCATCCAACCAGGAAGACGTGTCCAACCGCTTCGCACGCGGGGCGGAAGGCAAGTTTTCGGGCGTCCCCTGCACGGATGGCATCGATGGCTCGCCTGTCCTGTCAGGTTGCGCAGCGGTATTCCAATGCCGCAACACGCATCAGTATGATGGCGGCGATCACATCATCTTCCTGGGCGAGGTCCGGCATTTTGACACATCGGATCGGGAATCCCTGCTCTTCTACAAGGGAAACTACGCCCGTACCGCCAACGCTCTTACGGAGTTGTCAGAGCTGATCCGCACCGAATACGTCGCCGCGACCTAATTCCGGTACCGCACACGGCAATCCGTCTAAAGGAAGCTGGCCAACGCCGCGACCGAACGTATTTGCCCGCCTCTCTTATCCTTGCCCCCGGGATAATCCAATGAGTACGTATGACGCCGTCATTGTCGGCAGTGGTATCAATTCGCTCGTCTGCGCTGCCGTTCTAGCCAGACGCGGCAAGCGTGTCTGCGTGCTGGAACGCAATAGCACGCTGGGCGGATGCATTCGTACAGAGGCCCTGAATGCGCCGGGCTATCTCCACGACACGTTGTCCACGGCACATCCGCTGTTTGTCACGTCGCCAGGCTACGCGGAGCTGAAGGATGAACTTCATCAGGCAGGGCTCAGCTACCGCAATAACAGTACGCCCACTGGCGTACTGTTGCCCGATAACCGTTCGCTGATTCTGAGCACGTCCCGTGAGCGCAATGTCAGCACATTCAATACGCTGGCAAGCGGCGACGGTGATGCCTTTCAGTCCGCCATGCAAGAGGTCGAGCAAAACGCCGGCCTGGTGTTCTCGCTGCTTGGCAACGAACTGTGGAGTGCCGGTGTTGCAAAGACCGTGGCCGGCCGCCTGTGGAAACAAGGCGTGCATGACACCGTCGCCTTCTTTTCCCCTGCCCTGATGAGTTGCCGCAGCTGGCTGGAGACCCGGGTCAAATCCGACCTGGTCCAGGCGCTGCTCGCGCCTTGGGTACTGCATACAGGCCTTGGTCCGGAAAGCGCCATGTCTGCATTGATGGGAAAAGTAGTCGCCTTCACGCTGGAGGCGGTCGGCCTGCCTATCGTCCAGGGAGGCAATGCCCGTACTGTCGACGCCTTCCGCAGAATCATCGAGAGCCGGGGTGGTACTTTCCACGTTAATGCCGACGTCGAGGACATCCTGGTCGAGGGCGGCTCGGCGCGCGGCGTAAGGACGCGGGACAACCGCGTTTTCATGGGCAAGGAGATCATCTGCAACGTCACGCCCGGTCAGCTTTACGGAAAGCTACTGGCCGCTGAGCACGTTCCCCCTGGCCTACGTCAGCAGGCAGCCGAGTACCGCTACGGCAAGGGGAACATGCAGATCCATTTGGCGCTGTCCGCCCCTCCGGACTGGCCCCAAAAACATCTGCGCGACGTCATCTACCTGCACCTTACCTCGGGTCTGGACGGTGTCTCCAGGGCAGTCAGCGAAGCAGAGCGAGGCCTGCTTCCAGCCGAAGGCACGATTTGCGTTGCCCAGCCTTGCACTGTTGACCCTTCCAGAAGCCCGGCCGGAGGCTGGGTGCTCTGGATTCAGGTTCCGGAGTGTCCGCGTCAAGTCAAAGGCGATGCTCTTGGAGAGATCGCTGTTCCCGCGGATGGTCGCTGGACCGCTGAACTCCGTGATCGCTACGCCGACCGGATTATCGACCGCATTGCTCGCCAAGTTCCAAATCTCAAGGCGAGCGTCGTCGGGCGTACGGTCCTCTCCCCGGCGGATCTTGAGTCGATGAACGTCAACCTCGTCGGCGGTGATCCCTATTCCGGCGAATGCAGCATCGACCAGTTCATGTTCTGGCGTCCGGTCCCTGGCGTCAAGGATCACGCTACCCCGGTTAAACATCTGCACCACATTGGCGCCTCGACCCATCCAGGCCCCGGTCTTGGCGGTACCTCCGGTTACCACGTCGCAAATGCGCTCGCAAAGAAACGGGCGAAATCTAACTCATAAGTGAAGCAACCACAGGAGACAACAACCATGAGCAACAGCCTCGCCCACTTTGCAGCAGACCTGCTGTCCGGCCGCATCCGCGTGGTGGACCTGACGCAGACCTTGAGTTCTGAATTTCCGACCATCTCGTTGCCTCCAGAGATGGGCCAGACCTGGCCCTTCCGGCAAGAAACTATCTCGCGCTACGACGATCGCGGACCGAACTGGTACTGGAATAACTTCTCCTGCGGCGAACATACCGGGACCCACTTCGACGCACCAGTCCATTGGATCTCTGGTAAGGACTTGCCGGACAATACGACCGACACCATCCCTGCCGAAAAATTCTTCGCCACCGCCTGCGTCATCGACTGCTCGAGGGAGGCCGCAGAAGACCCGGACTACTTGCTCACTGTCGACGCCGTCAAAGCCTGGGAAGCACGGCATGGCCGCATCCCCCCTCGCTCGTGGGTCCTGATGCGCACCGACTGGTCCAAGCGCAACAGTCCCGAGGCGTACCTGAATGCGCGTGACGACGGCATGCACACACCTGGCCCTGACCAGGGCGTCGTCCAGTGGATGATTGAAGAGCGCGATGCCCATGGATTTGGCGTTGAAGCAATTGGCACCGACGCGGGCCAGTCCTATGGCTGGGAGTTGCCGTTCCCGTGCCATTACCTCATGCATGGCAACAACCGCTACGGTCTGCAATGCCTGACCAATCTCGACCAACTCCCGCCGCAGGGTGCATTGATTGTCGCTGCCCCGCTGAAGATCAAGGACGGTTCCGGCAGCCCGCTTCGCGTCCTGGCTCTGATTCCCGGCTGATATTCCGCTAACCCGCCCATCACCAAAAAAGGAGGAGAACGAAGTGAAGAAACGAGCAATCCCGGCCATGCTGGCCGGTTCGCTTGCGCTAGTCGGCAATCAGGCCCTCGCAAAGGAGGGCGCAGACCAGTATCCCAATGGAGCTGAAAGCTGGATGTCGGGAGCTTTGCCCCCGCCTGGCACCTATTTCCTCAACTACACCGGCTATTACGGCGGTAAGCTCAAAGACGGCAACGGCGACAACGCAAACATCGCCGGCAATCCTGCAAAGGTTGACGCCTGGTTCGACGCGTTGCGGGTGGTGAAGGTCACCGACATCACGCTTCTTGGCGCGAGCTGGGGCGTGCAGGCCATCGTTCCACTCGTCTACCAGTCCATGAATTTGCCCCAGATGGGCGGCCGTCGCAACGCCACCGGCTTGGGTGACATCACGATCGACCCGATAGTGCTCGGCTGGCATGGTGCGAACTGGCATGTCACGACGGGTCTGGACATCTACGTGCCCACGGGCCGCTACGACCAGAATGATCCCAGGGCCAGCATCGGCGCGAACTACTGGGCCTTCGAGCCAGTTGCGGCATTCACATGGCTGAACCAGAGTGGCTGGGAAATCTCTGCCAAGTTCATGTACAACATTAAGGGGAAGAACAAGGACTCCAACTTCGGCGGCATGACAGGAAGCTACCAGTCCGGACAGGAATTGCACGTCGATTACGCGCTGGGCAAGCACATCGGCCCGTGGACTGTCGGCTTGAGCGGGTACTACCTGAAACAGATCACGGACGACAAGTTCAATGGCGCCGTGGTGCCAGAAGTGCCTGGCGTGTGGAGCCGTGGCCGTCGCGGCGAGGTGCTGGCTATCGGCCCTAGCGTCTCCTACACCAACGCCAAGGGATCTAGTTTCATCGCCCAATGGCAGCATGAAGCGTATGCCAATAACCGGTTTGGCGGCGACAAATTCTGGTTCAAGGTGGTCACCGCTTTCTGACGGAATGGGCCCGCGAGAGCGGGCCCTGTGCTGTGCTTCTGTAGCCATCCGAGAAGGCGGCGCTGATTTTCGCCTCGGTGCGAACGGCAATGTGGCCTGCCGGTCAAGGCGTGCCGCGCCGTTGTAGATATGCTCCAATAGCAAAAGCCCTGCCATCGAAAGCCAGCCCGTTAGGCTGACTCCTATATGAGTTTGCGGCGGAGCGGAAGAGGTGAAGCATGGCCCTTATTAGCCGCCAGCTGTTCTCGGCCAGCCCGGAAATCCGGGTGAGAGTGTAACGCTCTCTGCACACGACGACTTCCAAACCCAGCGAGCCAAGCTTGCAAGCATCATGCTGGACGCAATGTACCAGTTCGTCGGCCTGCTAGACGTCGACGGCAAGATGCTCGAGATCAATCGCGCAGCGCTCGAGGGAATCGGCATTCAAATGGATGACATTCGCGGAATGCCATTCTGGGAGGCCAGATGGTGGGTCATCTCTTCGGAGACCCAGCGCGTCTTGCAACAGCTGATCCGACGCGCAAGCCAAGGCGAGTTCGTCCGCGGTGACTTCGAGGTATACGGCCAAAAGATGGGCGAGGAGACGATCATTGTCGACTTCTCGCTATTACCTATCAGAGATTCGGATGGCAACGTGGTGTTCCTGCTGCCTGAAGGGCGCAACATCACGGAAAAGAAGCGCACCGAAGCTGCGCTTGCGCGGAAGAACGAGGAGCTTCAATCCAGCTGGGATCTAATCTGCCGTCAGCGCGATGAACTTCAGAGTCTTTACGATCGACTCATGGTCGAGCAGAAGCTTTCGGAGCGGCTGCTTTTGAACCTGCTGCCCACTCCGATAGCTGAACGACTAAAAGCACGTCCGGAAATTGTAGCCAACCGCATTCCGGAAGTCATAGCCGACAGCTTTCCGGAAGTGACGGTCTTGTTTGCGGACATCGTGGCATTCACCCGTTTCTCGGTGGGGATGAGCGCCGAGCGCCTGGTCGCAGTGCTCAATGAGATCTTCACCGAATTCGACACCATCGCGGATCGCCGCGGACTTGAGAAGATCAAGACAATCGGGGACGCTTACATGGCAGCAGCTGGGCTACCGGAACCGGTTTCTGACCATGCTGTCCGAGCTGCCGACATGGCACTGGACATGATA
Organism: Cupriavidus lacunae; assembly: GCF_003353055.1. Taxonomy (GTDB): domain Bacteria; phylum Pseudomonadota; class Gammaproteobacteria; order Burkholderiales; family Burkholderiaceae; genus Cupriavidus; species Cupriavidus lacunae. The sequence continues at coordinate 26,421 of NZ_QKWJ01000016.1, forward strand.
GACGCGCTCAGACTGTTCAATCGACGCACCGGCTATAACCTCCGGATGCGAATTGGCATCAATAGTGGATCGGTAGTGGCCGGCGTTATCGGTAAGCGCAAGTTCATTTACGACTTATGGGGCGATGCCGTCAACACTGCAAGTCCAATGGAGTCCCATAGTTTGGCTGGACGGATTCAAGTTACCGACGCAACTCGCAATCGATTGGGAGAATCCTTTCTGTTCGAAGAACGCGGCATCATCGCGGCAAAGGGGATCGGTGCAGTGCATACCTGGTTCCTGACTGGCCGCCGCGAGCCGCTATAGCGATAGGTGTTTTCCCCTGACCAGATTCCCCGAGACACCCTCGCTTCCACGTTTTTCCCCGCTGGCCGGATTAAATTCCCCCACCTTTGGCCACTCAAACTCCCCCAGGCAGGCGGCGCGCGTCAAGGTAGATGTTGCCTCATTCATGCAGCCAAACGCTGGTTTTCGGCGCCTGGCTTGATACCGGTGGGCACGGCAATCTCGCGCTCCGGATTGAGCGTGACCGTGTCGATTGGCGACCAGCGTGGCGCCGGTGTCACCGTGCAGCACCGGCTTGGCCGCCATGCCGGTCGCGTCTGCCAGAATCTCTCCGGTTCAGGGCAGATTATTGTGGGTTTTGAAACCGAGCATTGCGAGTGCAAGGGTTTACCGCCACAAGGGAAATCCCTAATATGGCACTTATCGAATGCCGCAGTGCAACAAGCACTGAACCAAAGGGAATGGCATTCACCAGTTTGAAGAAAGAGGTGAGTCATGAATACCAATCGCCGTGCCTTAGTCGCTGTCGCCGCACTCGCTGCCACCCTGGCGGCTGCTCCGGTGTTTGCCAAGAGTGGCAAATTCGATACTTACACTGACGGCGCGCGGTCTGGGAAGTACGATGTTTACACTGACGGCGCAAAAAGCGGCAAATTCGACACTTATACGGACGGCGCCAGGTACTACATTGCGTCCGACCGCGCCTCCCTCTAAGGGCTGCAAATCCCGGTCGGGGACACCTCCCCTCCCCCAAACCCGGCTCAGCTCTCCTGAACCCCACACTTCCCCAGAGTGTGGGGATTTTACTTTTCGGGAACCAGAACTTTCAGACCCCCGATACGGGGGCGTGCCAGGAGAAACCCTGGCAATAGCACATATTCCCAGAAGTAATAAAGAACGCCGCTTTTATGCGCGCGACGTCAACTGCTCGAGCGCGCGCTTGGCGCCGCTATCGTACTGTCCCGGCTGCTGGAGCAATTGGAGTGCCGGCGAGACGCGCCCTGCATCCATCAATGGATACTCCCCCCCTTCAGGCGTGCGATCATCTCAGGGACCCTCTGGTATTTGGTGCTGGTGCTGACCGTTCCGCAGGGCGCCCACTAGAGAAGGCGATTGATGGTCGTCAACGGGCAGCGGCGACGTCGTCGAAGGTGCCGGTCGGGGCCCTCGGCCATCCGCATCCGTCCGATCCGGCATAATGCCCGGCGCACGGGATTGAACTGGATAATACAAATGAAACCGGACATCTCTCGCGAAGAGACCTCACCAAGCACGGACGGGGGCGACGACTGCCCCTTGCGCTGGTTCGACGCGGATCGCGGTGCATTCGAATCGCTCGAGCGATTAATTGCCGAGCATCCGGCGGATTTCTTTGCGGGCGAGCGTTTTGATCCGGTTGGCGCGTGCGCCACACGCGAGGCGGTGTTCGCGTCGGTTGAGCTGCCCGAGACTCCGACATCGCCACAAGCGCATGCCGATCATCTGCTCAACGACGTGTTTCGGCACGTGATGCCCGTGGCATCGCCCACTTTCGTCGGACACATGACGTCGTCGCTGCCGTCGTTCATGCCTTCGCTGGCCAAGGTGATAGCAGCGCTGAACCAGAACGTCGTGAAGCTCGAGACGTCGGGCGCGCTGACAGGGCTCGAGCGCCAGGTCATCGGCATGCTGCACAAGCTGGTGTTTGCGCAGGACAGCTCGTTCTATGCGAGATGGCTGCACGATGCCGACCACGCGCTCGGCGCGATCTGTTCTGGCGGCACGGTCGCCAACCTTACCGCGCTATGGGCGAGCCGCAACAACTTGCTGGGCGCGCGTGATGGCTTCGCCGGCATCCATCGCGCCGGACTGGTGGCTGCGCTACGCCATTACGGCTATGACGGGCTTGCAATCGTCGTCTCGGAGCGCGGGCACTACTCGTTGCGAAAGGCAGCCGATGTTGTTGGCATCGGGCGCGACAATCTCGTGCCGGTCGGGGTCGATGCAGACGGTCGCATGCGCATCGACCTGCTGCGCGACACCCTGCGTGACCTGCAGCAGCGCAACATCCGGCCGATGGCGATCGTCGGCATAGCGGGGACGACGGAGACGGGCGCCGTCGATCCACTCGACGCGATTGCGGATGTTGCTCATGAGGCCGGCTGCCATTTCCACGTGGATGCCGCGTGGGGCGGCGCAACACTGCTGTCGGAGCGCGAGCGCTGGCGCTTCGCGGGCATCGAGCGTGCCGATTCCGTCGTCATCGATGCGCACAAACAGTTCTACGTGCCAATGGGTGCCGGCATGGTGCTGTTCCGGGGCCCGGCGTGGACGCAGGAAATCATCCAGCATGCGAACTACATCGTGCGCAAGGGCTCGGTGGACCTGGGGCGCCATACACTCGAAGGATCGCGCGGCGCGGCGGCAGTCATGCTCTATGCGAACCTTCATCTGCTCGGTCGCAAGGGGTTGGCGCAGTTGATCGATCGTAGCATTGATAACGCCCGCTACTTTGCATCCCTGATTGCGCAGCAGCCGGATTTCGAGCTCGACAGCCACCCGCAGCTTTGCATCCTCACCTATCGCCATGTGCCCGAGGCCGTGCGTGCCGCGCTCGCAACGGCTTCGGCCGACAGGCGCCAGAAGATCCTGGAAGCGCTGGATGCGCTGACCATCAGCATTCAGGAAATGCAGCGCGATGCCGGCCGCTCGTTCGTATCGCGCACGCAGTTGACGTCGACACAGTGGGGTGGCCGCCCGATTGCCGTTTTCCGCGTGGTGCTGGCCAATCCGGATACGACGCATGCCATCCTGCAGGACATCCTCGACGAACAGCGAGCGCTGGCGGCGGCTAGCCCATGCATGGCGCCGCTGATGGCGTTGGTGGGAGCGCCGGACGCCGCGTGAGGCAATGGCAGCTGGCGGGCGCCTTGGCCCTGGCAGAGACCGTCCCGGGCTTTTTAACGGCTTCCGGCAACAATAGCGTCAAAACGGCTACATTCACGCTGCAGCGACAAGCTATAGATGAGGACGCAACGGGTGGCCACGTCGATGACAGCCAGCAACCAGACTCGCTTTGCTTCGAAGCGGTGCGCGCCGCGCGCCCGGACGAGCGCAACCGGCTCCGCTATTTGCAGAGAATCTTCCATAAGATCAATGCCTTAACAGCGGGATTCGAAGTTTAGGACGCCAATTGACAAAATTAATCCGCCCCAAGTCGAATTGACGACTTTGCTTCGCGGGGAGTTCAAGCAACTGCCGTGATAGACGCCTGATGTCCGCCTGCGCGGGCAAGACAGCGGCGCCGAAATGTCTGTGGCGAAAATGCCTTAGCCCCCTTTTGGGGGACGTCAATCAGGCCGGAATGGCACATAGTAGCCATAATGCATGCCGGCCAGCCATTGCACATTCGCTTGGTCGCCGATACCCGCCCTCTCGCCGGCGGGCGGCGCACCTCTTGCAGGCCCTGCCGGTGCATATCCGGAGAGCGCTTTGACATCATTGCTTCGCGATTCCACGGCTACCCCGCCGCTTTTGCCACTCGAGCGGGGTATGAAACGACGTGACGCTTTCGGCGCGCGCCGGCCCGGCTCCACGCGGTGAGCACGGGACTAGAGTGCGTGCTGCTTGTCGGGTTCGCTGACCTCGACTAGCCTGTTATCGATATCGATTCTTCGCTGCGCTGCGATACCCATTTGATGCCAGAACGCTCGACCACCCGATATGGCAAGGCGCTGCAGCGCCTGCGCCAGGTCTTTTCCCCGTTGAACCTGGGGGCGGCGGCGTGGCTGATTGCAACATGGGCGTTCGCGGCGTTTCAGCTCGTGAGCGAGCGGGACCGCTTGCTGCACGACGCCGCGGAACGTACCCAGGCGGAGGCCCGGGCGTTCGGCGCGTACTCGAAATCCGGCATCCTGCGGCTGTCCGAGTTCCTCCTCGACCTGCGGGCCAGTTGGCTGGTAGGCCAGCCGGGGTTCATCGACATGGTGCGTGAGCGGGAGAACCTGGTGGTGGACCTGTCGTTCCAGGTGTCGGTGATCGACAAGCATGGCCTGCTCATCTACTCGTCCATCGCCCCGCCCGCGCCCGGCGAGAAGGTCGACCTGAGCGGGCGCAAGCATTTCCGGGTCCATCAGAACGCGGGCGGGCGCGACATGCTGTTCATCAGCGACCCGGTGAAGGGCAAGGTCTCGCGCAAATGGTCGATCCAGTTCACGCGCCCCATCCTGCGCGCGGGCAGCTTCGACGGGGTCATCGTGGTCTCGGTCAGTCCGGAGCAGTTCGCCAGCTTTGCGCAGACGTTCACTAACCGCGATGGCGAAGTGGCGTCGGTCATCAAGACTTCCGGCCAGGTCATTGCGCGCGTGCCGGCCCTGGAGGGCACGCTGGCCAGGGCGGTCAGCAACAGGCCGTATCTCGCCAGCGAGTCGCCCCAGTCTGGTAGTTATCGGGCGGTGTCGGGCTCCGAAGGCGTGGAGCGGGTCTTCGGCTATTACCGTGTGCCGGAGTTCGGGCTCAATTTCGTGGTGGGCGAGTCGGTCGGCCGGGTGCTGGCGCCCTACGAGGTCTATCGCCGCGTTGCCTTGGCCGGCGCCATTGCATCCACGCTGCTGCTTGGCCTGTTGTACTACAGCCTGCGCCGCTCCATGGCGGAGCGACGGCGCCATATGGAGGAGATGCGGCTGGCTTCGCTGGTCTATTCGTCCAGCAGCGAGGCCATGGTGGTGACGTCGCTCGATGGCACCATCATCGACGTGAATCCGGCCTTTGCCGCCGCCACCGGCTATACAGCCGAGGAGATCAAGGGCCGCTCGGGCTATAGCGTCAGCGGGGCAGGCAATGCGGCAGGGCTGGTCGAACGCCTGCGGGCCACCGTGGCAGCCAAGGGCAGATGGAGCGGCGAATTCTCGATCCGCCGCAAGGACGGCAGCGAGTTTCCCGCCTACCTGACCGTGGATACCTACCTGGCCCACGCGTATGGCGAGCGCCGCCGCGTTGCGCTGATCCATGACATGACCGAGAAGCGCCAGTCGGAAGAAGTCATCCGGCACCAGGCGAATTTCGATGCGCTGACGGATCTGCCCAACCGCCGCCTGTTCTTCGGGCGGCTGGAGCAGGAGATCGAGCGCTCGCGCGGCATGCAGGATGCGCTGGCGCTGCTGTTCATCGACCTGGATCGCTTCAAGGAGGTGAACGATACCCTCGGCCACGATCAGGGTGACCAGTTGCTGCTGGAGGCGGCGCGGCGGATTGCGGCATCGGTGCGCGCGTCGGATACCGTGGCGCGGCTGGCCGGCGACGAGTTCACCGTGATCCTGCCCGCGGTGGGTGATGCCGGCGTTGCCGGGGGCATTGCCCAGGCGATCCTGGAGCGGATTGCCGCGCCTTACCGCCTGGCCGGCGAGCTGGTGGTGGTGTCGGCCAGCATCGGCGTGGCGACCTACCCCAAGGACGCCGACAACGCCGAGGACCTGCTGGTGTGCGCCGACCAGGCGATGTTTGCCGCCAAGGAGGAGGGCCGCAATCGCTGGAAGGTCTTCACCCAGGCGCTGCTGCAAGCGGAGAGGGAGCGCCTGCGCATCACGCAGGACCTGCGCACGGCGCTGGCGTCCGGGCAGTTCGCGCTGCACTACCAGCCCATTGTCAATCTGCGCACGGGCAAGGTCTGCAAGGCCGAGGCCCTGATCCGCTGGGACCATCCGGTACGCGGGCCGATCCACCCGGCCGATTTCATTGCCGTTGCGGAGGAATCCGGCCTCATCATCGACATCGGCCGCTGGGTGCTGACGGAAGCGCTAAACCAGCTTGCGCGCTGGCAGGTGCTGCTGGGCACGGGCTTCCAGATTTCGGTCAACAAATCACCAGTGGAGTTCTGCGCGCCTGCGAGCGGGCCCGAGTCCTGGTCCAGCATGATCGAGCGCAGGAACGTGCCGGTGGGCAGCCTCGTCATCGAGATCACCGAAGGCTCGCTGATGGAGCAGAACGCCGATGTCATGGACCAGCTCTCCCGCTTCCAGGCGGCCGGCATCGAGATCGCGCTCGACGACTTCGGCACCGGCTACTCGTCCTTGTCGTACCTGCGGCGCCTGGACATTGACTACATCAAGATAGACCAGTCCTTCATCCGCTCGCTGACGCGGGGCCCGGACGACGTGGCCTTGTGCCGCGCCATCATCAGCATGGCGCATGCACTACGCATCCGCGTGATTGCCGAGGGCGTCGAGACCGAGTCGCAGCGCGACATCCTGCTGGCTGCCGGCTGCGACTACGGGCAAGGCCACTTCTTCTGTCCGCCGGTGGAGGCCAGAGCGTTCGAGGCCTTCGTGAGCGCCGTGACTTGAGGCGAGCGGCGTCCTTCGGTGCCTTGGTCGGGGGCTCGTCTGGGCTTCGTCCTTGCGCTTAGTTCCTACACTTAGTTCCTGCGCTTCTCTCGCATGCTGTCAGGCGCTCAGGCAACCCTTCCATCGAAGGGGGCGAAGCGTTGCGACGAGTCACAGGCTTTGGCCGGGGCGAGTGGGTCATAGGCGCGCTCGTGTCCCACCGGGGATATCGTCACGTCATTCGGTACCGATCGTCGTTACCGGAACCCAGCGGCCACCTTTTACCTGATAGAGCGTCGACGTCGGATTCTTCAGGTCGCCGTTCGGATCGAAGGCTATCTTCCCGGTGATGCCCTCGTATTGCGTTGCCCGGAGCGCCGATACAAATTCGGCCGACTTCGCAGAATTTGCCTGCTTGATCGCGTTTATAGCCACCCACGTGGCGTCGTACGCGAAGGGTGCATAGATGAGGCTGTCGGCGCCGAAGCGCTTCCTGAATTTCTGCACGAAGGCCTTGCCTTGTGGCAGCGTTTCGACAGGACGTCCGTATTCCCAGGCCATCGCGCCTTCCGCGGCGGGACCCGCAACGTTCAGGAAGATACTGTCGGCAATGCCACCGCTTCCGACGAACTGGGTGCGCATGCCGAGCTCCCTCATCCGTTTCGTGATGAGCGCCGCCTGGTTGTCCAAGCCGGCGAAGAACAGGAGATCGGCATTGGCGGCCCTGATGTTCGTGAGCTGCGCGCTGAACTCGACCGCCTTGTCGTTGGTGTATTCAGCGATCGCGATTTTGCCGCCGGCGCCGGTGACGGCCTTCTTGAACTCGTCCACTGCCCCCTGGCCGAACGCGGTCCGGTCGTCCATCACCGCAATGCGCTGCCCCTTCATGACATTGACCGCGTACTTCCCCGCAGTACCGGAGTTTTGCGTGTCGGTCGCAATGATGCGGAAGACCGTCTTCAGGCCTTGATGCGTGATGGCCGGATTGGTCGCTGCCGGATGGATCACCGGGACACCCGCGCTGGCGAAGATCAGCGTGGACGGCAGCGCAACGCCTGAGTTGTAATATCCGACAACGACAGCCACCCCGTCATCAACTAGCTTCTGGGCGGCCTGAACGCCGATGCGCGGGTCACTTTGGTCGTCCACCGAATCAAGCTCGAAGCGGGCGTCCCGGCCATCCACCTTGATGCGCTGCGCGTTGGCCTCCTCAACAGCGAGACGAACACCGTTCTCAATGTCCTTGCCGTTGGCGGCATTGATCCCGGTAAGAGGACTGGGCACCCCAATTTTGACAACCAGTTGCCCATATGACTGGTTGCAAGCGAAGGACAGTAAAAGGGCGCTTAGGCTCGTAACGAGCAGCCGTCCAGCAAAATGGATCATTGGTCAATTCCGGCGACTAAGGGAATCGGCGCGGGCGCTACCACCGGCCGCACCCACCCTACCCCCGATTCTAATGGCGCCCCTAATGGCGACCGCTATTCTGCGATGGTGGCATGGGGACGGGTCAGTCTGCAATGCGACGACCCAACATGGCACCGCTCGCCGACCTGCTGACACTGGCCGAACACCATGCCCCCTGGATCGGGGTAGACGACGATCAATTTCTTCCAGTTACTCGACGCGGCAAATCTTTTTAGAAAATCCCCTGAGACGGATCCCCATCATGTGGATCTTTAACTCGTCGAGCACAGGCAATTTGATGAGAACGGTATCTTACGTTTCACAACTAATATCAGCTCTCGTCGATGTGAGACAAGATACGATGTGCGAGGCGAAGGTGGGGCCGATCTATCATTGCATTTCCCAGCCTGGCCACACCCGAGGCGCCGACCCTTGAGAACGCGTCGACCACCTGTCTAGCCCAGCGTATTTCCCCTTCCTGCGGCATGAAAGCCTGGTTTATGGCATCAATATGAGAAGGATGCGCGGCAGCCTTGGCTGTAAATCCGTCTCGCTTCGCCCGTGCGGCTTCTTCTCCGATCTGCACCGGGTCGGGCAGGTTTGTACTGACAGCGTCGATGGCGTCGATACCCGCCCGGGCCGCCGCCAGCAGGCACATGGTACGAGCCACGGAAAACGGCGTGGTCAACTCCTTGCCGGTATGCGAGGAGAATGCGCCAAGGTCGGCCGCAAGGTCATCCACGCCCCACATCAGCGCGCGCAGCCGCATGGGTGCATTGCGATACGACGATAGTCCGAACACCCCTTCAGACGATTCGGTCGCCATCGCGATGATCGAAACCTCCCAGCGATTCTCCAATAGCGCGCATTCAAAGGCCGCCAGGAAGTCACAGAGGCGATGCACGTCATCGACACTGCGGCACTTCGGCAGCACGATCGCGTTGGGCCGGTGCGGGATCACAGCGCCCAGGTCGCGCAGAATGTGGCCGGACGCCAGCCCGTTGACTCGCACTAGCAAGGCCGAGTGCATCGAGGTCCGATGCCGCTCGAGGAACCCAACCAGCTTGCGCCGTGCGTCGTCCTTGCCTGACTCGGGGACGGCATCTTCCAGGTCGAACACCAAGCCATCCGCAGTCGACCTCAGCGAGGCCGCAAGCTTTCGTTCGCTGTCCGCGGGAACGAAAAGGAGTGAGCGCAAGCGCTGTGGCAGGTTGTCATGCATAGGCGTTTGTACTGCTATTCTCCGACGGTGAGCTTCGTGGCTGTTCTAGTCATGCCCCAGACAATGCGAGCGCTCTGGGGTCTGGCAAACCGGGCTTTCCGAACGCAGGTTCGTCCAGCGACGAATGGTCTGGTGGAATGCGTAGGCGATATCCCTCGCGGGAAGCTGCACAAAGCCTCTCTATTGTTGCTGCACTTGGCTTCCGTTCCGTACGAAAGGCAGACGAACTACTTTCGCAGAGACTCTCTTGTTGTAGACCTCAACACTCACATATGAGCCAAACTTGATGTCAGGGGTAATCAGTGCCAAAGCGATGGCGATTTGAAGCGTCGGACTATACGTTCCGCTGGTGACCTCCCCAATCACTTCTCCTTGGAGGCTCATCACCGGGCTTTGCGCGCGAGCGACCGCGGCGCTTCCCTCAAAAGCGAGCCCAACTAACTGCCGAGTCTGGCGGCGAGCACAAAGCGCTGCTTTGCCGACAAAATCGCGCTCTAGCCCCAGATCAACACTCCAGCCCAAGCCGACGTCGAAGGGCGAAGTCTGTGGGTCCATGTCGCGCCCATTCAGGTGCATGCCTGCCTCGAGCCGAAGGGTATCCCATGCGTCGAGGCCCGCTGCGCAGATGCCGGCCGACCTCAGCATGTCCCATACTTGAACAGCATGCTTTGCCAGCATGATCAATTCGAAGCCATCCTCGCCGGTTTTCCCCGTTCGTGCCAGCATCAATTCGCCCACTGCGGAGTCGTACACGGTGATGGAATTGAACGGCTTTACCTTGTCCGCCGCGCGGGTTGACGGAATCGCTCGAAATACCTTCTCCCGAGCATTGGGACCCTGCACGGCGATAATTGCCAGCGGCTCCACATCGCCCGTGACAAGATCCTGGCGCCGCACGACCAGACTCACCGAGCTTTTCATCGCAACGATCTGCGATCGGATCCATTGAATGTCGTGGCTTGCAGCGTGTGCATTCAAGACGATACGGAAGTATTCAGCGTCCAGGTAGTAAACGACAAGGTCATCGATCACCCCTCCTTCGCTGTTAAGCATGCACGAATAGAGTGCTTTGCCCGGCGACTTCAGTTTGCCGATGTCGTTGGCAAGAAGCTTGCCGAGAAACATTCGAGCGTCCGTCCCGTGTACGTCGATCACGCACATATGCGAGAAGTCGAACATAGCGGCATCCTCGCGCACGGTGTGGTGCTCTTCAATCTGGGATCCATAAGCAACTGGCAGTTCCCAGCCACCAACATCAGCCATACGGGCACGGATGAAACGGTGACGCTCATACAGTGGAGTACGCAATGAGTGGGAAATCGTCTGGCTCATCGGGATGTCAAGGTCAGTAGTCAAGCTGGCGCGATATTGCGCATGGGATTCCGGGCGTGAGTTCATGGCGTCTGAGGCTCTAGTGAGCGTCGCTTACGCCGCCGGTGATCATCCCGTCGGTCGGCGCTCGTGGCTGGGCGCATGACCGAACTGCGCACGGTACGCTTTGCTGAAATGGCACGGCGAATGGAATCCGCACACGGTCGTCACACGGGCGATTGACGCGTTGGTCGTGCGCAGCAGGTCGCGCGCGCGCTTCAGGCGCAGCGTAAGGTAGTAGTGGGTCGGCGACACATTCAGATAGAGCTTGAACATCCGCTGCAGATGCCGCTGCGACAGCCGCACGAGCCGCGCCAGCTCATCGAGCGACAGCGGCTCCTCAATATTCGACTCCATCAGCCGCACCACCTCGATCAGCTCCGCGCGCGAGAGGCCAACCCGTGCATCGACGGGAATCGGCTGCGGATCAGTCGCGCTGCGGATCCGCTCGAGAATGAATTGTTCAGAGACCTGCGCGGCAAGCTGCCGGCCGAAGCGCAGACCGACGAGATTCAGCATCATGTCGATTGGCGCGGTGCCGCCCGTGCAGGTAAGCCGGTCACGGTCGATGACGAACAGTTCGTCGGCGAAATGCACCAGCGGAAACTCGTCGTGCAGCGCCGATCGGTTCTCCCAATGCACCGCGCAGCGATATCCGTCGAGCAGCCTGCTCGCCATCAGCGCATAGGCACCCGTGCAGATACCGCCGAGCGGAATGTCCTGCCCGGCGAGCTGGCCAAGCACCGCGCGCGTGCCGTCGTCGACGGCGTCGCGGATGCGAATGCCGCCGCAGACGATCATCACGTCCGGCAGTCCTGACCCAACCAATGCGCGCGTCGGCCGAACCACGATGCCATTGCTCGCGTGCACCGGCGCACCGTCGGGCGAATAGACCGACCATGTGTAATGCTCGGCGCGCCCGACATAGTTCGCCATGCGCAGTACTTCGACCGCGCTCGAGAACGCGATCATCGAGAAATCAGGCACTGTCAGGAAGCCGAAATGCGCAAGGGACGACATCGAAGATGAAGCGCTGTCAGCTGGCACGGCGGCAACGGACCTCACATCGCTCTCCTGGCGAACGGATGACCTCGGGATCAGGCTTGCGCTGTCGTGGCCTTGGCGCCGAACAGTTGCCTGAGCCCCGAGAAAAGCGGCGCCTTCGCCGTGCCCGGCGCGCAGCCGAAGCTCTCGGTGATGCGGTCGAGGATGATTGCCAGCAGTACGACCGACAGGCCGCTTTCAAAGCCCAGGCCGATGTCCAGCCGCTGGATGCTCGCCAGCACCTCGTTGCCCAGGCCGCCCGCGCCAACCATCGATGCGATGATCACCATCGACAGCGCCATCATGATCGTCTGGTTCACGCCCTGCATGATCGACGGCAGCGCGTTCGGGAACTGCACCTTATACAGAAGCTGCCACGGCGTACAACCGAACGCCTGGCCGGCCTCGACGATCTCCATGTTCACCTGGCGGATGCCAAGGCTCGTCAGGCGCACCGCGGGCGGCATCGCAAAAATCACCGTCGACAGGATGCCCGGCACGCGCCCGAGACCGAACAGCATCGCGGCAGGAATCAGGTAGACGAACGCCGGCATGGTCTGCATCAGGTCCAGGATCGGACGCACGACGGCCGCGACCACCCTGCTCTTCGCCGCCCAGATGCCGAGCGGAATCCCGAGCAGCAGGCTGATGATGGTCGACGACAGCGTGAGGCCCAGCGTGATGACGGTCTGGTCCCAGAACCCTGTCGCGAAGATCACGAAAAGCGACGCGGCCGTGAACAGCGCGAAACGCCAACCGACGCGCCAGAGGCCGATGCCGATGAAGATCGCCATCATCAGCCACATCGGCACCGCCTGCAGGCCGTGCTCGATCAGCGCGGCAAGCCCCTCGATCGCGCGCCCGATCGCGTCGAACGTCGCCGCGTCGTGATCGAGCAGGTAGTGGACAGACTGGTCGACCCAGCGGCCGAGCGGAAGCATTTCAGACATGGTTACCTCGCGAGTGGTGCGTGATGGCCTTCAGGATGACGGCACGGTCGACCGAGCCGCAGTAGCAGCCGTCGTCGTCGACGACCGGCAGCGCGTTCGGGCTCGCGACGACGCGCTCGACGACGTGTTCAAGCGACGCATCGCGCCGGATGCTTTCGACGGGCCGCACGTCCGGCGCAGCGTCGCGCATGACGCAGCCACGGACCTTGCGCTGGGCATCGAGCACAAAGGCATAGCTGGCGTGGCCGTTCAGCGTCCTGGCGATGCTGGCCGCATCGGGCTTTGACACGATCGGCACGGCGTCGGTCTGCATCAGGTCGCCGGCGGTCAGGTAGCGGCTGGTGTCGATGCCGTCGAAGAACGTGCGGACGTAGTCGTCGGCCGGCTTCGCGATGATTTCCTGCGGCGTGCCGACCTGGACCAGGCGGCCGCCTTCCATGATCGCAATCCGGCTGCCGATGCGCAGTGCTTCCTCCAGGTCGTGCGACACGAACATGATCGTGCGCCGATGCTCCTTCTGCAGCTGCAGCAGCACATTTTGCATCTCCTTGCGCTTGAGCGGATCCAGCGCGGAGAACGCTTCGTCCATGATCATGAGAGACGGGTTGACGGCGAGCGCGCGCGCAAGGCCGACGCGCTGCTGCATGCCGCCCGACAACTCGCGCGGCAGCTTCTGCGCAAACGTCGCCAGGCCGACCTGCTCGAGCACATCCATGGCACGGCGCTCACGTTCCTTCCTGCTCACGCCCGCCACCTCCAGCCCGAATGCGGCGTTCGCAAGCACGGTGCGCTGCGGCATCAGCGCGAACGACTGGAACACCATGCTCATGTCCGTGCGGCGCAGCGCTATCAGTTCCGAGCAGCCTACGGCCGCCACGTCGCGGCCACCGATCAGCACCTTGCCGGCGGTCGGTTCGACGAGCCGGTTCACGAGACGGATCAACGTCGACTTGCCGGAGCCTGACAGGCCCATCAGCACGAAAATTTCGCCTTCATTCACCTCGAACGAGACATTGTGCACGCCGACGACCTGGCCGGTACGCCTGAACACTTCGTCTTTCGTCGAACCGGATGCGAGCATATCGAGCGCCTGCTTCGGATTGCTTCCGAATACCTTGCACAGACCTTCGACCACGACCTTTGGACTATCCATCGAAATCTTCTCCTGATCCTGCGGGGACTCACACATCACATAGCAATGCCTTATCTGCGTTTCCCTCTCGTCCGGAGAGCGTTGCCGGCGTATTGCTACCTTTTTCCTGGAATGCCCTCGGCAAACCTGATCCGTCGCATTACAAGCGCAATTGCGCGATACCTACATAGTTGCCAGAAAAGCCCACCGCCTGCCGACTAATTCCGACAAGCGCTTGCAGAAATGCGACAACGGCGAACAAGGGAAATTGTTCTCTGGCGTCGCCTGTTCACAAACGACGCCGAATGGTTCTGTAGCGCCCCATGCCCGCCGCCGGCTCGTGACAACAGCATCCCGCACCGCAAGATCCCGCATGACGGGCCGATACCATGCACGCGGCGCGTCGGTTCTATCCGCGCCGCCATTCCTCCTGCTTTACTTCGTGCATGGTATGCGTGCGCGCGCTGCGCGCGTCGGCCATTTAACCCAACAGAGGAATCGCATGGACGCGCTGTCACGTTCACAACAATTCATCCTGACGCTGACGTGCCCGAGCGCACCCGGCCAGGTCGCCGCCGTGGTCGGCCTGCTCGAGCGTCACCGTTGCTACATCGATGAACTGACCGTCTTCGACGACGACCTGAGCAACCGCTTCTTCCTGCGCTGCGTCTTCCATCCGACGCGCGAACAAGCGCTGCGCGTCGACGTGTTGCGCCAGGAGTTCACGCCGATAGCGGAAGGCTTCGGCATGCAGTGGGCGATCCACGACGCGCACGCGCGCCCCAAGGTGCTGATCATGGTGTCGAAGCTCGAGCATTGCCTCGCGGACCTGCTGTTCCGCTGGCGCATGGGCGAGTTGAAGATGGACATCGTTGGGATCGCATCGAACCATCCCGACCTGGAGCCGCTCGCACGGCAGCATGACCTGCCGTTCCGGCACTTTCCCATCACGCCCGAAACCAAGGCGCAGCAGGAAGCGCAATGGCTGGATCTGTTCGAGTCGAGCGGCGCGGAGCTGGTCATCCTTGCGCGCTACATGCAGGTGCTGTCGCCAGAGACAAGCGCCAGGCTGGCCAATTGCGCGATCAACATCCACCACTCGTTCCTGCCCGGCTTCAAGGGCGCGAAGCCGTATCACCAGGCACATGCACGCGGCGTCAAGCTGATTGGCGCGACCGCGCATTTCGTCACCGACGATCTCGACGAAGGTCCAATCATCGAGCAGGTCGTCGAGCGCGTCGATCATTCGTACCGGCCGGACCAGCTGCTTGCCGTCGGGCGCGACGTTGAGTGCATCACGCTGGCGCGCGCCGTCAAGGCGTTCATCGAACGACGGGTGTTCCTGAACGGGGACCGCACAGTCGTGTTTCAGTAAGCTCAATGCACACCGGCCACGATCGCGATGCGATCGTGGCCGGTGCATACTGTCTCCTTGTCGCGTGCCGAATTAATGCGCGCCCTCCACCCATGCATTCACGCGTTCCGCATTCGCGGCGATCCACGCATCGGCGGCCGCATCGGGCTTGGTGCCGCTCTGGATCGCCAGCATCACGCTATCGATCTCGCCCGGCTTCCACTGGAACTTCCTCAGGAATACGACAACCGGCTTGGCCTTCGTCTCCAGGCCCGGGTTCACGATGTTGTCGACATGCTCGGCATCGCCGAACACCTTCTTCGGATCCTCCAGGAAACGCAGCTTCCACTTCGCGAACATCCAGTGCGGCGCCCAGCCCGTGACGATCACCGGCTTGTTCGCGTTCATCGAGCGCGCCAGCTCGGCCGTCATCGCGCTGCCCGAGCTCGGCATCAGCGAATAACTGAGCCCATAACTCTTGATCGCCTCGGAAGCCTTGCGCATCACGCCGGCACCGGCATCGATGCCAACGATGCGGCCTTCGAACGCCGCTTTCTGTGCGTTCAGGTCATCGATGCTCTTCGCGCTCGCCGACGCGGGAACGATCAGGCCGATCCTTGCCTCAGTGAAGTTCGGTCCGAGATTGACAACCTTGGCCTTGAACTGATCCCAGTACGCGCCCTGCGTCACTGGCAGCCAGGCGGACAGCGTCGCATCGAGATCGCCGCGCGCGACGCCCTGCCACATCACGCCCGCCGCGACCGGCACCAGTTGCACCGGGTACCCCAGTTTCTTTTCGATGATCCGTGCGGCGACATTCGTCGTCGCGACGCTGTCGTCCCAGCCCTCGACGTAGCCTATCTTCAAGGTCGGCTTGGCATCCCCCAGCGCCAGCGCGCTCCATGTCATCATCACCGACGCTGCGCCGGCCCAAAACACCTTTGCAAAGAGCTTCATGGCATACCTCCAGTGGTCGGAGCGGTAGCGCCCCGTTTAGTTAGAATCGTCATCGCCCTGGCCAGGCATTGCGACGGACGTCGTGCTGCGCCACCCGCCTGGCAGGCGTCCCGTCTTATTTATCGATCACGAGATCCGACAGCGGCTTGCTGCAGCACAGCAGCACCATGCCCTGGTCAATCTCGCGCTGGCGGATGCCGCCGTTGTGCTTCATCTCGACCTGCCCGGCAACCAGCCTGACCTTGCAGGTCCCACACATTCCCTGCGTGCACGACGCCGGCAGCCGCACGCCCGATTGGCGCGCCGCGTCGAGCACATGCTGCCCCGCGCCGCAGAGGATCTCGCGTTGGCTCCTTGCGAAGCTGACATTGAACTGCGCCGACCCCGCCTCGTCGTTTGCCGCCGCGGCGGCATCGGCGACCGGTTCGTTGGCCTCTGCGGTCAGTGCCTCGAACGAGAAGCTCTCCTCGTGGTAGCGGCTGCGCTCGAAGCCCGCCTCGTCGAGCAGGCCGCGCACCGCCTTCATATACGGCGCAGGCCCGCACGTGAAGATCTCTCGCTCCATGAAGTCCGGCGCAATCAGGTTGAGCAACGGCAGCGACAGGAAGCCCGTCACGCCCGGCCAGCTGGTGCGCGCGCCAACCCGCTCGCAGACAAAGGACGTGCGGAAGTTCGCATGGCTTGCCGCGATCAGATCGAGTTCGCGCGCGAAGATGATGTCGTCCGGCGTGCGCGCGCTGTGCACGAACACGATGTCCCGATCCTCGGCGAGATCGTGGTGCGCCCGGCTCATCGACATCAGTGGCGTGATGCCGGAGCCCGCGGACAGGAACAGGTACTTGCGCGCCGGATGGCGTGCGCAAGTGAACTCGCCGGCCGGGCCGAGCACGCGGATCGACGCCCCCGGCTTCAGACGGTCATGCAGCCAGTTCGACACCTTGCCGCCCGGCACGCGCTTGACCGTGATCGAGATGGTGTGCGGCCGCGCCGGCGACGACGAGATCGTGTAGCAGCGATTGATCGTCTCGCCCTCGATATCCAGCTCGAGCGTGATGAACTGCCCCGGCTCGAACACAAACGCCCTCCCCTCCGGCGAGCGGAAGAAGAAACTCTTCACGTCGTGCGTTTCCTGCCGCACGTGGCAGCACACGAGCGTCTCCTCGACCTCGCTCGTCCAGCGCTCGGGGAGCGCGCTCCAGAACGCCGGGCGGGTCACCCGGCTCTCCGCTGGCTCGGTAAAGACCGCATCGCGCATCATGTCTGCCTCCGCTGTTGCGCCTACGCGCCGATCTGCTCGGCCAGCCGGCCGATATACCAGGCCGAGAACTTCTCGACCAGGCCTTCGGTGAATGGCGAGTACGGGCCGGGCTCGTACGCGCTGCTGCCCGCGCCACACTGCGAGTACTCAACCAGCGCGCGATCCTGGTCGTTGGTCGCGTTCCACACTGCGGTCAGGTTCTTCACGTCATAATCGACACCCTCCTGCGCATCTTTGTGGACCAGCCACTTGGTGCGAACCAGCGTTTCGCCGGCCGACAGCGGGATCACCGAGAACGTGACGATGTGGTCGCTCATGAAGTGATGCCACGAGTTCGGCTGCGTCCAGAACGAGAGCCCGCCCAGGTCGGCTTGCTCGAACTTGCCGAGCAACTTCTTCGACGCTACCCTGGCGTCGAGCGTCTGCGATTCGCCGCTGCGGTCGAGCGGCAGGCGCTGGGTACGGAAGCCGGTGGTGTCGAGCAGTTGCTCGATCTCCGCCGATGGCAGGCTCATCGCTTCCCATTCCGCGGCACGCTCGATGCAGGTGCGCTCGAACGCTTCCATGCCCTCGGCGTTGGCGGGCGAGCGCTGATAGCCGAAGCCGTACTCGTACAACGAAATGGTCAGCTCCGGATGGTTCGCCACGCAGTGATAGCACTCGCGGTTGTTCTCCATCGTGAGCTTCCAGTTGCCTTTCTCGAGCACATCGATCTGTGCGGCGACCTTGGTGTCCGCCAGGTTGTGCGGCAGCAGGTACGGCTCCATCGCGGCGCGCATCGCCGCGAAGTCGGCTGGCGGCTCGTCCGCGAGGCAGACAAAAATCAGGCCGGCAAGGTTCTCGACGTGAACGGATTTCAGGCTGTGCTTGCAGCGGTCGAACTTCTCGCCCATGTGCTCGGCAAACATCAGGTCGCCGTTCAGGTTGTAGGTCCAGCTGTGATACGGGCAGACAATATTGCCGACCGTACCCTTGTCCGCGTTGCACAGCCGCGCGCCGCGATGGCGGCAGACGTTGTGGAACGCGCGGACCTGCATATCATCGTCGCGCACGATCAGGATCGAGTCGTGGCCGAGCTCGACCGTCACATAATCGCCCGGCTCTGGAACGTCAGGCTCGACCGCCACCTGGATCCAGTGCTTGCGGAAAATCGCCTCCATGTCCAGCGCGAAAATCTCCTCGCTCAGATAGAAAGGCGCCTCGAGGCTGTATCCCGCCTTGCGCTGCTCCACCAGCGCGCGAATGTCTGCCGATACTTTCATTGTTTGCTCCGGATTTCCTGCATCCCTGGTTGCTTGCCGACAGACCGGCAACGTGTCAGTAGTCGATGAGTTGATGCTCGCGCAAGTAGGCGAGGATCACTTGTGCTTTTTCGACCGAAGTCCCACCATTTACGACGTTCCCGCCGCGGCTCTCGGTCGTCGTCGCCGATAGCATCCGGGCATGCCCGGTGCGCTTCTCGGCGGCGGCCAGCCGGACCGGCTTGCGCTCGACGGCGCCGAGCGTCCATGCGGCGGCGGCGCCATCTTCGCATCGCGCCGCCGGCACCGGCCGGATCTTGCCCGCGCGCAGCCGCGCGTACGCATAGCGCGGCTGGGCGTTCGCGAGCGGATGTACGGCCACCACCGCGGGCAGCGTGGCATCGACGCACCGGCGCAGGCCCTTTGGCAGGAACTGCCGCACGGCGACGCGACCACCGGCGATGTCGACGTCGACGGCCGATCCGACCAGTGGCCGGCCGAGCGCCGCGGCAACGCGGTAGGGCAACATCCCTGTGTCGTACGCGCCCTCCGCGCGGGTGCCGGTCAGCACGAGGTCATAGTCCTTCACGTGGGCGGCAAGCGCGCGCGCGGCGTCTTCGCCACCCGCGCAAGCGAGCACCTGGACTTCGCTCGCGCCGAGCGCCAGGTAGTCGTTGAGCGCGGGATCGGCGGCGTCGCCCGCGTGAATCACGGCGAGCTGCGCACGATATTCTTCCGCGAGGCCGCGGCCGAGCTCGAGCGCGGCGGCGTCGTTGCGGCTGTAGCGCGGCGCGCCGCTGACCGGATGGCGGCCGACGGACACCAGCACCGCGATACGTTGCACTTGTGTGGGGGCGTTCATGCTGCGGCTCCTGCGGCTTCGCGGGGACGGGCTGCGGCCGGCTGCTGTCCCCGTACGGGGCGCGCGGCCTGCACCTGCTCGATCAGTGCGGCGATCGTTGCCTGTGCGTCGCCGACGATGGTCAGGTTCGCGCGTTTGGCGATCGGCGCGCTGCCGTCCAGATTGACTGCGATCACGTGACGGCAGTCCTTGATACCTTGCAGGTGCTGCACCGCGCCGGAGATGCCGAACGCAATGTAGACGCTGGCCTCGACCGTCTTGCCGGTCGCGCCGACCTGCTTGTCACGCGTAAAATGCCCGTTGTCGACCGCGACGCGGCTGGCGGCGATCGCCGCGCCGAACGCGCCCGCGAGCCGCTCGAACGCGCCGACGTCGGTCACGCCATTGCCGGCCGCCACGATGAAGTCCGCCTCCTCCAGCGCGACCTGGGCGGCATCGATTTCCTCGACACCGAGGTCGCGATACAGTTGCGTCCCTCCCCTGGCGTGCAGGAACTCGCCGGACAGGCGCTCGCCCCCGCCGGTGAACGGCAGCTTCGTGTCAACCGCGCCCGGCGCGAGCAGAATGACCTCGGGCAGCGCGCGGGTCGCGAACGCACGCTTGGCGTGCGCATACACGCCGACGTGCCGCGCGTCGATCTCGACCACTTCCGTCGCGACGCTGGCGCCCGCCGCAGCCGCGTATCGCCGGCCGAGATCGCCGTCGCCGTGCGCGTTGTCGGGCAGGAAGACATGCCGGGGCGACAGCGCCGTCGCGCACGCCTGCAGTGCCCGCAGCTCGCTGTCTCGCGCGAACGTGCGCCGGTCGAACTCGGGCAGCGCGATAAGCTTGTCGACGCCGAGCTCCGCCGCGTCGTCCTTCAGTTCCCCGAACACCATCAGCACCACTTCGGTCTGCGCATCGGCGAGCAGCGCGGCCGCCGCGACTGCCTGGCGCGCATGCTCGTCCAGCGCGCCGCGTTCGCTGTGCGCGGCGACAAGCAGCACATAGCGCGCCTCCTTCACCATCCTCCGCGGCTTTGCCGCCTCGGCTGCGTGGCCTTGCGCGGGCCAGTGCGCGGCGCTTGCGTCCGCGCTGCCGGACTCGCCCAGCGTGATCCGCCTGAGGCCCGCCGCCGTGATGATGAACGGCCGGCGCGGGTCGATTCGTTTAGTCGTGTTCATCGATTCACTCCAGCGAGGCGGCGACCAGTTCAGCCACGTCGAGCACGTCAGGGCGCGGGCCGACGACGCCTTCCAGCATCGCCGTGCAGTTTGGGCATCCAACCGCAACCACGTCCGCGCCCACCGCGCGCGCGTCGGCGATGCGGATGTCGGGAATGCGCTGCTTGCCGGGAACATCCGTCAATGGTGCGCCACCCCCGCCGCCGCAGCAGCGGCCCCGCATGCCGTTGCGTTCCATCTCGACCACCTGGATGCCGATCGCCTTCAGCAGCTTGCGCGGGGCCTCGGTTTCGCCGTTGTAGCGGCCGAGATAGCAGGGATCGTGATAGGTGATGCGCTTGTCGCGCAGCGCCTCGACCGCTTTCGGCGCGATCAGCCCGCTCGACGCAAGCTCGGCCAGATAGCTCGTGTGATGCTTGACCGTGACGCGCAGGCCCAGCGCGCGGTACTCGTTGCGCAGGCTGTGCATCACGTGCGGATCGGCCGTCACGATCTGGCGGAACGACAGCGTGCCGAGCGTGCCGATCAGGTGCTTCGCCAGTTGCTGGAAGGTCGCCTCGTCGCCCAGACGGCGCGCGACATCGCCGGTGTCGGTTTCCACCTCGCCAAGCACCGCATAGTCGATGCCCGCCTGGTTCAGCACTTTGACAAATGCGCGCAGCGTGCGCTGGTAGCGCATGTCGAACGCGCCTTCGCCGGCGACGATCAGCACGTCGACCGTCTTGCCCGGCTGCGCCACCGGCGCATTCAGATCGACCGACCAGTCATAGCGCGCAGCGGTATCGTAGCCGCCCATCGTGCCGGTTTCGCGCAGGTTCGCGAGCACTTCGGCGCCCTTGTCCGGCACGGTGCCATGCTCAAGCGTCTGGTTGCGGCGCATGTCGACGATCGCATCGACGTGCTCGATCAGCATCGGGCACTCCTGCACGCAAGCGCGGCAGGTGGTGCACGACCACAACGTCTGTGCCTCGATCAGGCCGGATACGATCGGGCCGTTCGGCTCGCCGCGATGCCGGCCGACGGGAATGCCGGGGGTCGGACTGCCTGCGTACGCGGCATCGGTGCCGCCCGCCATCCCGACGACGAGATCCTGGATCAGCTTCTTCGGGTTCAGCGGCTGGCCCGAAGCGAACGCCGGACAGGCGGCCTCGCACTTGCCGCACTGCACGCACGCGTCGAAGCTCAGCAGCTGGTTCCAGCGGAACTCGACCGGCTTCGCGACGCCATACTCCTGGTGCTCGATGTCGGGCAGCTTGAGCGCGGTCGGCGGCGTGGCCGTGCCGTTTCCGGTGTACGACTCGGGCGACGCCGCGAAGCGCTCCTGGCGCGGATGGAACGCGAGATGCAGCAGGCCCGCGATCGCATGCTTCATCGGCCCGCCTTGCGCTGCGCCGACCGTCATGGCCAGCGCGCCGACGGCGATCAGCACCGCGCAGAACACGGCGAACGCCCCTGACATCAGACCAGCCGGCACCAGTGAGAACAGGGCGAGCCCGAGCGCGAACGAACCGAGCAGCCATGGCAGCGTATTCCACGGCCCCTTCGACAAGCGCGCGGGCACGTCCTTCGACCGGCGCCGGCGCCACACGAACACCGCACCGACCAGCATCACCAGCGCCGCGGCAAAGGTCAGCTTGTCGAGCCAGGGCGAGTAGATGGCGAGACCGTAGTTGACGAACACGAGTGCAAGCGCGCCGATCGCGCCACCGGCCGCCGCGACGTGCGTCTTGGCGATATACGGGTCGCGCGCAACGACGTGGTGCAGGTCGACGAAATAGCGCTTGGGGATCGCGAACAGGTTGGCAATGCCGAACGCGCCGGGCGCGCTCGCCCGCCCAAGCCGCCAGTACGACGCGCGCTTCAACACCGCGAAGGCGAGCCCCGCCACCGACAGCCAGAGCAGGACGGTAATCAGGTTGGACGGATTCATCGTCAGAAATCCTTCACGAGCCGCAGCGCGTCGTAGATCGCGCCGTGGATGTTGTGCATCGAGATGCAGTCGCCAACCCGGAACAACAGGAAGCGGCCGTTGCCGAGCGTCTCCGACAGGCACGGTTGTGGTTCCGCCGCGAACAGCTTGTGCACGTCGACCTGGCCGCGGTTGACCGATTCCGGCTTCAGCTTCCAGTACAGCGTGTCGTTCGGCGTCGAACCATTCTCGATCACCACCCGGTCGACCGCGCGCTCCTCGAGTTCTTCGGTGTATTCGTTGCGCAGCACCGCGATCTTCTTGCCGTCATCCTCGTAGACGCGATCTAGCCAGTAGTTCGGGGTGTGGATCACGCCCTGCGCGTACAGCCGGCGATAGAAAATCGGGAACGTCGTGCCGCCGCAGTCGTCGGCAACCTTCACGTCCGGCGTGACGATCTCCACCTTCGCGCCGCGGCTGGCCAGGTAGTCGGCGACGCCCGCGCCTGCGTGCGTGCTCACGCCGTCGTAGACCAGCACGTTCTGCTTCGCTTCGACGCGCCCGGACAGCACATCCCACGAGCTGACCGCCAGCCCCTCGGCAACGCCCCACGCGGGCACCTGGTCGGAGAATGCGCGGCCGCCGGTCGCCAGCACGATGATGTCCGGCTTCTCCGCCATGATCATCTTCGCGTCGGCTTCGACGCCCAGGCGCCGGTCGACGCCGAGGCGCCTGGTCTCCATGTCGAACCAGCGCACAATGCCCGCCATCTGCTCGCGCTGCGGCGCCTTCGACGCCAACATGATCTGCCCGCCCACTTCGGCGTTCCTCTCGAACAGCACGACGTCATGTCCGCGCGAACGCGCGACGCGTGCCGCCTCAAGTCCCGCCGGGCCGGCGCCGACCACGACGACCTTGCGCTTCGGGCCGCGCGACTTCTCGATCAGGTGAGGCATGGTCGCCTCGCGCGACGTCGCGGCGTTCTGCACGCACAACACGTCCAGGCCGTTGTACTGGCGGTCGATGCAGTAGTTCGCGCCGACGCATTGCTTGATCTCGTCCTCGCGCCCGTCGCGGATCTTGATGACCATATGCGGATCGGCCATCTGCGCGCGCGTCATGCCGACCAGGTCGACCATGCCGCTGGCGAGCAGGCGCTCGGCCTGGCCCGCGTCGCGGATGCTCTGCGCGTGCATCACCGGCACCTTGACCACCGCCTTGATACCCGCGGCGAGATGCACGAACGGCTCGGGCGGCAGCGCCATCGGCGGCATGCAGTTGGCGAGCGTGTTGTGCGTATCCGCGCCGGAGCCGATCACACCGAGATAGTCGATCAACCCTGATTCAGACATCGCCTGCGCGATCTCCTTGAGCTGCTCGTGATCGAGCCCGTCTTCATGGAATTCGTCGCCGCACATCCGCAGGCCGACGCAGAAGTCCTTCCCAACCGCCTCGCGCACCGCCTGCAGCACCTCGACGCCGAAGCGCAGGCGATTCTCCAGGCTGCCGCCCCATTCGTCGGTACGGAAGTTGGTGCGGGGGCTCCAGAACTGGTCGATCAGGTGCTGGTGCGCGGCCGAGATTTCGATGCCGTCCATCCCCGCGTCCTGCACGCGCTTCGCGGCGGCCGCGAAGTCGGCGATGATCCGCCGGATCTCCTCGATCTCGATGATCTTCGCGTTGCCACGGTGCACCGGCTCGCGCACGCCGGACGGCGTCATCAGGTGTGGCCAGTGCTCGCCGTGGAACGCCGAACGGCGTCCCATGTGTGTGGCCTGGATCATGATCTTGGCGCCGTGGCGGTGCATCGTCTCGGCGAGACGCGACAGCGGATCGATGATCTGGTCGGTCGACAGGTTCACCGACTTCCACCACCCCTGGGGACTGTCGATGGAGACCGGGCTCGAGCCACCGCAGATCGCCAGGCCGACGCCGCCCTTTGCCTTCTCCTCGTAATAGCGAATGTAACGGTCGCCCGGCAGGCCGCCCGGCTCCGCATACACCTCGGCGTGCGCGGTGCTGACGATCCGGTTGCGCAGCGTCAGCTGGTTGAGCTGCAAAGGTTTGAACAAGTTGGGATAACGCATCGCGGACGACCTCTGGCGTTTGTATGTTTCGTAGTGCGGACGGGTTCGGTCAGTGGAAGTTGCTTAGTGGGCGACTGGCGACACTTCGAACACGCAATGATCGTGACCCTCGGCCGCGCACTGCACCTCCTTCGACTGCGCGCGCGGTGCGCCCTTGCCTGCTGGCGTCGTGTCATTGACCCAGTCCATCGCGCCAGCGAACCAGCCGGCGAACATGTAGCAAAGCTTGCCTTCCCTTTCCGGCTGCGCGAGCACGAACGACGAGTGCCGCAGCGCGATGCGCGCGCGGGCCGTCGCCGGATCGGCCTCCAGGATCGAGAACAGTCCCCAGCCGCGCTGCGACAGCCGCTTCAGGTAGTGCTCGAACACCGCCATCCCGCTGATCGCGTGCAGCTTCGCTTCCTTGTCGCACCAGTGGTACGCGGACTTGTAGCCGGCCTTGTAGAGGATCTCCGCATAGGTATCGCGGCCCAGCGCCTCTTCGACGGCGACGTGGTTGTTGGTGAAGAAGTGGCGCGGCACATACAGCATGGGCAGCGCATCGGTGGTCCAGACGCCGGTATCGGGATCGACGTTGATCGGCAGTTGCGGTTGCATCGTGGTGACTCCGTGAGGAAAAATGGCCGTTTGCGTCATCGCGCAGGCGCGGCATCGCCCGCGTGCCCGCGTGTGTCGCGCGGGCACGTCCCGTGTTTTGTGATTGCGTGAAAGAACTGGCGGCCTATGTGTGGATTACGCGCCCCACACGTCCCTGAACACGCGCACCCAGTTCTCACCCATGATCTTGCGGATGCGCGACGCCTTCCAGCCCGCGCGCTCCATCGCCGCGGTCAGGTTCGGGAACTCGCCGATGGTGCGGATGCCTTCCGGGTTGATCACCTTGCCGAAATTGGTCAGGCGGCGATAGCGGCCCTTGTCGTGCGTCAGCATGTCGAAGAACTCAGTGCTGTAGCCCTGCGTGAAGTCGGTGCCGATACCGACCGCGTCCTCGCCGACCAGGTTCACGACGTAGTCGATCGCCTCGATGTAGTCGTCGACCGTCGCCTCGATGCCGCGCTTGAGGAACGGAGCGAACATCGTCACGCCGACGAAGCCGCCCGCATCGGCGATCTCCCGCAGCTGCGCGTCGCTCTTGTTGCGCGGATGCTCCTTCAGGCCCGACGGCAGGCAGTGCGAATAGCAGACCGGCTTCTTCGAGAATGCGATCGCTTCGGACGACGTGTTGCCGCCGACGTGCGACAGATCGACCATGATCCCGACGCGGTTCATCTCGGTGATGACTTCGCGGCCGAAGTCGGACAGCCCGCCATCGCGCTCGTAGCAACCGGTGCCGACCAGGTTCTGGGTGTTGTAGCAGAGCTGCACCACGCGCACGCCCATGTCGGCGAACGCTTCGATATAGCCAAGGTTGTCCTCGAACGCGTGCGCGTTCTGGAAACCTAGGATCACGCCGGTCTTGCCTTCCCGCTTCGCGCGCAGGATGTCGTCAGTGGTACGCACCAACGTCAGCAGCTCGGCGTTATCGCGGATCTGCTTTTTCATCAGTGCGATGTTGTCGACGGTCTTGGTGAAGTTCTCCCACACCGACACCGTACAGTTCGCCGCTGTGATGCCGCCCTTGTGCATGTCTTCGAACACCGAACGCTCGAACTTGGAGATGTTCAGGCCGTCGATGATGATGCTGTCCTGATGCAGCGCGCTCATTGGTTGCTCCAGTCTTGTCGGTACGCGGGTCAGTAGATCGGGAAGCGTTCGCAAAGCGCGAAGATCTGGCGGCGGACGCGCTGTTCGGTGGCCTGGTCGCCTTCGGGGTTGGCGCGCAGCGCCTCGAACACTTCGAGGATCAGGCGGCCGATCTCGCGGAACTCCGTGACGCCGAAGCCGCGCGTTGTCGCGGCCGGGGCGCCGAGCCGGATGCCCGAGGTGATGGTTGGCTTCTCGGTGTCGAACGGAATGCCGTTCTTGTTGCAGGTGACGCCGGCGCGCTCGAGCGCCTGCTCGACCTGGGTGCCCTTCAGCCCCTTCGGCCGCAGGTCGACCAGCAGCAGATGGTTGTCGGTGCCGCCCGTGACCAGGTCGACGCCGCCTGACTTCAGCACTTCGCCGAGCGCTGCTGCGTTGGCGAGCACGTTGTCGATGTAGGTTTTGAATTCCGGCTGCAGCGCCTCGCCGAAGGCGACCGCCTTGCCAGCGATCACGTGCATCAACGGGCCGCCCTGCAGGCCCGGGAACACGGCCGAGTTGATCTTTTTCGCAATTTCTTCGTCGTTGGTCAGCACGAAGCCGCCGCGCGGGCCGCGCAGGGTCTTGTGCGTCGTCGATGTGACCACATGCGCGTGCTCGACCGGATTCGGATGACGGCCCGCGGCGATCACGCCGGCGATGTGCGCCATGTCGACCATCAGCTTGGCGCCGATGCTATCGGCAATCGCGCGGAAGCGGGCGAAATCCAGCTTGCGCGGATAGGCGGAAAAGCCGGCGATGATCAGGCTCGGCTTGTGCTCGTGCGCAAGCGCTTCGACCTGGTCGTAGTCGATCAGCATCGTGTCGCGGTTCACGCCGTATTGCACGGCATTGAACCACTTGCCCGACAGTGCGGGCTTCGCCCCATGGGTCAGGTGACCACCTGCGTCGAGCGACATGCCAAGCACGGTGTCGCCCGGCTTCGTCAGTGCGAGCATGACCGAGCCGTTGGCCTGCGCGCCGGAGTGCGGCTGGACGTTGGCAAAGCCGGCGTTAAAGAGCTGCTTCACGCGCTCGATCGCGAGCGACTCAACCTGGTCCGCGAACTCGCAGCCGCCGTAGTAGCGCTTGCCCGGGTATCCTTCCGCGTACTTGTTGGTCAACACTGAGCCTTGCGCTTCGAGCACGGCGCGCGACACGATGTTTTCCGAAGCGATCAGCTCGACTTGCGACTGCTGCCGCTCGAGTTCTTTCAGGAGTGCGCCGCGCACCAGCGCGTCGCGCTCGGCCAAGGGTTGCGAGAAGAATGACTGGGTGTTCGACATAGAGCTTCCGTGAGGGATTGAGATGGCTGCCTGACAGGCTGGACAGGCCCTCGTTGCCGGGTCTTCCTGCCTCGTCGGCGCAGCGTTGCCGACGGCTCTATTCTTGTCGTTCGGGTATTGGGTCGATTGATGAATTCAGACGCGTTCTTTTCCTTTTCCGCCATTCGCGTCCGATTTTCACAAGTCGGTCATGGGACGCAGACGGGCAAGTGCAGAAAAGCGGATTCCTATCACGTCACTCCCGCATGCTGCATTGCACTACGGTAGTGCCGCGCGCGGCGGCGCGAGTGCGGCGTGTCACGCATCCGGTGCAACGCCGCTCGTCCCAAACGAGCTCAGCCCCCCAAACGTAGGGTTTCGCCGTATGGCACGTTTGTTGCGCCCGCTTTATCACTAAAGCCAGAGACGGTAGCCAGGCTTCAGACCTGAACGCCATCAGAATTCGAGGAACGCCCCCCATGTCGCCCGACCGAACCGCGTCGCTGTCCCACTTCGCCTTCATGCCGTTGCCCAACTTCACGATGATTGCGTTTACCAGCGCGATCGAGGTGCTGCGGATGGCAAACTACCTCAGTGGCCAGGAACTGTACCGTTGGTCCATCGTCAGCCCGGAAGGCGGCCCGGTTACGGCGAGCAACGGATTGGCAATTGACACCACCCGCGCCGACAGCATCGGGCGGCCGGACATCGTGTTCGTCTGCGGCGGCGTCGACGTGCAGCGCTCGACCACGACGGACTACCTGTCAGCGCTGCGCCGCGCGGCGCGCGAGGGCATCGTGCTGGGCAGCCTGTGTACCGGCACCTACGCCCTGGCCAAATCCGGGCTGCTCGCCGGCTACGCCTGCGCCATCCACTGGGAGAACATGTCGGCGCTGAAGGAAGAGTTTCCCGACACACGCTTCCTCAAGGAACTATTCGTGATCGACCGCGACCGCATCACCTGCACGGGCGGCGTCGCGCCGCTCGACATGATGCTGAACCTGATCACCATCCGCATCGGCACCGCACGCGTCACGCAGATCGCCGAGCAGTTCATCGTCGAACATGTGCGCGACACGAGCGCGCAGCAGAAGATGCCGCTGGTGGCGCGCCTCGGCTCGGCGAACAAGTCGCTGTTCGAGGTGATCTCGCTGATGGAGAACAACATCGAGGAACCGCTATCGCGCGAAGAGCTCGCGCGTCTGGCGAGCATGTCGCAGCGGCAGTTGCAGCGCCTGTTCCGCGACCATCTCGGGATGACGCCGACGCATTACTACCTGACGCTGCGTTTGCGCCGCGCGCGCGAGCTACTGCTGCAGACCGACATGTCCATCATGCACATCACAATGGCGTGCGGCTTTCAGTCCGCGTGCCATTTCAGCAAGAGCTACCGCGACGCGTTCGGCGTCGCGCCGACGCGCGAACGCCGGCAGCAGATCGCGCCGCTGGCGAAGACGCCGGGCTCTGTCGGATCGGCGCAGTATTCTCCGGTGATGCACGCGTGAGTCACTGACTCATGCGGTGGCGTGGCGATACAAAGCGACCAGGTCGCCGGTTTGCTCCCCTCTCCCGCGTGCGGGAGAGGCCGGGGGTATCGGCCGGCCCTTGGCAAGCATCGTGACGCCTCACTCCGTGGAGACGCCCGCCCTCTCCCCCGCCCCTCTCCCATAAATGGGAGAGGGGAGATAACACTCGCCATTCCCCGCCTTGTCCGCAGGCGCAGGCGGCCTTTATCGCCCGATCACGCCGCCACCAACATCCCGTGCGGATCGATGACGAATTTCCGTGGCGCACCGCCATCAAACTGCTTGTAGCCTTCCGGCGCCTGCTCAAGCGAGATCACGGAGACGTTGACGATCTCCGCGATCGGCAGACGACCGTGCAGGATCGCCTGCATCAGGTTGCGGTTGTACTTCAGCACTGGTGTCTGCCCGGTATGGAATGAGTGCGACTTCGCCCAGCCAAGGCCGAAGCGGATGCTCAGGCTGCCGTGCTGCGCCGCTGCATCCTTGGCGCCCGGATCGTCGGTCACGTAGAGCCCCGGAATCCCGATCGCCCCGGCGGGCCGCGTAATTTCCATCAGTGAATTCAGCACCGTCGCCGGCGCCTCCTCCGCGTGGCCGGACGCGCCATGGCCGTGCGCCTCGAAACCAACGCAATCGACCGCGCAATCGATCTCCGGCGTGCCAAGGATTTCGGCGATCTGCTCGCCAAGTGTCGCGTCCTTGGACAGATCGACCACTTCGAAACCCATTGCCTTCGCGTGAACGAGACGCGCCGGGTTCATGTCGCCGACGATGGTGCAGGCCGCGCCGAGCAGGCGCGCCGAAGCCGCCGCGGCCATGCCGACCGGACCCGCGCCGGCGATGTAGACGGTCGAGCCGGGCTTCACGCCCGCAGTCACGGCACCGTGATAGCCGGTCGGCAAAATGTCCGACAGGCAGGTGAGATCGCGGATTTTCGCCATCGCCTGGTCGCGGTCGGGGAACTTCAGCAGGTTGAAATCGGCATACGGCACCATCACGTACTCCGCCTGGCCGCCGATCCATCCCCCCATGTCGACGTACCCGTACGCCCCGCCCGCACGCGCCGGGTTGACGCTCAGGCATACGCCGGTGTGCTGCTCCTTGCACATAGCACAGCGCCCGCACGCGACGTTGAACGGCACCGACACCAGATCGCCGATCCTCAGCGTCTCGACGTCGCGGCCGACCTCGATCACCTCGCCGGTGATCTCGTGACCGAGCACGAGACCGGCCGGTGCGGTCGTGCGCCCGCGCACCATGTGCTGGTCCGACCCGCAGATGTTCGTGCTCACGACCTTGAGGATCACGCCGTGGCCGATCGCACGGCCGCTTGGATCGACCATTTTCGGATAGTCGATCTTCTGCACCTCGACCTTTCCAGGCTCAAGATATACGACACCTCGGTTGCTGCTCATCGCTTTGTCTCCATCAATCGTTGAAGCGTGCCGCGGCGCGCCAATCGGCGCGCGGCATGCGCGGCCGCGCCTTCGAGAGTAGTCCGGGACAACTGTGCGCCTGTGTGCAAAATCCGACGCGCGCTTGAACGTCGCCGACATCGGAGCTTGCGCCAGCCATACCGCGCTCGCCGCGCGCATCCTGAGCGGAGCCGCACCGCCCGGCCCCGATGACGGTTTCACACAAGCCGGCGACGGTTTTTCCCCAGATCTGCAGTCGATTACCGCGTCTACTTAAGATTCCGGGCCTTCGGGCAAGCTGATTCGAGGCCCTTACTTTTTCCAAGGACGCCATGCCAATCTCATCCCCCGTTTCCGCGCGCGCGAACGCCGCCGCCCGGCTCGAACGTCTGCCGTTTTCCGGCTACCACAAGCTGATCTTCATCATCATCGCCGTCGCGTTCTTCTTCGACTCGGTCGACCTTGCCACCATGACCTTCGTACTAGGTTCGATCAAGCTGGAGTTCGGGTTGTCCACCGCGACAACTGGCCTGGTCGCCAGCGCCAGCTTCTTCGGGATGGTGCTCGGTGCGGCGCTCGCCGGCCTGCTCGCGGACCGCTTCGGGCGCCGGCCCGTGTTCCAGTGGAGCATGGTGCTGTGGGGCGTAGCGTCGTATCTGTGCTCGACGGCGCAAAGTGTCGAGGCGCTGATCGCCTGGCGCGTCCTGCTGGGGATCGGCATGGGCATGGAGTTTCCGGTCGCGCAGACGCTGTTGTCAGAATTCGTGCCCGCCGCGAACCGCGGGCGCCTGATCGCACTGATGGATGGCTTCTGGCCGCTGGGCTTCATCACGGCAGGCGTCGTTTCCTACTTCGTGCTGCCCCAGTTCGGCTGGCGCACCGTGTTCGCGCTGCTCGCGATCCCGGCCGTGTTCGTACTGATCGTGCGCCGCCTCGTGCCCGAATCGCCGCGCTGGCTCGAACACGCGGGCCGGCACGCCGAGGCCGACGCAGTGATGCGCGACATCGAAGCCAGGGTGATGCGCTCCGCCGGCGTCGCGACGCTGCCTCGGCCTTCACAGCAACTGATGGCCGCGCCGGTGCGCGGGCGCGGCGCGTTGCGCGAGATCTGGAGCGGCGCATACCGCCGCCGCACGACCATGGTGTGGCTGCTCTGGTTCTTTGCGCTGCTCGGCTTCTACGGCCTGACGTCCTGGCTCGGCGCGCTGCTTCAGCAGGCCGGTTTCGCGGTCACGCAATCGGTGTACTACACGGTGCTGATCTCCCTCGGCGGCATACCGGGCTTCCTGTGCGCCGCGTGGCTGGTCGAGCGCTGGGGCCGCAAGCCCACCTGCATCGCGTCGCTGCTCGGCGGCGGCACGATGGCGTACCTGTACGGGCAGAGTGCGATGTACGGCGGCAGTGTCACGCTGCTCCTCGGCACCGGCCTGGCGATGCAATTCTTCCTGTTCGGCATGTGGGCGGTCCTGTACACGTACACGCCGGAACAGTACGGCACCGGCGCGCGCGCGACGGGGTCCGGCTTCGCGTCGGCAATTGGGCGGATCGGCTCGCTCATCGGGCCCTATGTGGTTGGCGTGGTGTTGCCGGTGTTCGGACAGGGCGGCGTGTTCACCCTCGGCGCGATCTCGTTCGCGGTAGCGGCACTCGCGGTGTGGGTGCTCGGCATCGAGACCCGTGGCGTCGCGCTGGAAGCGCTGGCGTCGGACGACGCGTCCGCTGAAACAGCCGGCTATCCCGCAGTAGCGGACAAGACTTCCTGAGCTGCAGGCCCGGTTCTGCCGTGAGTCGCTGTCGCGACTCGCGGCGGCCACCGCAATGGATTGGACTCAGAACTTGTGACGAATCGCGGCACGGACCTGGAACTGCCTCGCCGTCGATGAGGCGTTCGCCGCCCCGGGCAAGTCAGCCAGGTCCAGTGCGGTGCCGGTCTTGTCGCCGGCGACGCGCTGGTAGGCGGCCTGGAGATAGACGTCCGTGCGCTTCGAGAAGTTGTAATCCGCCATCAGGCCGAAGGAATGAACCTTCGGTTTCGCGTCGCCGGAGGACGCGCGGAAGTTCTCCAGCGTGAGCGTATACAGTGCACCGGCGTAGAAAGCGGGCGTGAACTGGTACTTGAAATTCACTTCCAGGTTCTGGAACCGGAGCGAGTCCAGGGTACCGCCGGCCGGCAGGATCGAACCGGAGATGTACGAGGTGGACAGCGGCGCGGTCAGATTCGAATTGGAGTAGGCGAAGCCGGCCGTCGCCGCACCGAACGTGTAGTTGATGCCGGCACCGAATATGCGCAAACGCTTGGCAAGGAAGTTCTGGTCGCCGCCGTTATTGATGGCGCCCCCTGACGTGGCCGACGGGTTGTCCGCCTGCAGGTAGGCCGCCGCCAGCAACAGGCCGCCGCTCGCGTACTGCATCCCCGCGCTGTACTGGCGGTTGTTGGCAAAGTTGGTGTCGTTGCTGAAGCTGTAGGCGCCGCCGAACTGGAACCCGCCAAGGGTGGGACTTGTGTACTTGACGGTATTGTTGGCGCGGAACGAGTAGATCAGGTTGTCGTTGTCGTAGGGGTGCCCGAACATGGTGCCCCCCCAATTCCCGGCAACGGTCGTCGGCGCCAGGTAGTCGATCACCGAGTCATACTGGCGCCCCAGCGTGACGGTCCCCAGGCGATCATCACCAAGCCCGACGTAGGCTTGCCGGCCGAACAGCAATCCGCCCTGCGCCGACCTGCCGTTGCTCGCATTGAAGCCGCTCTCGAGCTGGAACAGCGCCTTGACGCCGCTGCCAAGGTCTTCCGTCCCCTTCAGACCCCAACGGCTGCCTTGCGCAAAGCCGCTTGCCATCTCGGTCAGGCTGTGTCCGCCGACGTTATTCGTGTAGTTAATGCCTTCGTCGATCACGCCGTACAGCGTGACGCCGCTTTGGGCAAAGGCAGACGCGGAAAACATCAGCGCCATGACCGGGCCCGCAGTCGCTCCCTTTTTCATTGGATTTTCTCCTCGTATAAACATGACTCACGCTGCCGACACGCCGATCGGTGCGGCATGCGCGGCAGCGTCTATGAGAGTAGTCGGGGAGCCCGGAAAACCTATGTCCAATACCGACACGCGTTTGCACGGCGCCGACATGGCCCGGGCAACGCTCAGCCCGCCTGCCCGCTGCGCCTGCGGTAATCGGCGCGTGTCCACTCGAGCGCGACGCCGACGCGTTGCGTGCCGGGCCGGATCTTCGGCTTGTGCACGGCAAGCGTCAACGTGTCGAGCGCCGGCCATTCGCGAAACGACAGCTCGGCGATTTCGGCCACCAGGGTCTCGAGCAGGCGCGTATGCGGCTTGTGCGCAAGAAACGCGGCGAGGCGCGCACAATA
Organism: Cupriavidus lacunae; assembly: GCF_003353055.1. GTDB lineage: Bacteria > Pseudomonadota > Gammaproteobacteria > Burkholderiales > Burkholderiaceae > Cupriavidus > Cupriavidus lacunae. The sequence goes on from NZ_QKWJ01000016.1 coordinate 60,251, forward strand.
GCCGTCGTAGTCGATCCACTCGCCGTCCTCGCTCGGCTGGTGGCGATAGCCCAGACGCGCGTCGATCACGATCGGCTGCGGTGCTTCGTGCTCGTGCGGATGGATGCCGATCCGCACCGGCACCGCTAACGCATCGATAAACACACTCCAGCCCCGGCCCGGCAGCAGTGGCCCATCGAGCCCGGCGAGTGGTGCGCTGAACGCGTTGTCGACCGGCTTCATGATGTCAACGGCGCCGCGGCGTCGAGCATGATGCGGCAGAAATAATCGGCGAAGCTGCGGCGCAGGACGACCTCGAAGCGGTCGACGCCGGTCGGCACCAGCACGATCGACGCCTTGAAGTAGTGGCTCTGCGCGCACTGGCCCGGCTTGAACACGCGCGGATGCAGGTCGAGCGGGCAGCCGCGCGCCAGTACGTCGCGTACGCGCCCGCCGCTGATCTCGACGACCGTGTAGCCGCTGCCGACGTCGACCGCCGCCGCGTACGCGCCGGCGATCGCCTGGGCGAGCTTGGGCTCGAGCACGCCCGCCGGCACCGGTTCGTTCGAGCGCACCAGCCACTCGTCGGGGCCGAGCCACAGCACGTCATAGGCGGCGCCGCGCGCGACCGTGTTCGGTGCGGCCGGCGGACAACAGCCGACCACGCCCTCGAACGCGTCGACGAACGCAGGGTCCGAGAGATCACCGCGCACGTTGACGAGATCAAGAAAGGCGCGCTCGCGCATCACGAAGTGTTTCGACGCATGCGCCTGGTGCGCGTTCAGCAGATCGGCCGCGCCGATGAACGGCGACTCAAGCCGCACGCCGCGCCTGCGCGCGTCAGACGCCGGCACGTCTGCCGCCGGCGTAGCGATATTCGATTCATTCCACATTCTGGCGCACCCCTTCCGTATCATAGAAAACCGGGCTCGAGATTTTCGCGGTCACGCGCCGGCCGTTTGCCAGCGGAATCGCCACGCTCTCGCCCATCTTGTTCAGGCCGCCCTTCACCACGGCCAGCGCGATCGAGCGCTTCAGGATCGGGCTGTAATAGCTCGACGTCACGTGGCCGAGCATCGGCGTCGGGTCGGTCGTCGACACCTGCGTGTCCGGCGCGATGATCTGCGCGCCCTCCGGCAGCACGAACTGCGCGTCGTCGGTCAGCAGGCCGACGAACTGCTTGCGGCCTTCCTTCGCGGTATCCGAACGCGTCAGCGAGCGCTTGCCGAGGAAGTCCTTCGACTTCGCCACGACTCCGCCCATGCCGAGATCGTACGGCGTGATCGAACCGTCCGTGTCCTGGCCGACGATGATGTAGCCCTTCTCCGCTCGCAGCACGTGCATCGTTTCCGTGCCGTACGGCGTGATGTCGAACTCGGCCCCCGCGGCCATCAGCGCTTCCCACACCGCGCGGCCGGCGTTCGCGGGCACGTTCACTTCGTACGCCAGCTCGCCCGAGAAGCTGATCCGCATCACGCGCGCCTTCGCGCCGGCGACGGTGCCGTTCCGATAGCTCATGAACGGGAAGGCCTCGTTGCCGAAGTCGATGTCATCGCAGACCTTGCGCAGTACCTTGCGGCTCTTCGGGCCGACCACCGCGAAGGTTGCCCAGTGATCGGTCACCGACCCGAGCCGCACCTTCATGTCCGGCCACTCGGTCTGCAGCCAGCGCTCGAGCCAGGTCAGCACACGCGCGGCGCCGCCCGTCGTCGTCGTCATCATGAAATGCTGCTCGCCGAGCCGCACCGTGACGCCGTCGTCGAACACCATGCCGTTCTCGTCGAGCATCAGGCCATAGCGGCACTTGCCGACTTCGAGCTTGTTCCACGGGTTGGTGTACATCCAGTTCAGCAGCGCCACCGCGTCCGGGCCCTGGATGTTGATTTTGCCGAGCGTCGATGCATCGAGGATGCCGACGCTGTTGCGCACCGCGAGGCATTCGCGCTTCACCGCCGCATGCAGGTCTTCGCCCTTCTTCGGGAAGTACCACGGACGCTTCCAGTTGCCGACGTCCTCGAACAGCGCGCCATGCTCGACGTGCCATTCATGGATGCAGGTCTTGCGCACCGGGTCGAGGAAGTCGCCGAGCTCGCGCCCCGCCAACGTGCCGAACGTGACCGGCGTGTAGTTGGGGCGGAACGTCGTCGTGCCGGTGTCGGGAATCGACTTGCCGAGCGCCTGCGCCAGGATCCCCATGCCGTTGATGTTGCCGAGCTTGCCCTGGTCTGTGCCGAAACCCATCGCGGTGTAGCGCTTCACGTGTTCGACCGATTCGAAGCCTTCGCGCGCGGCGAGCAGGATGTCTGACGCGGCCACGTCGTTCTGGAAGTCGACGAACTGCTTCGGCCCGCGCGCGGCGGCCTCCTGGCTGCCGACGAGCCACAGCGGCAGCAGTGCGCCTTCGGCGACGGCTGCCACCTTTGGCGCGGCGGGGCGCTTGGCGTTACTGATGCCAGCAGCCTTGGCAGCGGCGGCCCCCGCTTCGATCGCGAGCGGCAGCGCCTGCGCCAGGCTGAACTCGCCCGCCGCCGCGCCAACGCTCGCCTCGGCCTGCATCGACTTGCCCGGCACGAAGCACACCTTCTCATCGTTCCACCGCGCCTTGCCGCCCGATTGCGCGAACAGGTGAAGGACCGGGCTGAGGCCGCCCGACATCGCGACCAGATCGCACGGGATCGTCGACACCTTGCGCCCGGTCTTGCCGTTTGCATAAGCCGCCACGTCGACTGACGAGACGTGCCGCTTGCCGGATGCAGCCGTCACCACTGCGCCATTCAGGACGGTCAGGCCCTGCCGCTTCGCGGCGGCCGGCAGCGCGCCATTGGTCGATGCGCGCGCATCGACGATCGTCACCTTCGCGCCGCACGCCTTCAGGTCGAGCGCCGCCTGGTAGCCGCGATCGTTGTTGGTGAACACGACCGCGTCGCGTCCCGGCAGCACGCCGTAGCGATGGATGTAGGTCGACACCGCCGACGCGATCATCACGCCCGGCAGGTCGTTGTTGCCGAACACAAGCGGACGCTCGTGCGCGCCGGTGGCCAGAATCACCCGCCTTGCACGGATCTTCCACAGCAGCTCGCGCGTGCCCTGGCGCTTCGCTGCCGGCAGGTGGTCGGTGAGGCGCTGCGTGACGGTCACGAGATTGTGGTCCTGATAGCCGAACGCGGTGCTGCGCGACAGGATCGTCACCTCCGGCATCTTGCGCAGTTCAGCCTCGATCTGCTCGGCCCACTGCAGCGCGGGCTTGCCGTTGATCTCGGCGCGACCGGAAAGCAGGCTGCCGCCAAGCTCGCACTGATCGTCGACCAGGATCACGCGCGCACCGGATACTGCCGCCGCATGCGCTGCCGCGAGGCCCGTCGGGCCGCCGCCAACCACCAGCACGTCGCAGTGCGCGTAGCACTTGTCGTAGCGATCGGCGTCGCGCACGTCGGGGGCCTTGCCAAGACCGGCCGCATGGCGGATCTTCTCTTCGTACTTCGGCCACATCTTGCGCGGCCACATGAAGGTCTTGTAGTAGAAGCCCGCGGGCATAAAGCGTGCGAACTTCTGGTTGATCGCCATGCGATCACGTTCGAGATCGGGCTCCGCATTCACGCTCGTCGCGACCAGTCCGTGATACAGCTCGACTTCCGTCGCGCGCGCGTTCGGCACCGTATACGCGCCGCGTTCGAGCTGCACCACGGCATTCGGCTCCGCGACGTCCGCCGTCACGATGCCACGCGGACGGTGATACTTGAAGCTGCGCGCGACAAAGCGCACGCCGTTGGCGAGCAGCGCCGACGCGAGCGTGTCGCCCTGGAACCCCTGATACGTGCGTCCGTTGAACGTGAAGGTCAGCGGAACCGCGCGATTGATGCGGCCACCGGTGCCGAGACGGTCTTTCTGACTCATTTCTTGCCCCTTACTTGCGGTGCTGCTTGCGGTGTGCCTTGCGGCGCTTGAAGCGGTGCGTTTGCGCCAGGCTCGCCGAAGGTCTCGTAGCCCTTGATGTCATAGGTGACCGTATCGCGCTCGATCTTGAACCAGCGGCGGCAGCCCTGGGCGTGGATCCATTGCTCGCGATGCTCGCCCCGGGTATTGGTGCGCATGAACAGGTAGTCCCCCCATTCGCGGTCAGACAGCTTCTCGGTCTCGAGCGGGCGTGCGATGTCGGCCTCGCCGCCGCATGAGAATTCGGATTCGGCGCGCGGGCCGCACCATGGACATTCGATCAGCAGCATTTCTTTCTCCTGGTGGCGTTCAGTGCGCGACGGCGGCGGCGCCGTGCTCATCGATCAGGTGGCCGGTATAGAAGCGGTCGAGCGCAAACGGTGCGTTCAGCGGATGCGGCTGGTCGCGCGCGATGGTGTGCGCGAACACCCAGCCCGAGCCCGGCGTCGCCTTGAAGCCGCCCGTGCCCCAGCCGCAGTTGAAGTAAAGGCCCTTCACGTCGGTCTTGCTGATGATCGGGCAGGCATCCGGCGACACATCGACGATGCCGCCCCACTGGCGGTTCATGCGCACGCGCGAGAACACCGGGAACATCTCGACGATCGCCTGCAGCGTCCCTTCGATGACCTGGAAGCTGCCGCGCTGGCCGAAGCCGGTGTACTGGTCGATGCCCGCGCCGATCACAAGGTCGCCCTTGTCGGACTGGCTGATGTACGCGTGCACCGCGTTCGACATAATCACCGAGTTGACGACCGGCTTGATCGGCTCCGACACCAGCGCCTGCAGCGGATGGCTCTCGATCGGCAGGCGCACGCCCGCCATGTCGGCGAGCGTGGTCGTGTTGCCGGCCGCGACCACCGCGACCTTCTTCGCCTTGATGAAGCCCTTCACCGTGTCGACACCGACGACCGCGCCGTGATCGCGCCGGATGCCGGTCACCTGGCAGTTCTGGATGATGTCGACACCGGCCCGATCGGCACCCCGCGCGAAGCCCCACGCGACCGCGTCGTGCCGGGCGACGCCGGCGCGGCGCTGGATCGAGGCGCCAAGCACGGGGTAGCGGCTGTTCAGGTTGATCGTCGGTTCGATCTCCTTGATCTGCTGCGGCGTCAGGAACTCCGCGTCGACGCCGTTCAGGCGGTTCGCGTTCACCCGGCGCTCGGTGTCGCGCACATCCTGCAGCGTGTGCGCCAGGTTCATCACGCCGCGCTGGCTGAACATCACGTTGTAGTTCAGGTCCTGCGACAGCCCTTCCCACAGCTTCATCGCCTTTTCGTAAAGCGCCGCGGATTCGTCCCACAGATAGTTCGAGCGGACGATCGTCGTGTTGCGCGCGGTGTTGCCACCGCCGATCCAGCCCTTCTCGAGCACGGCGACATTGGTGATCCCGTGCTCCTTCGCGAGGTAGTACGCAGTCGCGAGACCATGCCCGCCGCCACCGACGATCACCACGTCATACTCGCGCTTGGGCTCCGGGCTCTTCCATTGCTTTTCCCAGTTCTCGTGATAAGACAGGCCGTTGCGGAACAGACTGAATATCGAATAGCGGCTCATTTCGTGGACCCCTTCCTTAGCATTCAATGACGTTCACGGCCAGGCCGCCGCGCGACGTCTCCTTGTATTTCGTCTTCATGTCGGCGCCGGTCTCCCGCATCGTCTTGATCACCGAATCGAGCGACACATAGTGCTGGCCGTCGCCCTTCAGCGCCATGCGCGATGCGTTGAGCGCCTTGATCGCTCCCATCGCGTTGCGCTCGATACATGGGATCTGCACCAGCCCACCGACCGGATCGCAGGTCATCCCGAGGTTGTGCTCCATGCCGATTTCGGCGGCATTCTCAACCTGGTCTGGCGTGCCGCCCATCACCGCAGCGAGCGCGGCCGCGGCCATAGAGCACGCAACGCCGACCTCGCCCTGGCAACCGACCTCGGCGCCCGAGATCGACGCCGTCTCCTTGTAGATCATCCCGATCGCCGCTGCGGTCAGCAGGAACTCGACAATGCCGTCGTCATTCGAGCCCGGCACGAACTTCACGTAGTAATGGAGCACCGCAGGGATCACGCCGGCCGCACCGTTGGTCGGTGCGGTGACGACGCGGCCGCCCGCCGCGTTCTCTTCGTTGACGGCCATCGCGTACAGGTTGACCCAGTCAAGCATCGACAGCGGATCGCGCAGCGATTCCTCGGAACGCGCGCGCAACCGGTTGTAGAGCTCGGCCGCGCGGCGTTTCACGCGCATCGGGCCGGGCAGCTCCCCCTCGACCTTGCAGCCACGCTCGACGCAGGCAGCCATCGTCTGCCAGATCGCCAGCAGCCCGGCGCGCACGGAATCGGCCGGGCGCAAGGCACATTCATTGCGAAAGATCAGTTCGGCGATCGACAGCCCGCTGTCGCGGCACGCCTGGATCAGGTCGGCGCCGGTGAGGAAGGGATACGGCACGTCGGCCGCCGCTCGCGCACCATTCACGCGATCACCATCGCGATTGACCACGAACCCACCGCCGATCGAGTAATACTCCTTTTCCACAAGCAACTGCCCCTGCTCGTCGAACGCCTGGAAGCGCATGCCGTTCGAATGCACGACGCTGCCTGCGCTGCCCATCAGACGGCGAAAGAAGCCGATGTGCTCCTTTTCGTCGAAGCCGATCTCATGCTTGCCAAGTAGCAACAAGCGCTTGTCCTTGCGGATCTGCGCGAGGCGCGGTTCAATAACGTCCGGGTCGATCCGGTCTGGCAAGCGCCCCTCAAGGCCAAGGAGCACCGCTTTGTCGGTGCCGTGGCCCTTGCCGGTTGCGCCGAGCGAACCGTACAGTTCCGCCCGCACGCGGCGCACGAAACCGAGCAGGTTCGCATCCTCAAGGTGCGATACGAAGCGGCATGCGGCGATCATCGGGCCGACCGTGTGCGAACTCGATGGACCGATGCCGATTTTGAACAGGTCGAAAACGCTGACATTCATCTGGCTGCCTCCCCTATTGCCTGGTAGGTGTCGTTGGATGTCAGTACATCAAAGCGTGGAATTTGCCGATAGAACAAAAGCGGCATCAACGTGGGACGCCGGCGCCAGGCGCGGGTCCAAACAGGCCGGAAGTTCGCTTTGGCGATGATTCGCGTCGGAAAAATACAAGTCCGCGGCATGCGGATCGGCGACGCTGGCTGTGACGGAGCCGCGTCGTTCAGGTAGGCGGCGAGGGCTGCATGGATGCCGTACGCATCACCGGCGTTCGCTACCGATACGCCGCCGCCAGCAACCCAGATCCGCCCGCTTGCGCGAGCCTGTCAAGATGGATGCATCCATGACAACCGACGTTCCCATTTCCCCTGTCGCCGAGCCGGCGCCACGGCGCGTCCGCTTCGGCATCGTGCTGCTGCCGAACTTCACGCTGACCGCGTTTTCGGGTTTCGTCGACATGCTGCGGCTGTCGGCGGACGATGGCGACTACAGCAAGCCGGTGCGCTGCGTCTGGAGCGTGATCGGAAACACACTCGCGCCCGTACGCGCGAGTTGCGGGATCCAGGTCGCGCCGTGGGAGACCTTCGACGACGCGGAGCCATTCGACTATGTGGTCGTGGTCGGCGGGCTACTGCACTCGGGACCACAGGCCGGACCTGAGACGCTTGACTTCATCCGTCGCGCGGCGGGCGGCGGCGCGACGATCGTGGGCATCTGCACCGGCGTTTTTGCGCTGATGCGCGCGGGCGTGCTCGAGGGGCACCGCGCCTGCGTCAGCTGGTTCCACTACTGGGATTTTATAGAGCGCTTCCCGTCGGTGGATGCGGACCTGCTGATTGCCGACCGGCTGTTCGTGATCGACCGCCGGCGCATCACCTGCTCGGGCGGGCGCGCATCGATCGACGTCGCCGCCGCCATCCTGCTGCGCCACTTCGATCATGCCACCGTGCAGAAGGCGCTACGGATCCTGCTCGTCGGCGAGATGCAAAAAGGCAATGCACCGCAGCCGCATCCGCCCGGCCTCGAGCCCGCGACGCACCCAAAGGTCAAGCGCGCGATTCTGCTGATGGAGCAGCACGTCGGCCGGGCGCTCCCGCTTGAAGCGCTCGCCTGCAAGCTCGACCTGTCGCCACGCCAGCTCGAGCGCCTGTTCAAGGCGGAGACCGGCAAGAGTCCGCAGGCATTCGCCAAGCATGTGCGGCTACGGACCGCTGCGTGGTTGTTGACCAGCTCGGACCGCACAGTCGTCGACATCGCGTTGAGCTGCGGCTTTGCCGACGCATCACACCTCGGCCGTGACTTTCGCAAACAGTTCGGCGTACCGCCTGCAGCCTACCGCGACCAGGGTATACATCCGGCCGAGTGGGCGCCGACCGATGTCGATGCCGGCGAGATCTCGGCGCTCACCGAAAACGAAAGCGAAAGCGAGTGTTGAACTTGCGCATCATGGAGTTTCATGATGATGAAATTACGCCGCTCGGCGTTCCAGTGCCCCTGCTCGCTATTACGGCCGTCGGCCAGCATGCGTCAGTCTTCGGACAAGTGCACGCCCACCGGGGCCATCACAATCGTCGGTCCAGCTATAGTTTGGCGCCATGAGCTTATATCGATAGGAGAGATCCATGAAAACACACGCAGCAGTTGCCTGGGGTGCGGGAAAACCGCTAACGATCGAAGACGTGGACATGGAGGGCCCCCGTGCCGGTGAAGTGCTGGTGGAAATCAAGGCCACCGGCATCTGCCACACCGACTACTACACGCTGTCCGGCGCCGATCCGGAAGGCATCTTCCCCGCAATCCTGGGCCACGAGGGCGCGGGCATCGTCACCGACGTGGGCCCGGGCGTGACCTCGCTCAAGCCGGGTGACCACGTGATCCCCCTGTACACGCCGGAATGCCGCCAGTGCAAGTTCTGCCTGTCGCGCAAGACCAACCTGTGCCAGGCGATCCGCGCCACGCAGGGCAAGGGCCTGATGCCGGACGGCACCTCGCGCTTCTCGATCGACGGCAAGCCGATCTTCCACTACATGGGCACCTCGACCTTTGCCAACCACATCGTGGTGCCGGAGATCGCGCTGGCAAAGATCCGCCCGGATGCACCGTTCGACAAGGTCTGCTACATCGGCTGCGGCGTCACCACCGGCGTGGGCGCGGTGCTGTTCACCGCCAAGGTGGAAGCCGGCGCCAACGTGGTGGTGTTCGGCCTGGGCGGCATCGGTCTGAACGTGATCCAGGCGGCCAAGATGGTCGGTGCCGACAAGATCATCGGCGTGGACCTGAACCCGGGCCGTGAAGCCATGGCACGCCAGTTCGGCATGACGCATTTCATCAACCCGAAGGATGTCGAGAACGTTGTCGACCACATCATCCAGCTGACCGATGGCGGCGCCGACTACTCGTTCGAATGCATCGGCAACACGCAGGTCATGCGCCAGGCGCTGGAGTGCTGCCACAAGGGCTGGGGCAAGTCGATCATCATCGGCGTGGCCGAGGCCGGCGCGGAGATCTCGACGCGCCCGTTCCAGCTGGTGACGGGGCGCGAATGGAAAGGTTCGGCCTTCGGCGGCGCGCGCGGCCGCACTGACGTGCCGAAGATCGTCGACTGGTACATGGAAGGCAAGCTCAATATCGACGACCTGATCACGCATACGCTGCCGCTGGAGCGCATCAACGAGGGCTTCGATCTGATGAAGCGCGGCGAGTCGATCCGCTCGGTCGTGCTGTACTAAGGACGGCGCCGACATGGAACTGCTGTCCGAACACGGCTGCCACGGTGGCCTGCCGGGCGAGGCCGATGCCTGGGATTTTGGCGTGGGCGCGGGCTTCTACGTCGATGCCACCGAAGCGCCGTGGAACCAGCCAATGACGGGTCGCGCGCCGCCCCCTCCTGGTTGCCGGTCCTGACCCACGTGGTGAACTATGCACTGATCTCGACACGAGCCGGGTCGGAGAACATAGGACATCACTTCAGTGTGCTGTTTGGCCTGACAACCGCCGGGTGGGGGTCCCGCAACGCCCGGGCAGCCGGAAGAATTGAGTACGCTCCGAGCGGGAGCCAGGGCCACGCGCAAGCGCACCGCATCTCGTTCGACGGGCCCTGCCCGCCTTGATAAGATCTAATCGTTGACTGTCGCTGGCCCCATCAGGGGGACAAGCCCCATGCGCTGCGCAAGGTGCGGGTTCGAGAATCCGGCAGGCGCCAAATTCTGTGAGGAATGTGGCGCCAAGCAGGTGCGCGTCTGCCCGGGCTGCGGGCAAGAGGCGGCTGCGAGCGCCAAGTTTTGCAGCGAATGCGGCGCACCGCTGGGCGCTCCCGTAAGCGCCCCCGCTGCCTCAAGCGGGGCCCCCCGTGCCACGGCAACTGCGTCCAGCACCCCCATCGACTACACCCCTCCCTATCTGGCCGAGCGCATCCTGGCCGCGCAGGCAGAGATGGAAGCCCGCGGCCTGGCGGACGGCGAGCGCAAGATGGTCACCGCGCTGTTCGCGGACATGGCCGGCTCGACCGCGCTGATCCATGACCTCGATCCCGAAGACGCCCGCCGCCTGATCGACCCCGTGCTGGCGTTGATGATGGAGGCCGTGCATCACTATGAGGGATTTGTGGCCAAGTCGATGGGCGATGGCATCCTGGCGCTATTCGGTGCGCCAATCGCGAACGAAGACCATCCGCAGCGGGCCTTGCTGGCGGCGCTGCGCATGCAGGAAGCCATGCGCCATTACGCCGACGGCGTACGCCTCGGCCAGGGCATCGCGCTGCAGATCCGTGTCGGCATCAACTCCGGCGAAGTGGTGGTGCGCACGATCCGCATCAAGGATTTGCACACCGACTACGACCCAGTGGGCAATTCGATCCATATTGCTTCGCGCATGGAGAGCATCGCAGTGCCCGGCTCGATTGTCGCAAGCGAACACACCCGCAACCTGACTGAAGGCTATTTCGCGTTCAAGGCCCTCGGCGCGACGCCAATCAAGGGGCTGCCCGAGCCGCTCGCAGTCTTCGAAGTCCTCGGCCTCGGCCCGCTGCGCACCCGGCTGCAGGTGTCGGCCAGCCGCGGGCTGGCGCGCTTTGTCGGGCGCACCCGGGAACTCGAACAGCTGCAAGAAGCGCGGGCACGGGCACGGGCCGGACATGGGCAGATTGTCGGCGTGGTCGGCGAGCCAGGGGTCGGCAAGTCACGGCTTTGCCACGAGTTCAAGCTGCTCGCGCCGCGCGATTGCCTGGTGCTCGAAACCTTCTCGGTTTCGCACGGCAAGGCCTACCCCTATCTGCCACTGATCGAGCTGCTGCGGAACTACTGTCAGATCACGGCGCAAGATGACGAGCGCAGGCGGCGCGAGAAGCTCACTGGCAAGCTCCTGACGCTGGACCGCGCGCTCGAAGAAAGCCTGCCGTATCTTTTCCACCTGCTGGGGGCCATCGAGCCGGGCTCGGCGTTGGTGCAGATGGACACCCAGATCCGCCAGCAGCGCACCTTCGAGGCAATCAAGCGGCTGCTCGTGCGCGAAAGCCTGACCCAGCCACTGGAGCTGATCATCGAAGATCTACAGTGGCTTGACAGCGAAACCGAGGCCTTTCTTGGCTTCCTGGGCGAGAGCGTGGCCAGCGCCCGCATCCTGCTGCTGGTCAATTTCCGGCCCGAGTACCGGCACGACTGGAGCCGCAAGAGCTACTACACCCAGCTACGCCTGGATCCGCTGGGCGAAGCCGAAGCCCGGGACCTGCTGCGCGCCCTGCTGGGCGATGCCGCCGGCCTGGCTCCGCTCGAGCACCTGATCCTGGCGCAGACCGAAGGCAATCCCTTCTTCATCGAGGAAGTGGTGCAGGATCTGGTCGAGGGCCAGGTGCTGCGCGGCGAGCGCGGGCATTACCGTCTCGAGCAGGTCCCCGCCAAGCTGCACATCCCGGCCACCGTGCAAGGGGTGCTCGCCGCCCGCATCGACCGCCTCCAGCCAGCCGAGAAAGCGATGCTGCAGACGCTGGCGGTGATCGGCAAGGTATTTCCCTGGAGCCTGCTCGCGCGCGTCGTCGAGCAGCCCGAGGACACAACCAAGAGCCTGCTGGCGCGGCTGCAGGCCGGGGAATTCATCTACGAGCAGCCGGCGTTTCCGGAGGTGCAGTACAGCTTCAAGCATGCACTGACCCAAGAGGTGACCTACGGCTCCCTGCTGAGCGAGCGGCGTCGCGCGCTGCATGAGCGCACCGCCCAGGCAATCGAAGCGCTGTTCAGCGCCCAGCTTGAGGAGCACTGCAGCGAGCTGGCCTATCACTTCAGCCGCAGCGGCAACACGCAGAAGGCGGTGGAATACCTGCACCGCGCCGGGCGCCAGGCCGTGCATCGCTCGGCCGACGCCGAGGCGGTCACGCACCTCACCATGGCCCTGGCCTTGCTCGCAACGCTACCCGATGCGCCCGAGCGCGCGCGGGAAGAACTCGCAGTCCAGCTCACCCTCGGCCCGGCCTGGATGGCCAACAAGGGCTTCGCTGCCCCGGAAGTGGAGGCAACCTACTCGCGGGCGCTCGCGCTGTGTCGGCAGCTCGGGGAGACGGTCCAGGTGTTCCCTGCCCTGCTCGGACTGCGCACCTATTACACGGTCCATGCCGAACTCCGGACCGCGCGCGAGCTGGCGGGGCAACTGCTTGCGCTGGCCAAAGAGGCGCAGGACCCTGCGTTGCTGGTCCAGGCGCATCGGGCGTTAGGCGCCAATTTGTCCTATCTCGGCGAACTGGCTCCCGCCCGTGCACAGCTGGAGCAGGCCATGGCTCTCTATGATCCAAGGCAGCACCGGTCGCATGGCTTCATTTATGGATTGGAACCCGGCGTACAGGGGCTGGCGCTGATTGCCATGGACCTGTGGTTGCTCGGCTATCCGGATCAAGCCTGGGCGCGTAGCCAGGAAGCGCTCGCCTTGACCCAAACCCCTGCCCATCCTTCGGACTCGGCCGATGCCCTGTTGGCCGCCGCCGAGGTCCGGCTGCTGCGCGGCGAAGTGCAGCCGGCACAGGATCTCGCACAGGCACTCATCGCTCTCGCAACCGATTACGGCCTGCCGTACGGGTTGGCTTGCGGAACCATCCTGTCGGGCAGTGCACTGGCTGCAAATGGACACGTGGAGGAAGGGATAGATCTCATTCAAAAAGGCCTAAGCGCATACCGCGCAACCGGGGCCGAACTTCTGCGAACCCATTTCCTGGCGCTGCTGGCCGAAACCTGTGCCAGAGCGGGGCAAGTTGAGGCAGGGCTTGCGGCAGTGGCCGAGGCGCTGGCTACAGTGGAGCGAACCGAAGAGCGGGTGCACGAAGCAGAGTTGCATCGGATCAAGGGAGAACTGACGCTGCTGGAAGCGGGGCGAGTGGGCGAAGCGAACGAGGACGCCCGTGAAGCCGAAGCCTGCTTCCAGCGGGCGATCGCGATCGCTAGCAGGCAGGATGCCCGATCGCCGCAGCTCCGCGCGGTAGTAGCGCTGAGCCGCCTGTGGCAGCAGCAGGGCCGGTATGCCGAGGCCCGCTCCTTGCTGTACGAGACCTACGGCTGGTTCAGCGAAGGGTTCGACACAGTGGACTTGCGGGAGGCCCGCGCGTTGCTCGTCAAACTCGGGGAACAGTGAACCCATCGCCCGCGGGATAGCTCGCGTTTGGGGGCGTGACCGATTTTCAAATCCAATGCCGCTCTGTCTTTTCGCGAATCCGGAGGCGATTGAAGCAGAATTGACACGCTGTAGAACACCATCCTTAGCTTTCCAAAGGGAGAACTGCACTCAGTTCATCGTGCTCATGGGCTCGTGCTACAAGGTAGCGTCCATCCCCGAAGACGAGCGGCCTGTGCTCGGACCGTTCCAGGCGGATAACTCGTCCGATATAAACGACATGATCGCCTTCAGGATGGGCGGAAACCTTCACGCATTCCAGGTTTGCAGCGCATGAACTAATGATGGGAACGCCTCCTAAACCAGATCGAAATGTTATATTGCGAAATTTGTCGTCGCTGGCAGTCGAAAACTGTTTGGATATCCGAATTTGATGCTCTGAGAGGATATTTACTACGAACCGCTCGGCATCCCGAAACGCGGTGTAACTCCTTGATGAAAGAGATTGGCTCCATAGGATCAAGGGTGGATTCAATGAGACAGAACTGAACGAATTGACGGTCATTCCGAACGCCCTTCCGGTGGCGTCCAACGTGGTCATCACAGTCACCCCTGTGGGGAAAGCACCCAACACCTTCCGCAGAGCCAGGCCATCGATCTGTTGCATAACGTTTCCTTTCAGGGTGCACTGAGGCCCGAGAGCGCAAGATTCGCCGGCCTTAATCCGTGCCGACACCGCACGATATCCAGTTTCGATGCCGAATTTTGCTGGTTGCGGACCTACGTAGAGCCATTCGTGCAGCGTTAATGGCCTTGATGGCCCCCATGGAATTGCGTTCAATACAGGGATGCTGCGCAAACCCCTCCACCGGGTCGCAGGTTATGTCAAGGTTGTGCGCTAATGCGATCTCCACTGCGTTCTCGATCTGTTCGTTGCTACCGCCAAGCACCGCAGCAAGACCCGCAGCAGCCATAGAGCATGCCACCCCGCCTTCGGCGCCACATGGCGACACGTCGCCCCCATAAATAATGCATATGGCCGTAGCGGTTAATAGGAAATCCACCACACCATCCTCATTAGCTCCGGGTACGAACTTACGGTAGTACCGCAGCACAGCCGGAATTACGCCCGCAGCGCCATTTGTCGGAGCGGTCACTATTCGGCCGCGCGCGGCATTTTCCTCGTTGACCGCCATCGCGTATAGGTTGACCCAGTCGCGCATCAACAACGGGTCACGTAGAGACCCCTCACCGCGCTTAGATAGCTGCTGATACTGCTCGGCAGCACGGCGCCGCACCCGAATCGGACCGTGCAATTCGCCACCGATTGAGCAGGCTCGCGCGATGGAAGCGTCCATGGCACCGGCAATTGCCAGTAGCCCGGCGCGAACGTCATAGGTGCTTCGCCAGCATTTCTCATTCTCGAGCACCAGGTCGGCAATGGTGCGACCTGACTCCTTGCACATCCGCAATAGTTCCTCGCCGCTCCGAAAGGGGTAAGGAATCGGGTGCTCGTCGACCGAACCAGAGGACCAGATTCCAACTTTGAAGATATCAAATGTGCTGACGGACATACTGTCCTCGACCATCCCTGCTGTACCAGTTCCGATCGCTCCAAACGGAGCGCCATCCGCCCTAGGGCATGTCACTAGTACATCAAATCTTGCAGATTTGGAGATAGAACATGTGCGTCGTCACATTAGGACATTCTCGCCAATGCGGGACTCTGGCAGCTCTTCTCAGTAGGAAGTGTTAAGCACTTGCTGTCCAGACCCCGGAGATGCTCTTCCAGTACTTCGGCCACACCCATTAGCATTGCGGTATGCGCGTCGTGTCCGCAGGCATGCATCACCGGACTATCCTTGCCCATATTCTTCGCGAGCACCCTGGAGGCAAACGACAGGCCGGTCGCTTCCTTCACCGGGAGCGCGTCCATGTCGGCGCGCAGCGCCACGACCTTGCCGGGCGAACACACCGACGAAATCCTGCGTGGCCTCGGCTATGACGAGGCCGATGTCGCGGGACTGCGCAAAGCCAACGTGGCTGCGTGAACGCTGCCGGAGAACCACGCCTGTCCCTGCATGTGAATTTCGCTACAATCTCGCCAGCGCAGCTTTGTGCCCCCGGCATCGGCGACGACAGGCCCTGTCGCGCTGCGGAGCGCGTTCCTCTTGACGCAGACAGGCGATGGACATCAAGCACCTACAACTGTTATCCGACATCGTCGAGGCGGGCAGTCTCAGCAAGGTCTGCGCGTCCCGGGGCATCGCCCAGTCCGCCCTCAGCAAGCACATCGCCTCGCTGGAAAGCGAATTCGGCGCCAAGCTGTTCTACCGCACCGGGCGGGGCGTGGTGCTGACGGAATTCGGGCAATCCATCATGCCGCGGGTGAAATCGTTGCTTGGCGAGTTCGACCAGCTCAGGAACGATATCAGGGACCGCGCCGACGTGCCCAGCGGGCCGGTCAGGCTGGCGCTGCAGGCGTCCATCACGCAGCATATCGTCGGCCCGCTGTTCCAGCGGGTGCGTGCGGACTTTCCGAAGATCGACCTGCGGTTGATGGAGGGATTCGCCGGCAATATCGAAGAGGCGCTGGCGAGCGGCCGCACGGATGTGGGCGTGTTCTCACGGTATGGCGACCGCGTCCACAAGACGGACGAACCGCTCGCCACCGACGAGCTCTACCTGATCGCCCCCGCCGGCGACCCGAACGTCGCGAAGCCGAGCTGCCGGTTCGCCGATGCTGCCGCCCTGCCGCTAGTACTGCCCGGCGCGCCGGACGGCTTTCACATGATGCTGCTGGACGAGGCGAAGAAGGCGGGCGTGCCCCTGAACACCCAGATCGAGGTCGACTCGCTCACTGCAATGCGCGAGATCGTCGCCAATGGCGCCGCCTACACGATCCTGACCCGGCAAGCCGTGGAAGTCGACATGCAGCTCGGGCGGATCGGGGTCAGCCGCATCGTCGATCCCGTACTGACGCGCACGCTGGTGCTGGCCACCAGCACCCAGCGGCCCCTGACCTACGCCAGCAGGACGGTCATCGACCTGATCCGGAAGCTGACGCAGGCCAAGGCGCCCGCCGCACCGCAGGCAGCGACGGCGGCCGGCACCTCTTCCGCGGGCACCCGCCGTCGCGGCGCGCGGTCATGAGGCGCTAGTGCCCTGGGCATTCCCGTGCCTGCGCAACAGATCGAGCGCCACGTCGACGATCATGTCTTCCTGCCCGCCCACCATGCGACGCTTGCCGAGCTCGACGAGGATGTCGACGGCCTTGATGCCGTACTTCGCCGCGGCGGCCTCGGAATGCCGGAGGAAACTCGAGTAGACGCCGGCATAGCCCAGCGCCAGTGTTTCCCGGTCGACGCGCACGGGCCGGTCCTGCAGCGGCCGAACGAGGTCATCGGCCGCATCCATCAGCTTGAACAGGTCGCAGCCGTGGTGCCAGCCCAGTCGGTCGGCTGCGGCAATGAAGACTTCCAGCGGGGCGTTGCCCGCCCCCGCGCCCATGCCGGCCAGGCTGGCGTCGACCCGGTCGCAGCCATCCTCCACCGCCACGATCGAGTTCGCCACGCCGAGCGAAAGATTGTGGTGCGCATGGATGCCGACCTCGGTCTGCGCGTCCAGGACGTCCCTGAACGCGCGGATGCGTTGGCGGACATCCTCCATCCCCAGCGCCCCGCCGGAGTCGACCACGTAGACGCAGGTCGCCCCGTAGCGCTCCATCAGCTTTGCCTGTTCGGCCAGCTTCGCCGGCGTGGTCATGTGGCTCATCATCAGGAAGCCCACGGCATCCATGCCCAACTCGCGCGCCGTCTCGATGTGCTGCTTCGCGACGTCCGCCTCCGTGCAGTGCGTGGCCACCCGGACCACGCGGGCCCCGGCGGCGTAGGCTTCCTTCAGGTCGTGGACGGTGCCGATGCCGGGCAGCAGCAGTGTGGCGATCCTTGCCTGCTTCACGACCTCGGCAACGGCCTCGATCCATTCGAGGTCCGTGTGCGCGCCGAAACCGTAGTTGAAGCTCGACCCTTGCAGGCCATCGCCATGCGCCACTTCGATGGAGTCGACGCCCGCCTCGTCCAGCGCCCTGGCGATGGTCCGGGCCTGCTCGACGCTGTACTGGTGACGGATTGCGTGGCTGCCATCGCGCAGCGTGACATCGGACACGTAGATTTTCTTGCTCACTTTCGGCTCCTTCAGATGGCGGCGACGACAACTTCGACCATTCGCCCGGCGATGCGCTCGGCCATCGACAGGGCCGCGCTGGTCATGATGTCCAGGTTCCCGGCGTAGGCCGGCAGGTAGTGTGCCGCCCCTTCGACTTCCAGCAGCACCGTCGTCTTCATACCGCTCACGCGTCCGATCCCCGGCACGTTCAGGTCGTGCACGCGGTCGAACTGGACGTCCTGCTTGAGCCGGTAGCCCGGCACGTAGCGCTGCACGGCCGCCACCATTTCCTCCACCGACGCGGCCACCCGGGCCTCGTTCGTCTCTTCGCTCAGGCAGTAGACCGTGTCGCGCATCATCAGGGGCGGCTCGGCCGGGTTGAGGACAATGATCGCCTTGCCGCGTTCGGCGCCGCCTACCGTCTGGATTGCCCGGGAGGTGGTCTCGGTGAACTCGTCGATATTCGCGCGCGTGCCGGGACCGGCCGAACGGCTGGAGATACTGGCGACGATCTCCGCGTAACGGACCTTCGCCACGCGTGACACCGCCGCCACGATGGGAATGGTGGCCTGCCCGCCGCAGGTGACCATGTTGACGTTCGGTGCATCCAGGCAGCTATCGCCGTTGACCACCGGCACGCAGTACGGGCCGATGGCGGCCGGCGTCAGATCCACCATCCGCACGTCGGGCTTGCGTTCCCGGAGGAAACGGTCGTTGGCGACGTGGGCGGCGGCGCTGGTGGCGTCGAAGATGAGTTGGACGTCGGCAAACGCCGGCAGCCGCACCAGTCCCTCCACGCCCTCATGGGTCGTCGCCACGCCCAGCCGGGCCGCGCGTGCCAGCCCTTCCGATTGTGGGTCGATGCCGACCATAGCCGCCAGCTCCACGTGGCGGCCATGGCGCAGGATCTTGATCATCAGGTCGGTGCCGATGTTGCCGCTGCCGACGATGGCAGCCTTGACCTTTTTCGTTGACATGCAATGCTCCCGTTCAGTTTGCGGCGAAGGCCGTCCGGACAATGCCCAGGCCCGCGATGGTGGTGTCGATGACGTCGCCCGGCGCGACGGTGGCCATGGGGCCGAGGGCGCCGGTCATGATGACGTCGCCCGCCTGCAGGGGCCGGCAGACTTCGGCCATCTTGCGGGCCAGCCACAGCGCGGCGTTCAGCGGATGGCCGAGGCAGGCCGCGCCCACGCCGAGGGAGACGACCTCACCCTTGCGCTCCATCAGCATCCCGCAGGTGCGGAGGTCCACCTCCGACAGCTTGCGAGGCCGGGTGCCGAGGGCATACAGGCCGGACGATGCGTTATCGGCGACCGTGTCCAGCAGGCGGATATCCCAGTCCTTGATGCGGCTGCCGACGATCTCGACGGCCGGCAATACATAGGCGATGGCCGAGATGAGCTGCGACAGCGTCACCTGTCCGTCGCCCAGATCGCGCTCCAGCACCACCGCCACTTCGGCCTCGATTTTCGGCTGCAGCACGCGCCCGGGCGCCACCTCCTCGTCAGGGGCGAGTTCCATGTCGGCGAACAGCATGCCGAAGTCCGGCGAATCGACGCCAAGCTGCTGCTGCACGGACTTCGAGGTCAGGCCGATCTTGCGGCCCGTCAGGCGGCGCCCGGTCTCGAGGTAGTGCTGCGTGTTGATGTCCTGGACGGCATAGGCGCCCGCCACGCCCATCGCGGCTAGTTCGCCCCGCAGCGGGAGGATCGGCTGCCCGTCGAGGGCGGCATGGCGAAGCGACGTTGCCAGTCGTTGCAGGACGGCGGTATCCATGGTCATGTGCGGCACCTCATAGCGGTGGGTTCAGGTTATCGGCGCTCGCGAAGACGAGCTTCCAGGGCTTCATGACGAGGCTCCGGAACAGCGACGCCTTGGCAAACGGGTCGTTGGCGGCGAGCTTCGACGCCTCGCTCTCGTTGGCGACCTCGTAGACGAACAGCGCGCCGCTGCCGTCGGCGAACGGGCCGGCGACCACCAGCCGCCCTTGTTGCAACAGGTCCCGCAGGTAGGCCCGATGGGCAGGCCGGAACTGGGCGAGCCGCTCGGGCTCATTGGCGTACTCGACGAAGGCTGCGAATTTCATGGCAATGCTCTGTGACTCAGTGAGGGAGGAATCCGGTGGAGATCCATGGCACGGCGGCGACCACCACCGTCCCGGCGATCAGGGAAGCCATATAGCGCCAGACGTGCCGCACACCCTCGCTCGGCCTGATGCGGCTGATGGCGCAGGCGGCGTAGTAGCCGACACCGAATGGCGGCGCGAAGAGGCCGATGCCCATGGCGAGCACGACGATCATCGAGTAGTGCACGTCGTGGATGCCCAGTTGCCGCGCGATGGGAAACAGCAGCGGCCCGAACAGGACGATGGCGGGGATGCCTTCCAGCACGCTGCCGAGCAGGACAAAGGCCACGATGGAGACCGCGATGAAGGCCGCGGCCCCGCCCGGCAGCTTCGCCATGGCTGCGGCCAGGTCGCCGGAGAAGCCGGACTGGGTGAGCGACCACGCCATGCCGGTGGCGGTGCCGATGATCAACAGGATGGCGCCGGACAGCGCCGCCGTGTCCACCAGCGCTGGCCAGATCTGTCGAACGTCGAACTTCCGGTACACCAGCAGCCCCACTACGATGGCATAGACGATGCCGATGGTGGACACCTCCGTCGCCGTCGCCACGCCCTCCACCACCGCGGCGCGTATGACGAAGGGAAGCGCCAGCGCGGGCAGCGCCACCAGCAGGCTCTTGCCGACCATCGTCCGGCTTGCACGCGCATTGCATGGGGCGCCGGCCTTGCGCGCCCGCCACCACACCACCAGCCCGAGCATCAGGGCCAGGACGACGCCCGGCAGCAGGCCAGCCGTGAACAGGTCGGCAATGGAGATGCCGGTGACAGAGCCGATGGTGATCAATACGAGGCTCGGCGGAACGGTTTCGGTCTGCGCGCCGGTGGCCGCCAGCAGTGCGACCATGTCGCCGTCGTCGGCACCGCGCTTCTTCATCTCCGGGAAGAGCGCCGGGGCGACCGCCGCCATGTCCGCCGCCTTGGCGCCCGAGATGCCCGACACCAGGTACATCGCGCCGATCAGCACGTAGGACAGGCCGCCTCGGATATGTCCGAGCAGGTTGGCCAGGAACTGCACCATTGCCCGCGCCATCGACGTCATCTCGATCAGCACGCCGAGGAACACGAACAGCGGCACTGCCAGCAGGATCAGGTGCGACATGCCTTCGTCCATCCGTCCGATCACGACGATGGTTGGCGTCGACGTGGTCAACGAGAGATAGCCGAAGGTGGCCAGCCCGAACGAGAACGCGATGGGCACGCCGGCAAAGACCAGCAGGCCAACGATGCCGACGAAGAACACCACCAGGTTAGCATTGCCCAGCCCTTGCAGCACCGGCTGCAGTCCGACGAGGACACCCACCACCGCGCCGCATGCGACGAGCGCCACCAGCGCCGCACGCCGGCTGGCCGTGGACAGCAGCCGCACCACGCTCATCAGCAGGATCAGCGCAATCCCGACCGGCAGCGCGGCGGCACGCCAGGCGTTGGAGATGTCCAGCGCCGGCATGGTGACGAATGCCTCCTCGCTGGCGAACTCGTACGCCGCACCAGCCACCAGCGCGAGCCACGTCAGGGCGGCAACCGTCGCCACGAGCTCAAACACGCCGCGCCATTGCGGCCCCGCCTTGTCAACGAGCGCCGTCATGCGCATGTGGCTGCCGCGCCGGAACGCCACCGCCGAGCCGAGCATGATGAGCCAGATGAACAGCAGGGACGCGAGCTCGTCGACCCACACCAGCGGCGTGCGCAGGACGTAGCGGCTCAGGACGCCGCTGAACAGCACGCCGACCTCGGCGACCACGAGCAAGGCGGCCGGCACCTCCGACACCGCGCCCAGCACCTTGTCCGCCAGCCGCAGCGCCCGCGCCGGCTTGCAGCCCGGAATTTCGCCCACCGGACCATCCATGCCCCGGGGATCGACTTCAACCATTTGGGTAGACATGACGCACCTCCCTTACTTCTGCGGCAATCCAAGGACGTTCGCCTGGATCTCGGGATCGACGAAGCGCTCCAGGCGCTCCGGGTACACCGTGACGGTGATCTCACACGAGCCCGTCCCGACGGTCAGCCCCAGCAGGTGGCCGCCGGCGGCGTTGAACGTGCCGTCGGTGACCGCGCCGTGGGCGTGGATGGACGGCTTGCCTTCTTTCCACGCGATAGAGCCGGTCATGTTGGCCATCTCGACGTTGCGGTACGTCTTCGGGTCGAACTGCTTGCGGTTGAAGTCGTAGAAGCCGAACGTCGCCTCCGACATGAAGCCGATGCCGACAAAGCTCGCGCTGGGAATCTTCTCGTCCCGCGCCAGTTGCTCCAGGGTCTGCAGCACGTTGTCGCCGTGCCGGAGCACCATCAGGTAGCCGGTGGGGGTCTTCATGTACTTGCCCTTCAGTTCCGCTGCCGCCGCGCCGTGCGTCCCCACGACAGCAAGGGTAAGGCCAAGCGTCAACAGCGATACCGCGCGCTTCATGAACGTCATGATGTCTCCTGGAATTTGAATGTGAGCGCACCCGTGGCGGTGGCGCACAGCCACCGGCCATCGGTCGAGAGAACTAAAAAAAGGGACGATGCGGCTATGCGAGCGTGCCCGCGTACTTCTCCAGCAGCGCCCAGCTCTCGGCCGGGAACTTCTGCTGCCAGCCCTTGTAGAAGCCGGCCTTGCTGAGGTAGTCGCGGAAGGCCTTCACGTCGGGCTGGTTGAAGGCCATGCCGCGGCCCTTCAGCTCGTCGCGCAGGCGGGTGTTCAGCGCCTCCACCGCCTGGCGTTGCTTCAAGGCATGGGCGTCGAACGTGGTGGCAGCGAGCTGCCGCAGGTCCTCGGGCAGCGCGTTCCACGTGCGCAGGTTGGCCACGAGCCAGAACCCGTCCCACACGTGCGAGGTGAGCGAGCAGTACCTCTGGACCTCGTACAGCTTCTGCGTCTGCAGGATGGTCAGCGGGTTCTCCTGCCCGTCGACGACTTTCGTCTGCAGCGCCGTGTACGTTTCCGCCATGTTGATGCCGGCGGGCGCGGCGCCGAAGGCCTTGAACATCGAGGTGAGCGCGGGACTGAGCGGCACGCGGATCTTGAAGCCGTTGAGGTCTTGCGGCGTATTGATCTGTCGGTTGCTGCTGGTGACCTGGCGGAAGCCGTGGTCCCAGATCTTCGGCAGAGGCATCAGGTTGACCTTCGCGAAGGCGCTGCGGATATGCGCGCCCAGCTCGCCGTCCATGGCCTTCCACACCTGGTCGTAGCCTGGGAAGGCGAAGCCGATCCCGCTGATGGAGGCCACCGGCACCAGCGTGCCCCAGATCAGGCCCGCCGTGCTGACGAAGTCGATGGCGCCGGAGCGGACCTGCGAGATCATGTCAGTGTCGTTGCCCAACTGGCTGCTGGGGAACACGCGGATGTTCAGGCGCCCGTTCGAGGCGCGGGCAATCTCGGCTGCCGCGGCGGTGAGGTTGACGGTGGTCGGATGGGTGGCGTCGAGCGCAATGCCAAGCTTGTAGTTATAGGCCTGCCCCGCCGCATGCGCCGGCGTGCCGATCATCAGGCCGGAGGCAGCGGACGACGCCGCCATGGCAATACCTTGTTTGAGCGCCAGGCGGCGCCCGCTGTTGAACCCGCTCATGACTTGTCTCCTGTGGTCTGGTTTTGTAGTGTCGGGCGCTCTGGCGGCGGTGGCCTGACCGGCCACCCTGCCGCTTATGCCGCCCTGGCTTCGCGGCTGCTGAGGTACTTCGAGAAGCTCCTCGCGCCGTCCCAGTCCTGGATCAGCGTCAGCCTGCGCTTCAAAAACAGCCCGTCGGCCACGCGTTCGGCGAATGCCTCGAAGGTCTCGGTCGGATCCTCGATCTCGAAAACGAAGTAGACCTTCGCCTCTTCGTTCGACAGCCACGGCCCCGCCAGCAAGTTGAGGTCACCCGGCAGGTTGTGCGGGCGCACGCCCTTGCGCAGGTTCCCGAGGAAATCCACGACGCCCTGCATGGTCTTCGGGGACATATCGCGCAGCCAGACTTCGTTGAAAAACTTCGGCATCTTCTTTCTCCCTGTGCTCAGGCCGACACGCGGTCGGTGTAGGCCTTCATCTGCTCCCAGCCCGACAGCAGCGTGAGCTTGCGACGGGCGAAGAGTCCGCTGACCACGCGCTCGGCGTAGGCGTCGAACATGGTCGAGGGGTCGTCGATCTGGAAGATGAACATTACCTTCGCTTCCTCGGCGGACAGCCAGGGGCCGGCGACCATACGCAGGTCGGGCGGCAGGTTGTCGGGCTTCGTGCCGACGCTCAGGTTGCCGAAGAAGGTCACAGCCTCTTCGATCACCTCGGGCTTGATGTCGCCAAGCCAGACTTCGTTGAGAAACAGGGGCATTGATGTCTCCAGGTCAATGTTCGGGCCGCGGGGGATGCGGCGCGATGACCGAAGCATATGAAAAGGCCGCCCCGCGTCATATCCTTAAAAGGAGATATCAGACTTTCCTTGGGGAGGTATCGGTGATACCCAAACCAGAGCACGGCTGGCTCTGCGTGCCCAGGGCCCCGCGGCGACTAGAGTGGGTGCATCCGGCCCGAGTTCCGGCACCCGGAATCGGGAGGCAATCGTATTGACAGCGCGCCCTATGCACCGGCAGCGAAGGAGAATGCATAACCGGAACAACGGGGAAGCCGTTAAAAACCCTGGGATGCCGCCCTGCATCGGATTATCGTCTCGGTATCAAAGAGCCGGATAGCCGACATGCGATGCACTACCGTTCTCAAGTTCGATGATGGCGATGCCACCGCGGTCAAACACCGTTAAGGCCTCAACGTGGCAAAATTGCTTCGCTCGGCCGCCGTGACCAGCTCACCGGTACGACAGTTGCGGAGACATTTGTTCGACGCCACTGGTGCAGAAACACCAAAGGCAGTTACCGATTTGAGAGCGGAACACAGCAGATGAACTCATTGTTTTCCTTCGGCACTGTGGCGGGCGTCGGCTTCCAGGTCGCATGGGAAGACGGCGATCGCGTTGTCGGTCGAGGCTCGCGACTCGGCCCAGATGGCGAGCCGAAGGCTGTGCTGGCTGTGTGGCCCGCAGCCGAGCACCCGCTGCCCTCTAGCCTCGCTCGCCTCGCACACGAATACGGCTTGAAGGGCGAGCTGGACGGCAGTTGGGCGGTGCGGCCGCTAGAGCTTGTGCGGGAACATGGTCGGACTGTTTTGCTGCTTGAGGACCCCGGCGGCGAGCCACTTGCCGGGCTACTGGGCGCCCCCATGGAGGTAGGCCGTTTCTTGCGTCTGGCCATCAGCATCACCGCGACCCTGGACCAGTTCCACCAGCGGGGTCTTATACACAAGGACATCAAGCCGGTCCATATCCTAGTGAACGATGCCCCTATCGAGGCGCGGCTCACGGGCTTCGGCATTGCCTCGCGCCAGTCGCGCGAGCGCCAGGCACTGGCGCCACCGGACGAGATCGCCGGCACGCTGGCCTACATGGCCCCCGAGCAGACCGGACGCATGAACCGGTCAATCGACGCGCGGAGCGACCTCTATTCGCTCGGCGTCACGCTCTACCAAATGCTCACCGGCGTGCTGCCGTTTGCCACCGACGACCCGATGGATCTGCTGCACAGCCATCTCGCCCGGCAGCCAGTACCGCCGGCGGAGCGGGTACCGTCGATCCCGGCCTTGCTCTCCGCCATCGTGATGAAGCTGCTCGCCAAGACGGCGGAGGAGCGCTACCAGACGGCAGCCGGGCTGGAGGCCGATCTACGGCGCAGCCTGACCGCATGGGAAAGCCTGGGACGCGTTGACATCTTCCCGCTTGGCGAGCATGACCTGCCTGATCGGCCATTGATTCCGGAACGGCTCTATGGACGGGAGCGCGAGATTGAGACCTTGCTCGCTGCCTTCGATAGGGTCGTAACCCAGGGCACGCCCGAGATTGTGCTGGTCTCCGGCTACGCCGGTATCGGAAAGACCTCGGCCGTGCTTGCGTTGCGCAGCGCACTGGCTCTCAGGAATGGCCTCTTTGCCTCGGGCAAGTTCGATCAGTACAAGCGAGACATCCCGTATGCGACTTTGGCACAGGCTTTTCAGAATCTGATCCGCTCACTACTGGGCAAGAGCGAGGCCGACTTGGCGCCATGGCGCGCCGCATTGGCGGAGGCGCTGGGCCCGAATGGCGGCCTCATGGTGCCGCTCATACCCGAGCTCGGGCTGATTCTGGGGCCGCAGGCGCCGGTTCCGGAGCTGCCGCCGCGCGACGAACAGCACCGATTCCAGATGGTTTTCCAGCGCCTGCTTGCCGTCTTTGCCCAACCCGCGCATCCGCTGGCACTCTTTCTCGACGACCTGCAGTGGCTGGACGCGGCAACACTCGAGCTGCTCGAGTATCTGGCGACCCAGCCGGAGGTACGCCACGTGCTGCTTATCGGAGCCTATCGGAATGACGACGTCAAGCCCGGACATCCGTTGCTACTGCGATTGCCGGCAATCCGCCAGGCCGGGGGGCGGGTAAATGACATCGCACTTTCCCCCCTTGGGTTCGACGATGTAAGCAGACTCATCGTCGATGCCTTGCATTGCGCACCTGGGGACGCCGCACCTCTGGCCCGCCTGGTGCAGGAGAAGACTGGCGGTAACCCATTTTTCGCCATCCAGTTCCTTACCGCCCTGACCGAAGAGGGGCTGCTCGTTTTCGATCATCGTGGCGCGCGCTGGTCCTGGGACCTTGAGCAGATTCGGGCCAAGGGCTTCACCGACAATGTGGTCGATCTCATGCTCGCCAAGCTGAGGCGCCTTCCCGCGGCGACCCGTAACGCCCTGAAGCAGTTGGCGTGTCTCGGTAATGACGCGGCGATCGCTATCCTGGCCATGGTCCAGGATGCCAGCGAGGCGGAGCTGGACGCGGCTCTGTGGCCGGCGGTACGCGCCGGACTTGTGTTGCGTTTGGGAAATATCTACCGATTCCTGCACGATCGTATCCAGGAGGCGGCCTACGCCCTGATTCCTGAAGGCGCGCGGCCGGCAGCGCACCTCGCTATTGGCAGACGGCTCGCTGCGGGCACGCCGCCTGAGGCAATAGCTGAGCGTGTCTTCGAGATCGTCGGCCAGCTCAACCGTGGCGCCGACCTTATCACCGCGGCCGAGGAGCGGGAGCAAGTGGCCGAGCTGAATCTGCTCGCCGGCCAGCGCGCCAAAGCGTCCACGGCCTACGCCTCGGCGCTGACCTATCTCACCGCCGGTGCAGCGCTCGTGCAGGGGGACGCCTGGAAGCACCGGCCAAAATTTGCTTTCGCGCTCGAGTTCCATCTCGCCGAATGCGAATTTCTGACCGGCGCGTCGGCTGCGGCGGACGCGCGCCTGGCCGAGCTTGCGTGCCGTGCCGCCAACCTGCCCGATCTGGCCTCCGTCACCCAGCTGCGGCTGGAGCTGTTTCTGGCCCTCGGCCAGCGCGAGCGCGCCGTCGAGGTGGGCCTCGACTACCTGCACCGGGCCGGCGTCCATTGTTCGGCACACCCGACAGATGAGGAGGTTCTGCAGGAATACGATCGGATGTGGCGGCAACTTGGCGACCGCCCGATCGAGGCGCTGCTCGACCTGCCGATGATGACCAATGCGGTCGCGTGCGAGACAATGGATGTCCTGACCGCGCTAATGCTGCCGGCCTGGTACACCGACGTGAACCTGGGCTCGCTCATCATTGGACGGATGGCAAACCTCAGCCTCGAGCATGGCAACAGCGACGCGTCGTGCCTCGCCTATACCTGGCTCGGCATGCTCCTGGGGCCCCGGTCCGGCGACTACAAGGCGGCATTCCGCTTCGGCCAGCTCGGCCTGAACCTGGTCGAGCAGCGCGGGCTGAACCGCTTCAGGGCCCGTGTCTACCAGGCTTTCGGCGGCCACGTGATGCAATGGACGCAACCCATCCGTGCCGCGCGCAGCCTGGTGCGGCGCGCTTTCGACGTGGCCAGCAAGCTTGGTGACCTTACCTACGCGTCCTTCGCGCGCAACAACCTCATTACGCAGCTGCTCGCCTGCGGCGATCCGCTCGCCGAGGTGCAGAACGAAGCCGAGGCCGCGATCGGCTTCGCGCGCCGGGCGAGGTTCGGTCTCGCCGTCGACCGGGTTACCCCCCAGCTCCAGCTAGCGCGAACTCTGCGCGGCCTGACCCCGGTCTTCGGCGTCTTTGATGATGATGATTTCAACGAGGAACAGTTTGAGCGGTATCTGGATGAGGCTCCGGGCTCCGCCCTCGCCACCTGTTGGTACTGGATCCGAAAACTGCAGGCACGCTTCCTCGCCGACGACCACGCAACCGCCATAAAGGCGGCGGACAGGGCAGAACGTCTCCTCTGGACATCGCCATCGTTCTTCGAGCAGGCGGAATATCACTTCTACGCAGCGTTGGCGCGGGCCGCATGCTGCGGCACGGCCGCCGCGCCAGAACGGACCCAGCACCTGGAGGCATTGGCCGCACATCATCGCCAGCTCCTTATCTGGTCCGAGCATTGTCCGGAGAATTTCGAGAACAGAGCCGCATTGGTTGGCGCGGAAATCGCCCGCCTCGATGGGCGCGAAGTTGATGCAATGGGGCTCTACGAGCAGGCCATCCGCTCCGCGCAGGACAGTGATTTCATCCATAACCAGGCACTCGCCAACGAGTTGGCTGCGCGATTCTATGCCGCGCGTGGCTTTGAAAAGGTTGCCCGCGTGTATATGCAGGATGCCCGCCATGGTTATCTTCGCTGGGGCGCCGGCGGTAAGGTACGGCAACTCGATGCGTTGTATCCGCGCCTCTCGGGGCAAGAGCGAGCACCCGCACCGACGACGATCGGGGCGCCGGTCGAACACCTGGACCTCGCCACCGTGATTGCCGTGTCGCAAGCTGTGTCCGGCGAGATCGTCCTGGACAAATTACTCGACACACTCATGCGCACCGCGATTGAACAGGCCGGCGCGGAACGGGGACTGCTGATCCTGCCCCGAGGGGCCGAGCAGCGCATCGCAGCAGAGGCCACGACCGGTGGCGATATTGTCACGGTGCAGCTCCGCGACGAGAGCGTGACGGCGACTGCGCTGCCGGTATCGATGCTCCACTATGTCTTGCGCACCCGCGAGAACATCATTCTCGACGATGCCGCGACACAGAACCCATTTGCCGCCGATCCGTACATTCTGCAGCATCATGCCCGATCGATTCTCTGCCTGCCATTGCTCACACAGGCCAAGCTCATCGGGGTGCTCTACCTCGAAAACAACCTCTCGCCACGCGTCTTCGCGCCGAGCCGAACCGCCGTGCTGAAGTTGCTCGCCTCGCAGGCCGCGATCGCCCTGGAGATTACTTGTTTGTATCGGGATCTCGCACAGCGCGAAGCGAAGATCCAGCGCCTGGTTGAGGCCAACATCATCGGGATCTGCATCTGGCACCTGGACGGCCGAATCCTCGAGGCCAATGACGCGTTCCTCCGCATGCTGGGCTACGACCGCGAGGACCTCGCCTCGGCCCCCTTGCGCTGGACGGACCTGACGCCCCCGGACTGGCGCGAGCGTGACGCACGGTTGCTCCAGGACCTTCGGATCAGCGGGACCTTGCCGCCTTTCGAAAAGGAGTTCTTCCGCAAAGATGGAAGCCGCGTGCTCGTCCTGCTAGGGTGCGCGACATTCGAAGAGGGTGGGGACCAAGGTGTCTCCTACATACTTGATCTAACCGAGCGCAAGCGCGCCGAGGAGGCGCTGCACCAGGCACAGGCCGAACTGGCACACGTTACCCGCGTGACGACGTTGAACGCGCTGACCGCCTCGATCGCTCACGAGGTCAACCAGCCGTTGGCCGCCATCGTCACCAACGCCAATGCGGCGCTGCGCTGGCTCGCTCGCCAGCCGCCCGATCTCGCCGAGGTGCGAGAGACGTTGGGGCGCATCGTTCAGGGTGGCCATCGGGCTGGCGCAGTGATTGGAGGCATGCGCGCGCTGCTTAAGAAGACGGCCGCCGTCACGGCGCGCCTTGACATGAACACCCTTATCGAAGACACGATTGCCCTCATCCGGGGAGAGGTAGGCCGCCATCAAGTCCTGCTCCGGACGGAGCTGGCGCCTGACATGCCGCCGGTTGTGGGTGACCGGGTGCAGTTGCAGCAGGTGCTCCTGAACCTGATGATGAATAGCATCGAGGCAATGAAAGAGGTGGCAGAGCGGCCGCGGGAACTGCTGATTCGGTCGCGCCTCGACGCATCGGGGGCTGTGATGGTTGCCGTTCAGGATGCCGGCATCGGGCTGGAGCCGCAAGATCTGGAGCGGGTTTTCCAGACCTTCTTCACTACCAAGGCGGAGGGTCTGGGCATGGGCCTGGCGATCTGCCGGTTGATCGTCGAGGCACACGGAGGGCGGCTGTGGGCGAGCCCCAATGTGCCTTGCGGGGCCGTGTTTCAGTTCACCCTGCCGCCTCAGGACTAGTGTCCTGCTCCGCAAGTAACTTGCCAAAATGAAATCGTCCAGTTGCTCGTCAGGCTAGGCGCGAGGAGGCGCCATAGCCGTAGCTATGGCAACGACGAGCAACGACGCATGGCGGGCAACTGGGCGATTTCATGGCAAGGTATTTGCGGAACAGGACACTAGATGCCTCCCGCCGACGGCGGGAGGCTACAGGGACTCAAAGCGGCGACTCGCAAATGCCGAGCTGCTGTGCCATCAATACAAGCTCGGCAAGGCTGCGCGCCTTCATCTTGCGCATGGCCTGGCCGCGATGAATTTTCACGGTGACCTCGCTGATACTAAGCTCGCTGGCGATCTGCTTGTTCAGCAGACCGGCCACCACCATGCGCATGACCTCGGCCTCACGCGGCGTCAGGCTCTGGTAGCTGGCTCGCAGTTCATCCAGCTTACGCATGCCTTGGCGGCGATGCTGATCCTTTTGCAAGGCGGCCGCCACGGCATCGAGCAGGTCCTGCTCGCGGAATGGCTTCGCCAAAAAATCCTCAGCGCCAGCCTTCATAGCGGCAACGGTCATGGGGATGTCGCCGAAACCAGTCATAAAAATGATTGGGACCTGGATGCCCATTTGGGACAGCCGAGTCTGTAGGTCCAGGCCACTCTGCCCGCGGAGCCTGACATCGAGCAGAAGGCAAGTGGGCGCGTCCGGGAACGCGAATGCTAGCAGTTCGGCAGCGGATGCGAACAGTGCGACGCGCATCCCGACTGATCGGAAGAGGTTCTCCAACGCGCCGCGAAGCATCGCGTCGTCATCAACGATCAGCACCATCGCTTCATCACTCGCACTGGTGTCCGCGGTTACGAAGCTGTTGATTGTCACAGTCTATCTCCAGTGCACCAATCGGTGCGCGAGGCCTGGGCAGGCCCACTCCCGCCACCATGACTTGACCCCGCAAAACTCTCCATTACATCACACAACCGGGATCTTGGACTACTTATACCATGGGGTTAGTTCAGTGTGACTCTTGGCGGCTGCCCCAGCCGGCCAGTTTGCAGGCTAACGCACATCGAACCCGCACGCAGCCCCAATGCCTTCCTACGCCGCAAGGGTTGGCGAAGCCACTTCCTATTTCCTGTAGCACAGCCGGGCGGCTTCACGATGAAACCAAGGCTGCGGACGCCTAATACGATTCGACGATAGCGACGGCCGACAGCGCCGACTATTCTTCCCTCAGGTTGCGCTCCGGACACGAACGCCGGTCGCGGCCCTTATGCCAAGCCGCCCCGACGCGGCTCTGCCCCGGCGGTGATGCCACGGCAGCCTCACTCTCGCCCCCCCCAAACAGGAGCAACGCAATGTCGAACCCCAAGCTTGAAGTCCTCACCCCGCAGAACAGCCAGCTGATTTTCATCGACCATCAGCCGCAGATGGCTTTCGGCGTCCAGTCGATGGACCGCCAGGCGATGAAGAACAACGTCGTCGGCCTGGCCAAGGCGGCAAAGCTCTTCAATATCCCGACGACGATCACCACCGTCGAGAGCGAGTCGTTCTCGGGCTTCACCTATCCGGAACTGCTCGACGTGTTCCCGGACCAGAAGACGCTGGAGCGCACCTCGATGAACTCGTGGGACGACCAGAAGGTGCGCGATGCGCTCAAGGCCAACGGCCGCAACAAGGTGATCGTGGCCGGCCTGTGGACCGAGGTCTGCAACACCACCTTCGCGCTGTGCGCCATGCTTGAAGGCAACTACGAGATCTACATGGTCGCCGACGCTTCGGGCGGCACCAGCAAGGAAGCCCACGACTACGCCATGCAACGCATGGTCCAGGCCGGCGTGGTGCCGGTGACCTGGCAGCAGGTGCTGCTCGAATGGCAACGCGACTGGGCCCACCGCGACACCTATGACGCCGTAATGAAGCTGGTGAAGGAACACTCGGGCGCCTATGGCATGGGTGTCGACTACGCCTACACGATGGTCCACAAGGCCGCCCAGCGCACGGCTACGGGGCACGAATCCATCGCCCCGGTGCCCGCACGCTAAACAGCTGATCAAGAAGAAGATTGTCTTCGGCCTACGCACGATTTCCGTGCATAGGCCGATGCAACCAGCGATCTGATTTATCCAGGATTCCGAGCTAACTTTCAGCTAGCCCTAATCATGCAAATAGAACACACCCAGGAACAAGGTCACAACATCGATGCATCGCGCCGGCAACTGCTGGTAGGTAGCACCGTTGGCGCCGCGGCCGCATCGGTGGCGTCGCTGGCCGCACTGACGCCCACGGCTGCGCAAGCCGTGTCGGCCAGCAGCCGCGCCACGAAGCTGGGCCACTACGTCACGACCAAAGACGGCACGCGCATCTTCTACAAGGACTGGGGCACGGGCATCCCGGTGGTGTTCTCGCACGGCTGGCCGCTTAATGCCGACGCCTGGGACGCCCAGATGCTCTTTCTGGTCCAGAAGGGATTCCGGGTGATCGCCCATGACCGTCGCGGCCATGGCCGCTCGGACCAGCCCGCGCAGGGCAACAACATGGACACCTACGCCGACGACCTGGCTGCGCTGCTGGACGCCCTCGACATCAAGGGCGCAACGCTGGTCGGCCACTCCACCGGTGGCGGCGAAGTGGCGCACTACCTCGGTCGTCATGGCACGAAGCGCGTGGCCAAGGCGGTGCTGATCGGCGCGGTGCCGCCTATCATGCTCAAGACCGCGGCCAATCCGAACGGCCTGCCGATCGAAGTGTTCGACGGCATCCGCAAGGGCGTGGCGGAAAACCGCTCGCAATTTTACAAGGACCTGACCACACCGTTCTTCGGCTTCAACCGTCCGGGCGCCAAGGTTTCGCAAGGCACGATCGATGCGTTCTGGGCGCAGGGCATGGCCGGCGGCATCCTCGGCCAGTACGCCTGCATCAAGGAGTTCTCGGAAGTGGACTACACCGAGGACCTGAAGAAAATCACCGTGCCGACGCTGATCCTGCACGGTGACGACGACCAGATCGTACCTATCGACAATTCGGCCCGCCTGTCGGCCAAGATCGTCAAGAACGCCACGCTCAAGGTATATCCGGGTGCGTCGCACGGCATGTGCGTGATCAACGCCGACCAGGTCAATGCCGACCTGCTGGCCTTCCTGAACGCATAAGCCGATATGTCCATTACCCGCCGGCACTTCATCGCCTCGGCTGCCGCCCTCGGTGCGGCAGCCTCTTCGGAACTATTCGCCATGTCACCGAACCTGACTCCCGACCTCATTTTCGTCAACGGCAAGTTCGCCACGCTCGACCGTGCCAATCCGCAGGCCGATGCCGTGGCCATCCAGGACGGCCGCTTCGTCGGGGTGGGTACGCGCCAGGACCTCATGAAGCTGGCGGGAACGCAGACCAGGGTGATCGACCTGAACGGCCGGCGGGCCATTCCCGGGCTGATCGACAGCCACATGCATATCATCCGCGGCGGCCTGAACTACAACATGGAGTTGCGCTGGGACGGTGTGCGTTCGCTGGCCGATGCGATGCGCATGCTCAAGGAACAGGTGGCGCGCACGCCCGCCCCACAATGGGTGCGCGTGGTCGGCGGGTTCACGGAACACCAGTTCGTGGAAAAACGCTTGCCAACCATCGAGGAACTGAACGCCGTGGCGCCCGATACCCCGGTATTCATCCTGCACCTCTATGACCGCGCCATTCTGAACGGCGCCGCGCTGCGCGCAGTAGGCTACCAGAAGGACACGCCGAACCCTCCGGGCGGCGAGATCGTGCGCGACGCGCGCGGCAATCCCACCGGGCTGCTGCTGGCCAAGCCCAATGCGACCATCCTCTACGCCACGCTGGCCAAGGGTCCGAAGCTGCCGCCCGAGTATCAGAAGAACTCGACGCGCCATTTCATGCGCGAGGTGAACCGCCTTGGCGTGACCGGCGTGATCGACGCCGGCGGCGGCTACCAGAACTACCCCGAGGACTACAACATCATCGAGGAGCTGCACAAGGAAGGCCACCTCACGGTGCGCCTGGCCTACAACCTGTTCACGCAGAAGCCCAAGGAAGAGCTGAGCGACTTCAAGACCTGGACGTCGACCGTGAAGCCAGGCCAGGGCGATGACCTCTATCGCCACAATGGCGCCGGCGAAATGCTGGTCTACACGGCGGCAGACTTCGAGGACTTCCGTGTCGAGCGCCCCGACATGGCGCCGTCGATGGAAGCCGACCTGGAGCCGGTGATCCGCCTGCTGGCCGAAAAGCGCTGGCCGTGGCGCCTGCATGCGACCTATGATCAGACCATCACGCGCGCGCTCGACGTCTACGAGAAGGTCGCCAAGGACATCCCGTTCAACGGCCTGAACTGGTTCTTCGATCACGCCGAGACTATTTCCGACCGCAATATCGACCGCATCGCGGCGCTCGGTGGCGGCATCGCGGTGCAGCACCGCATGGCCTACCAGGGCGAGTACTTTGTCGAGCGCTATGGCGCACGCGCTGCCGAAGCCACGCCGCCGGTCAAGAAGATGCTGGAAAGAGGTGTGAAGGTCGGCGCCGGCACCGACGCCACACGCGTGGCCTCGTACAACCCGTGGGTCTCGCTGTACTGGCTGACCACGGGCAAGACCGTCGGCGGCATGTCGATGTATCCACAGGCCAACCTGCTCGATCGCGAAACGGCGCTGCGCCTGTGGACTGAGGCCAACACGTGGTTCTCATCCGAAGTGGGCAAGAAGGGCCAGATCAAGGTGGGCCAGCTGGCCGACCTGGCCGTGTTGTCGGCCGACTACTTCTCGGTGCCGGGCGACGACATCCAGGACATCACGTCGGTGCTGACCGTGCTCGGCGGCAAAGTGGTCTATGGCGACAGCGAATTCGGCAAGCATTCGCCCGACATCCCGCCCGCGATGCCCGACTGGTCACCGGCCCGTCACGGCAGCCAGTACCAGCCGCGCCCGCAGGCCCAGGCGCGCGCGCTGGCGCTGAACACCGCGTGCGGCTGCGCCAGTTCGTGCGGCGTGCATGGCCATGCGCATGCCAATGCGTGGACCTCGAGCGTGCCGACGTCGGACGAAAGCACGTTCTGGGGCGCGCTGGGCTGCTCGTGCTGGGCATTCTGATCCACGTCGACCACATCGGAGAGCGGCCATGGCCATCTCGACGCCCCCGCTAGCCACGGCCGGCAACAACATGCACCGGCTGCCACGCTGGCTGCGCTGGATCGCCCTGCTGTTGCTGTGCGCAGCCTACCTGCAGGGCGGATTGGTCAAGCTGTTCGACTTCTCCAGCGCAGTGGCAGAGATGCAGCACTTCGGCCTGTCGCCCGCCGTGCCGCTGGCTGCGGCGACGATTGCGCTGGAGCTTGGTGCGTCGGCAATGATCCTGACCGGCTTCTGGCGCTGGCTCGGCGCACTGGCGCTCGCGGCGTTCACGCTGATGGCCACGTTCCTGGCCAACCGGTTTTGGAGCGCACCGCCCGAGGCGCAGTTCATGATGGCTAACGCGTTCTTCGAACATTTGGGCCTGGTGGGTGGATTCCTGCTAGTGGCGTGGGATGACCTTCGCACGCGGAGACAACCATGACGCAAACTGCCATCCCGGCGGCCAAGCCTGCATCGGGCGGCACGTTTGCCCCGCTGGCCCAACCCACGTTTGCGGTACTGTGGGTGGCCACGATCCTCGGTAACATCGGCAGCTTCATGCGCGATGTGGCCAGCGCATGGCTGGCAACCGATCTTTCCACTTCACCGGCAGCGGTCGCCACGATCCAGGCGGCCGCCACGCTCCCCATTTTCCTGCTTGCGATTCCGGCCGGTGTGCTCTCCGACATCCTCGACCGGCGCCGCTTCCTGATTGTGATCCAGATCGGACTGGCCATGGTCAGCGGCACGCTGATGCTGCTGGCGTGGCGCCAGGCGCTGACAATCGAAATCCTGATTGCACTGGCGTTCGTCGGCGGTGTAGGTGCGGCGATGATGGGGCCGACGTGGCAGTCGATCGTGCCCGAACTCGTGCCGCCGAGCACGCTGCGACAGGCCGTGGCACTGAACTCGCTGGGCGTGAATGTCGCCCGTGCGATTGGACCGGCTACCGGGGGTCTGCTGCTCGCGGCATTCGGCGCGGCTGCCACGTATAGCGCAGACCTGGTCAGCTATGTGTTCGTCGTCGCCGCGCTGATCTGGTGGAAGCGTCCCGAACAACCAAGCGATCCGCTGCGCGAGCACTTCTTCAGCGCTTTCCGCGCAGGCTTACGCTTCACGCGCGCGCATAGCAAGCTGCACGTAGTATTGGCGCGCGCCGCCGTGCATTTTGCCTTCGGCAGCGGCGTATGGGCGTTGTTGCCGCTGGTGGCCCGTCAACTGTTGCATGGCGGTGCCAGCCTCTATGGTGTGTTGCTGGGCGCAGTGGGCGCTGGCGCGATCCTTGGCGCGCTGACGATGTCCAGGCTGCAGCAGCGGCTCGATGCAGATGGCATGGTGCTGTTGTCCGCGATCGTCACGGCGGTCGTCATGGCGGCGCTGTCGAGCGCACCACCCATATGGCTGGCATTGCCGCTACTGTTGCTGCTCGGCGCCGCGTGGATCATGGCGCTGACCACGCTCGGCGGCGCGGCGCAGGCGATCCTGCCGAACTGGGTGCGTGGTCGCGCGCTGGCGGTGTACCAGATGGTGTTCAACGGCGCGCTGGCTGGCGGCAGCCTGCTCTGGGGCTTCGTGGCGCAGGCACTGGGGACGCCGCACGCGTTGCTGATTGCCGCGGCGGGACTGGTCGTTACCGCCCTGATCCTCAACCGCATGCGGCTGCCGCGCGGCGAAGAAGACCTCGGTCCCGCACGTCACTGGCCCGAACCGGAGATGGCCGGCGAGATCGCGCACGACCGTGGTCCGGTGATGATCCTGATTGAATATTGCATCCCGCCCGCCAACCGCGATGCGTTCCTGCACGCGGTGCACAAGCTGTCGGAAGAGCGTCTGCGTGACGGCGCGTTCAGCTGGGGCGTGATGGAAGACCCGGCCAACCCCGAACTACTGACCGAGTGGTTCCTGGTCGAGTCCTGGGCCGAGCATTTGCGCCAGCACCAGCGGGTGCCCAATGCCGATGCCGATCTGCAACGCGACGTGGCAGGTTTCCACGTCGGCGCCAAGCCGCCGCAGGTGCGACACCTGCTCGGACTGGGCCTGCCGCCGGCGTAGCGCCGCACCGATTTTCCCCCTCTCCAACCTTGTCTCATATGAAGCTCTATCTCATCTCCCTTGGCGCCGGCATCCTGGTCGGCATCATCTATGCATTGATGCAGGTCCGCTCGCCTGCGCCGCCCGCAATTGCTTTGATCGGGCTGCTAGGCATGCTGATTGGCGAGCAGGTTGTGCCGCCGGTCAAGCGCATGCTGGCGGGCGAGCCAGTCACCATTGCATGGTTCCGCGGCGAATGCGTCCCGAAGATTACGGGTACACCGCCCAATGCGGACACGACCGTTCAACCGTCGGCACCCCTCCCCGCGCGTAGCAAGGAAGGGAACCAGTAACAGCATGAGTCGTTCCCGAAAGCAGCCCGAAGCACCTACCAGCTGTACTAACGCAATCGCGCCCCGGCGCATTCACATCGCCCTGGCAGCGTCTTTGTCCGCGGCCGCGGCACCTGCCGTGGCGGACAACAACGTCGCGATCTATGGCCGGCTGAACACAGCAATCGAGTATGTGACCGTGACCACCGCAACCGACGGCACCAGATCAGGCAATACGGCGCGCCTCACGAATAACCGCTCTGTGTTCGGCATGCGGGGCGAGGAGCAATTGGCCAATGGAATCAAGGCGATCTGGCAAATCGAAAGCGCCCTGTCGATTGACAACGGCACGGGGCAAATCGCCGCGCGAGATACCCGGCTCGGCCTTCAGAGCCCGTACGGCACCCTCTTCATGGGCAACTGGGACACGCCATACACAAGTGCAACCAAGAGCTACGACCCGTATTACCCCACCACTGCGGGTTACATGGCGCTGATAGGCAATGGCGCTGCGTCTACCAGCGACAATGTCCAGAACACCAGCTCATTTGATCGACGGCAGAAGAACTCGTTGCACTACCAGTCGCCGACGTGGCACGGCTTGAGCGGCGCCATCGCCTGGGGATTGCCGGAAGAAAAGACAACGGTGCCGCGCAATCCCGCGCTGTATTCCTTTGCCACCGCCTATGACCATGGCAACTTGAACCTGACGCTTGCCTATGAAATCCACCAGCACTATCAGACCAGCGGACGCAACGACGACGCAATAAAGGCTGGAGTTTCCTACCAGTTCCCGTCGACGCACATCAGTGCCTTGTATGAACGCCTGCACTATCGCACCGCCACTGGAGACCTTACGCGCAATGGCTACTATGTCTCGCTGATACAGCAGCTTGGCACCGGTAGCATACGCGCCGGCTTCGCCTTTGTCGGCAATGGCACCGGTGCGGCTACGGAGACGATTGGATCCGTCCGCAGTGGTTCGGAAACCGGCGCATTTCAGGTAACGGTCGGCTATGACTATCCCCTTTCCAAACGAACCGCGCTATACGCTTACTACAGCCGCATCAACAACCGCAGCAACGCGAGCTATGACTTCGCCATCAACAACATCGGCATCAAGGCTGGCGCCGACCCGCAGACGTTCGCCATTGCGATGCGGCACAGCTTCTGACCGTCAGCCGACCAATCTTCGTGGGAGACCGCATTGACACCCGCACAGCTTCCCGACACGGGCCGCCGCGCTGATCTTTCGGGACCGGCGTTCGGCTGCATCCTGGCCTTCGTCGCAGGCTATGTAGACGTGGTCGGGTTCATTTCACTATTCGGCCTATTTACGGCACACGTGACAGGAAACTTCGTGATGATCGGCGTCGACATCGCCAGTGATTCGACCGGCCTGCTCGCCAAACTGCTTGCGCTGCCGACTTTTGCCTTGGCGGTTGCGGCCGCCAGGCTGACCGAGTCACGCATCGTACGGGACAAACCATCGGCACCCTCGCTGTTGCTATTTGCCGAGGCTGTGGCGCTGGTTCTCTTCATAATTGCCGGGCTCCACGCCTCTCCCATTTCCGATCCGGGTACGCCGGCGGCCATCGGCGCCGGCATGCTTGCCGTAGTGGCCATGGGTATTCAGAACTCACTGTCCAGGACGTCTTTGTCAGACCTTGGCCCCACTACGATCATGACGGGAAATACCACGCAAATTATCATTGACCTGGTGGACCTGCCATCCGCATCTGAGGCGGAACGCAAAGCCATACGCGCTCGGCTCAAAAAGATGGTACCGGCGCTCGCGGGTTTCGCATCGGGCGCCGCTCTCGGCGCCCTTGGCTATTCGATGCTTTCGATCTGGTGTGTAATGCTGCCAGCCGTGTTGCTGACGGCGCTCAGTCTCTTGACTTGGCGCAATGGCGCAAACAGCCTTCAGAAGTGAATTGGCAGACGAGTGAGTTCGAGACGCCCTCGCCTTCCTGCGGTTCACCGATCTCACATCGCCGCTGCCAGTGCCGAGCTGAGCAAACAGCATTCCAAAGTCCGCGACCAGGCCGAAGACCCAGCCAGCTAATACGAACAGACAATGGCCACAGCCTGCATCGCCAATTAATCTCTCCTAGTTTTGCGGGATCACGACACGCTGCAACTGACATTGACCTGAATCGGCGTTTGGAAGCCTGTCCGGTCACCTTGCTGTGCGGGCCCGGAGTTCGGGTTGGCCGTAGCCAGGTCCCGTGTAGCCGGAGCAGTGCACTGTGCTGAGGACAGTCCTGCGCGGAGAGGGGTGACTCATCGTCTGCCTCCTCTGGTTTCGCATCCGTGTACTGATTTCCGGCACGAAGGTCCCCCCAATCTCCTTCACCAACAAGAAGAATCACGATGAACAGAGACACTCTCACCACGGCTGCGGGCGCACCGGTCACTGACAATCAGAACTCCCAGACCGCCGGTCCGCGCGGGCCGATGCTGCTGCAGGATGTCTGATTCCTATGGTGAAGGAATCCGGCGTGCAGTGAACTGCCTGAAGTAAGCTGCCCGATCCACCGCTGTCCCTGCTCAGGACGGCAGCGGGACCTTGAGTCGGTACGAGCAAGACCGGCACTCGCCTGCGGTCTGCGATCGAGCTACTGGCGGCACCAAGGCAAGCAAAGTCTCGTGCCTTCGAGCATTTCAGCAAGATAACGCGTCACTGCGGGCAAGCAGGCCGACTGCTGGCTAAGGGCGCTACGCTGCTCCCCTTCTACAGCAGCATCGACAATCAAAATAGCGCCGTCTACCATCAATCATCAAACGGTCCCGGCGCCGCCCGCACCTACATGGACTTTTGAATATGCGGCGCCATTTCGAAGCAGCTATGCATGTAATACCTTGGTATGAATCGGACGGAATGGCTGGCTGGCTCACTATCGCGGGGGGACTGATTTTCCTGGCCAGCGTGACTTCATCGCAACGTAGCGTGGGACGTGCACCCGAGGAATCGGCAATACCTTCGTATGATAGGGTGTGTACCGGTGTGGCGTTACTCTTCCAGCAGAGCATTGCCAGCGCTCAACGCGCATACAAGGGGTCAGTGTGATAGCTCGCCCCACGATCGCAATAGTTGACGACGATGTCGCCGTCCGAAATGCCATGGGGGGGCTGCTGCGTTCGCTCGATCTTGGCGTGCAATTGTTCGGAGGCGGTCAAGAGCTACTGCGGTGCACTTCGCTGCCTTGCCTGTCCTGCGTGATCACAGACGCGAAAATGCCCGGCATGGACGGCTTCGCTTTGATAGAGGCCCTGCGCGCACGCAATCTCGATATGCCTGTCATTTTCATGACTGCATTTGCGCATGAGGGATTCGATCAGCGTGCCATGGCATTGGGTGCGACGTGCGTCCTTTACAAGCCCTTCCAGGACACGGACATGATCCCATGCATTGAAAAAGCATTACGTCCTCGCAAGACTGACTCTACTCCATCGTGAGTGTGTCGTGCAGTGGATCGATGAGGCGTCCTTTCATGACCTTCGTCCTCTGCACGCTGCCCGATGCCGGCCCTACGCTATGGTTGCGGTTCTAAGCTGTCGAGGCTGCAGCCGGATCCTCCCCCCGCAAATTAGACGTTAGCCGGACGTTTATCGAATCGCACGTCTTGCGGTAGCCCAAGGCCTCGATAACTGCTCTGACATCGTCCGATGAAGTTTGCTTCCGTGGGTGGTCCGATTTCATGTAGCCGGGGGCAACGTCAAGCACTTATGCGCCAGTCCTTTCACGGACGCGCCAAGCGTGTAGGCCAGTCATACCAGAAGACGATGGAAACTGTGGACTCATCCGAATAAAGTACGCAAGCCCCAAGTCAACATTTGGCTGCGCGAGGCCGGCACTTGAGACAGACACGGGATGAGCAAACACGGAGATTCCATGAATGGCAACATCTGCTTAAAGATGGTCCAGCTCCAAGCAGCGGCCCATGCCAATGAACAAGACGCGACATTGTGGCGCTGGTTCTCAGATCAGATGGAGGAGCAGACTATGAACTGCGAACGCAAAAAGGGGGACTGGATCATTTGCGTGGCCGGTCGCGAGCTGGCGCGTGACCCGTCTTTCGACCTGGCGGTTCGCGCCGCTCACCTCCTTTGCCGCGCACTGAGAGCCTTGTAGACGAGCCGGTGACAATGCACGCGCCGTTGTTCGTGATCGCCGCCGCCGACACCCGGCACACCATCGCCGCCGACCCGGAGCACATCCGGCGCACATCAGCGCCCCGCGTGTGTTGCAAATAGGGACAAGCACTCCCACACCATTCGCACGGTATCTCCCCCAGCGCGGATCTGTCGCCTGAGGGCGACCGAAGGACAGCATGCCACCGCGGCCTGTTCCTGCGGTAAGGGGCCTTCCCACTGCTCTGCGGTCTCTACTTCGACGCTCTCGACGCGGCGCATCGCCGGTGGTCGGTTGCACTTCCTCGGTGGCTACTCTGGCCATCCTCCCGTCTTCACGCAGTGCCTTGCCATTCATGGTGACCTGAAGGAGTGCTCCCTATTCTTCGCGCGATGTCGGTCGGTCGCGCGGCGATTTTCAACAAACGGCTGCTCACCCAGCGACCTGAACAAGGTACGCACTTACAAGACGATGACGCTCGGGGCCGCGGAAATATGTGGCGCTTCTTCCAAGGGCGATGGACCCACTAGGCCAGAGTTCTCTCGCGTCTCGACGAGCGATATTCAATTATTTTGAATAACTATGGCAGTGACAGTCCGCTCTCTGGGACCTGGCAATCGGTATAGTTCTGCACATGGACAGCATGGCTGCGCAAATAAGCGAATCTGCGCCGCCAGACAAAACTCAAATCGCTGGATCAAATTTTTTGGATAGAAATCATGTGGAAAGCCAAATTTCAGGTCGACTGCACGCCAAAGGCCATCTGGGGCTTGGACTACGCCTACACGATGGTCCACAAGGCCGCGCAACGTACTGCAACCACACACGAGTCGATTGCGCCCGTGCATGCGCCGGTGATCGAGAACTAAACACCTCCAGTCTGCGCCGAAAGCTTTCTGTAGTTTTCGGCGCTATACAACCTTCGACTGCAACGCCGCCACGGCTCACTGAAAAATGACACACGACAAGAAGATCGCCACGAAGTGGGAAATGGCGGCGTTTGCATTCCTTACCGGCTTTAATGCACACGCCCACACGTCTTCGTCACTGGGCGTTGTCTCTGGCACGCTCGCCGTTTGCGCGCTGATTGCGCGGGCCATGCATAGCTGGGCAGAACAGCCCGCTAACGCGAGCGCCGCGCTCTTGTAAAAAAGCACAGTCCTACGGCGCCACTTTCATCCGCCAAAACCCTGCTTCCCGCACGTTTCCCATGGACACCCCATTTCATCAGTTTTCTGACCTGTTCGCCCAGCTCGGCTTGCCATCCAACAAAACGGACATCCTTGCGTTCGTTGCGGAGCATTCGCCGCTACCGCAAGACATCAATCTTTGGGAGGCGCCATTCTGGACGCCGGCCCAGGCAGCCTTGCTGCGCGACGAATTTGACGAGGATGCAGACTGGGCACAGGCC
This sequence comes from Cupriavidus lacunae, assembly GCF_003353055.1. Lineage (GTDB taxonomy): Bacteria > Pseudomonadota > Gammaproteobacteria > Burkholderiales > Burkholderiaceae > Cupriavidus > Cupriavidus lacunae. Next base: position 103,366 of record NZ_QKWJ01000016.1, read on the forward strand.
GTGGACCAATTGAATCTTGCGTTGCGCACACCTGCTTGAGAGAGCGCTGCTGGAGACCTGCTCCGATTCCCGACTGAGGACACTAGGCAAGCGAACCACAAAGAGACCTCTGGAAGGCGAAAAACAGAGGGAAGCTCATTGGGGGGTATTCCTGGTTCGGTGTTCGGTTTGGAAAGGTGGCGCTCAGGCTCGCCGCACCACCATGCACGTAGCCGTGGCGGTCGCCAGCAGTTGGCCGTCCTGCCAGAGCTGTCCGACCACGTTGCAGACGTTGCGGCCGCGCCGCTCCAACCACGCCTGCCCTTGCAGCGGCCCCGGCTGGCCGGGCCGGAGATAGGAAAGGTTGAGGTTCAGCGTCGCACAGGCCTCGCCGTCGGCCAGCGTGGCGGTGACAAGCATGGCGGTCACGTCGTCGAGCATCGCGCCGAGCATGCCGCCCTGCACCTGTCCGGCAGGGTTCAGGAAGGTGTCCTTCGCCAGGTAGGCGGCTTCGAGCGTGCCCGCTTCCGTGTCGACGGCGCGGACCTCGCCGCCAAGCAGGCCACAGATGGCCGGTGGGGGCACCTCGCCGCGGCGCATGCGGGTGAAGTAGTTGTCGGGGGTCATGTCGGTTTCAGTGTCCGGTAAAGCGCGGCGCCCGCTTCTCGCGCCACGCCAGCGCGCCTTCGCGCAGGTCGTCCGAGGCATCGGCGCGGGCGATGTCGCTCGCCAGCTCGTCAGCATCGAGCATGCCGCGCGCGATGCGGTTCATGTGCTTCTTCATGCCGAGCAGTGCCAGCGGCGCCATGCCGGCCAACGTGTCGCTGACTTCGCGCACACGCGAGCGCAGCACGTCGACGCTCGCTTCGAGGCCATCGAGATAGCCGATGCGCAGCATGGCGTCGGCGTCGAAGCGCTCGGCCAGCAGCATCACGCGCCTGGCCGCGGCCAGCCCCAGCCGCATGACGTAGCGTTCCAGTCCGCCGCGGTAGAACAGCAGGCCGAGGCGGGCCGCCGGCACGTGCATGTCGACTGCAGGCGCGCCGAAACGGAAATCACATGCGAGCGCGAGATCGGTCGCGCCGCCGTAGACGCCACCGTGCAGTACGGCAATCGTCACCGGCCGCGCGTGCTCCACCGCATTGACAAGGGCCTCGAAGCGCTCACCAGCCTCCGGGCCGCCCAGCCGCCCGATATTGAACCCGCTGCAGAAATGGCGGCCCTGCGCCTCGATGCGCAGCACGCGTACCGACAGGTCGGCATTGACGGATGCCAGAAGGGCGCACAGCAGGTCGAGATCCTCCGGCTCCAGCCGGTTGGCCACTTCAGGGCGGCGCAAGGTAATGACGGCGACCGCGCCGTCGATCACCAGTTCGGGCGGGAGTCCCTGAGAGCCCCCCTGCGAGGCGTCGGACATGGCGGTCGCCTCCTGCTCAGTGAAAGCCGTAGATGCGCATGGTCGACTCGCCGGCCGCCACACGCTTCAGGATGGCTGCCTCGGTCGCCTCGCGGTCCTGCGCGCGGGTCACAACGTCGCGGGCCCGCTCGCGCGGCACCACGACCACGCCATCGGCGTCGCCTACGACGAGGTCGCCGGCCGCCACGCGCACATCGTCCATCAGCACCGGCGCGTTGAGCCAGCCGATGGCGCCGTAGTCCTTGCCGGTGCCGCGAATGCACAGGCCGCGTGCGAACACCGGGAAGCCGATCTCCTCCAGCAGCACGCCGTCGCGCACGCAGCCGTCGATGACCAGCCCACCCAGGCCCTTTGCCTTGGCGGCGGTGGTCATGATCTCGCCCCAGTAGCCGTGGTCATGCACGCCGCTGACATGGACCACCAGCACATCGCCCGGCTGCGCCAGCGCGATGGCCCGGTGCAGCCACAGGTTGTCGCCGCCCGGCGAGTGGACCGTCAGGGCCGGCCCGCACAGCCGGAACGCCGGCGCCACCGGCTTGATGGCCGGCGGCAGCACGCCGATCTTGCCGCCTGCCTCGTGCAGCGTGGCCGTGGGCAGCAGGCGTGCCACCGCGACGGTCTGGGCGTCGACCCGTTCGAATGCCTGCACTGTGGTGCTGGCCGCGTCATGTTCGGGCGTCATCATGCCTCCTTAGTCTGCAGCTGGTGGTAACGATGCTGGCGGCGCGCCTCGTCGAGCCGCATGCCGCCGCGCGCGGCGGCACGGATGGCTTCCTCGGCCGCCTCGATCTGTTCGGCGGTGTCCAGCACCGCGGCCTCGTGCTCGCGAGGAATGACCACCACGCCGTCGGCATCGCCGCGCAGGATATCGCCCGGCTGCACGCGCGCGTCGCCGATATTGACCGCCACGTTGGTCGCCTCCACCTGGACGCGGTCCTTGCCGGTGCGCATCCAGTGGTCCTTGCTGAACACGGGGTAGCCGAGCTGGCGGCAGAGGGCGACATCGCGGCACACGCCGTCGATAACGGTACCGGCAATGCCCCGGCGGTGCGCGATCTCCGTGAGGATGTCGCCCCAGACCGTGGCGTTATCGCGCCCCCCATTGTCGAGCACGAGGACGCTGCCCGGCGGCACGTCGTCGATATAGTCGCCCACGGTGCCCGGCGGATTGGATGCCGGGCCGTACTGCAGCGTGTAGGCGCGACCCGCCATGACGAAGCCCTCGCCGCGCGCCTTGATGCGATAGCACTGGCCGGCAATGCCGTGCTTGTCCAGCGCGTCGCTCAGCGTGGCCGTGTCCAGCTTGCCGGCACGCGCGACATTGATGTCCTGTTGTTCGCTCATTTTCTTCAACCTTTCAGCATGTGTTCGTAGTTGCCGCCCATGACTTCCCCGATGGGCGTGCCGCCCTGGATGGCTTTTGCCATCACGGCCTCCTTGCGCACGATGGCCTCCGCCGTTTCCAGCACGCGTGCGATATCGCGCGCGGCGATGAAGATCACGGCGCTGCGGTCCGCGACCACGTAGTCGCCCTCTTCCACCGTCACGGTGCCGATCTGCACCGGGACGTTGGTGCCCTGCTCAACCACGCGACTGCGTGCGGTAAACGCGGTCAGTGCACGGCTGAACACGGGGAAGTCGAAGTCGAGCGCTTCATCGATATCGCGCACCGGACCATCCGCCACGACGCCGGCGACGCCGCGCACCTTGGCCCCCAGCGATAGCAGCCCGCCCCAGCTACCGGCCTCCACGCCGGTGCGCTGCTCGACGACGATGATGTTCTCCGGGCCGGCCTGCTCAATGGCCGTGCAGCCGAGATGGCGCGCCGGTCCGGGCGGCGGCGCGCCGGTGCCGAGCTTGACGGTAATGGCGCGGCCGGCAATGCGCCCGGCACCGGAGCGCTGCGGCAGGCCGGTCACGGTGCCCGGCAGCTGCAGCTTGTCGAGCGCGTCTGACACCGCGCAGCAGTCGAGCCGGCGCAGGCGTTGTACGTAGGATTCAGTCTCACTCATGATCGTTGTATGGTCCGGTTCAGCAGTTCAGTCGAGGGGACGCCAGGCCGCAAAGCACAGCCCGGTCCCGGTCATTGCAGGCGTGCGGTAGCCCGGCACGTAGGAAACCCATTCGAGGTCGAGGTCGCGCACCGCCTCGACGGCGATCAGCCAGTTGCGGATCTCCGAGCTGCCCGCCTGGAGCTGGCGCGGGTCCAGCGATGCGAGGAAGCCGGTGTCCTTCCTGCGAATGGCGTCGATGATCGCGTTATCGAGCTCGGCATCCACCACGAAGTGGCTCAGGCCGCCCGAGGCCAGCACGCCCACGCGCAGGTCTTCGGGATAAGCGGCGATCAGCTCGCGCAGCGCGGCGCCAAGCTGGATGCAGCGGCGCGGCGTGGGCTGGTTGGGCGGGTCGAAGGTGTTGACGATGACGGGCACCACCGGCAGGTCCAGCCCCTGCAGGTAGCGCCGGTGGATGAACGAGAACGCATGGCCTTCGAACTGGCCGCGCTCGAGCCCGTCCATGGCCGTGATGTCGAAGTCGCGGTCGCACAGCTCGCGGATCAGCCAGCGGCCCATGTCGGCGTTGACCGGGTAGTCGCGGTCGGCGTCGGGTTCCTGGCGGGCCATGCGGGCCTTCTTGTACCAGCCGTCGGAAGGGCCTTCTTCGCGCTTCGCATTGCGGATGGTCTCGCCGTAGTAGATGGCGAAGGCAGGATTGTTGGTAGTACGGAACAGTTCGGTCTGGTCGTCCCCGACCACCAGCAGCACGTCAAGGCGGGCGGCGCGGATGCGGTCGCGCAGCTCGTCCATGGCCGTTTCGGCCTGGTCGTAGCGCTCGCCCATGCGCCCGGGCGTCACCATCGACTCGGCATCGGCCGGGGCGACGGCAAGCAGCGCCTCATAGGTGGTCGGGTTGCCGGCCCGGTCGAAATAGTGCGGGTTCTTCGGGTCGACCTGGCGGAAGCCGTGCTGCCAGTCTTCACGCTGGCACACCAGCATGATGCTGTGGGAGGAGCCGAAAGCGGCGACGAGTCTTGCCATGGAAGTGTCCTTGCGTTCAAACAATGTAGGCGGCGCGCAGTTCACCGACCTGCGCTGCGCTGTAGCCAAGCTCGCGCAGGATGTCGTCGGTGTTGGCACCCTGCTCCGGCGCGGGCTGCGGTGGCTGCTCGCGCGGATAGCGCGAGAGGCGCATCGGCTGCCCCACCAGTGCGACGTCGCCAAGCTCGGCGTGCTGCATCGGCCAGGCCACGCCAAGGTGCTTCACCTGCGGATCGGCAAAGACCTGGTCGACGCGGTGGATGGGGCCGCACGGCACGCCGGCCTTCAGCAGCCGCTCGGTCCATTCGGCCGTGGTGCGCGTGCGCAGTGCGGCTTCGATCGCCGCGTTGACCCTGTCGCGGTTGCGCACGCGTTCCGGATCAGAACCCAAGCCGGGTTCGTCGACCAGATGTGGCACCTCCAGCGCCTCGCACAGGCGCTTCCACATGGTCTGGCCGATCGCGGCGATATTCAGGTAGCCGTCACTGGTGGCGAACACGCCCGTGGGCACGGTCAGCGGATGTTCGTTGCCGGTCTGTTCGGGGATCTTGCGGTCTACCAGCCACTGCGCGGCCTGGAAGTCCAGCATGGAGATCTGCGCTTCCAGCAGCGAGGTCTGCACCCACTGCCCTTCGCCCGACGCCTCGCGCTCCAGCAGCGCCGTGAGGATGCCCATCGCGCAGAAGTGGCCTGCGCACAGGTCCGCGAGCGGAATGCCGACGCGCATCGGGCCTTCGCCCGGCTTGCCGGTCACGCTCATCAGCCCGCCCATGCCCTGCGCAATGGAGTCGAAGCCGGGCCAGCCCGCGTAAGGGCCATTCTGGCCGAAGCCGGAAATGCTGGCGTAGATCAGCCGCGGGTTGATCGCGCGCAGAGCGTCCGGACCGATGCCGAGGCGGTGCTTCACGTCGGGGCGGTAGTTCTCGATGAAGACGTCGGCGCGGCTGACCAGTTCATGCAGGATCTTCACGCCCTCCGAGGTCTTCATGTTGAGCGTGAGGCTTTCCTTGTTGCGGTGCAGGTTCTCGTAGTCGGCGCGGTTGTGGTCGCGTCCGCCGATCATGTCGTCGCCGCCGGGTGCGCCCGGCGGGATCTCCAGCTTGATCACGCGCGCGCCCATGTCGGCGAATAGCCGCACCGCGGTGGGACCGGCGCGCACGCGCGAGGCGTCGAGGATGGTGAAGCGGGACAGCGGGCCCTTGCGCTCGCCCGTGCCGTGTTCGTTGTGTCGGGTATCAACCATGGTCGTTGCCTCAGGTCCTTATGCCGGGGTGAACATCGGCACGGCGTAGCCGCCGTCGCTCGGCTTGAACACAACCTTCACGCGTTGGCCGATTTCGATCTCGCGCGGGTCGCAGTCCACCAGGTTGGTCATCATCGTCACGCCTTCCTCCAGCCGGACGTAGGCGAGCGTCCAGGCGCCCTCGCCCTTGCCCATGGTGCTGAACGAGTAGACCGTGCCGAGGCCGCTGGCGTCACGCCATTCGGTGCGGTCAGACTGGCAGTGCGGACAGATGTCGCGCGGGTAGTAGTGCGGTGTGTGGCAGTCCAGGCAGACCTTCAGCAGCAGACGGCCGGCGTCCGCGGCATTCCAGAACGCCTGGGTTTCCGGCAGCGTGCGCGGGGCAGGGATCTTGCGCGGGCCGGCGGGCGGCGCTTTGGCGGCCGCGTTGGCAGGAGTGGCGGGTGTGCTCATGGTGTTCATTCCCTTTCAAGAATCAGCGTGGCCGCGGTATGGCGGGAAGCCAGCGCACCGCCGATGCCGCTGGCCAGCGCCAGGTCGCAGTTGCTGACCTGCACTGCGGGATGCGCCTCGCCGCGCAGCTGGCGCACCGCCTCGATCACCTTGGTGACGCCGCCGCGGTTGGCAGGATGGTTGTTGCAGAGGCCACCGCCATCGGTGTTGAACGGCAGGCGTCCCACGCCGGAAATAAGGCCGCCGTCGGCGACGAACTTGCCGCCCTCGCCCTTCTTGCAGAAGCCCAGGTCTTCGAGCTGCATCAGCACGGTGATGGTGAAGCTGTCGTACAGCGACGCGTACTTGATGTCGGCAGGCGTGACGCCGGCTTCGGCAAACGCGGCCGGGCCCGACCATGCGGCGGCCGACCACGTCAGGTCGATGTTGCCGCCCATGGCGTGCTTGGGCGCTTCGCCTGTACCGCGCACCTTCACCAGCGGACGCTTGAGCTGGCGGGCGATCTCGGGGCGCGCCACGATCAGCGCGCCGCCGCCGTCGCTCATCACGCAGCAGTCGAGGCGGTGCAGCGGGTCGGCGACCATCGGCGAATTGACCACGTCTTCCACCGTCACCACGTTGCGCAGCATGGCGTGCGGGTTGTGCTGCGCGTGATGGGACGCTGCCACCTTGATCCACGCGAGCTGCTCGCTGGTAGTGCCGAACTCGTACATATGGCGTTTCGCCACCATGCCGTAGAGGTTCTGCGTGGCCGGGCCGAACGGCAGCTCGAAGGCCACGTCGGGCGCATCCGGGTCCGGCGCCCGCAGCGCCAGCGCGGCGCCCGCCGCACGGGGGCGTCCCGCCAGCGTGATCAGCGCGACGTTGCAGCGCCCCGCGGCGATGGCCTCGGCGGCGTGCGCCACGTGCAGGATCGGCGCGGAGCCGCCGCACTCGGTCGAGTCCACGTGGCGCGGCTTCAGGCCAAGGTATTCCACGATCGTGGTGCTTCCCAGGCCCGGTGCATCACCGGCGCAGAAGTAGCCGTCGACATCGGCGGCGGTGAGGCCGGCGTCGGCCAGAGCGCCGCGCGCCACTTCGGCATGCAGGCGCGCCACCGACAGGTCATCGGCTTTGCGGGTGGGATGCTCGTACGCCCCCACGATATAGGCGGATCCGTTCAGGGTCATGATGATATGCAGGAGCTAGGGAAAGATGCCTGGTGTGTCGCGGGGCTTCACTGCTCAGGGGTGAAGCCGCTGGCTTTGATGACCGGGCCCCAGTAGGCCAGTTCCTTGCGCTGGAGGCGGTCGAGCTCCGCGGCCGGCCGGAAGTCCGGGTTCAGCGTGGCCCGGGTCTGCAGCGTGGCGCGCACCTCGGGCATGGCAAGCACCTTGGCGAGCGCTGCCTGCATGCGGTCAAGCTCTGCCTTGGGTGTGCGGGCGGGCGCCCAGATACCGGCCCAGGCTTCGCCGCTGTCCACCGGCACCCCCTGCTCGGCCACCGTGGGCACGCCTGGCAGCAGCGGGGAGCGAGCCGCACCGAACACGCCGATGACGCGCACCTTGCCGCCCTTGGCATGGGGCACGATGTCGCCGGCGGTCATGACGGCCGAAGCCAGTTGCCCGCCAAGCAGGTCGGTGATGAGTGGCCCGTTGCCCTTGTAGGGCACCACGTTCATCGGCACGCCGGTGGCCTTGCCGAACTGCAGGCCGGTAAAGTGCGTCTGCCCTCCCAGGCCAGCCGTGCCGAACACCGCCTCCTTGGGATGCGCCTTTGCCCACTCCACGAAGCCTTTCACGTCGGTAACGCCAGTCTGGCTGCTGACGACGAGGGCCAGCGGGTAGGAAATGACCACGGCCACCGGCGCAAGGTCGGTCAGCAAGTCATACCTGAGTGCTGCGGGCGGGTACAGGAGGGTGGGAAAGATGGTCGTGGCATTCGGCGCAACCATGTAGGTCAGGCCGTCCGGGGTGCTGTTCTTCAGCACTCCCGTAGCCAGCCGGCCACCGGCGCCCGGCCGGTTGTCGACGATCACGGTCTGGCCGAGCACGCCCTGAAGCTTCTCGGCCAGCACGCGCGCCACGGTATCCGTCGAACCTCCTGGCGGAAAGCCGACCAGGAACTTGATCGGCGGCTTCTCCTGGGCCTGCGCGCCGCAGGCGAACGCCAGTCCGAGGGCAAGCGCGCCGCAGGCAGACCGGAGGGTGTGGATGAGGGCCATGTCTTTGTCTCCTGTATTTCTTATGTGAATACGCAAGGCGCCGGCGAGTAAACCTTTCACTAGGCCTGCCGGGCAAAACACCCCAGGTGATGCGCGGCGTCGCCGAACAGCTGGTTGATCACCATCAGCCGCTTGGCGTAATGCCCCACGCGGCACTCGTCGGTCATGCCCATGGCGCCATGCATCTGGATGGCCCACTGGCCGACCTGCCGTCCCGCCTGCCCGATTACCACCTTGGCTGCGGACACTAGTCGGCGACGCTGTACCGGATCGCCATCGGCAACAGCCATGGCGGCGACGCACGCCATCGACTTGCACTGTTCGAGCGCGATCAGCATGTCGGCCACGCGATGCTGGAGCACCTGGAACTTCGCCAGTGGCGCGCCGAACTGCTTGCGCGTCTTCAGTTGTTCCGCGGTCAGGTCGAGCAGCGCTTCGAGCGCACCGGTGGCCTCTGCGCACAGCATGGCGCTGGCGCGGTCGGCTGCTGCGACGATCCACGGCAGCGCGCGGCCGGTCTCCCCGATCACCGCACCGGCGTCCACGCGCAGCTCGCGCAGCGTCAGGTGCGCCGCAGCGCGGCCATCGAGCGTCGGGAACGCGCGCACGGCGATGCCGGGCGTGCCGGCCTCGACAAGGAAGAGCGTCACGCCCTGCTCGTCGCAGGCCTCGCCGGAGGTGCGCGCGGCCACGATGTAGGCATCGGCCTGCGCACCGTCGAGCACCAACGTCTTGCTGCCATCGAGCACCCAGCCCTCGCCGTCCTGCCGCGCCAGCGTACTGACACGCGACAGTTCATAGCGGGCGTCGGCCTCGCCGATGGCCAGGGCCAGCCGTGCCTCACCGGCCGCCAGGGCCGGCAGCCACCGCCGGCGCTGCGCGGGCGTGCCCGCCCCGTCAAGCAGTTGCCCGGCCAGCACCACGCTCGACAGCCATGCCCCACCGCCCAAGGCGCGGCCCAGTTCCTGGGCTACCAGCATCATTTCGGTCGGGCCTTGTTCGCTGCCGCCCACGTCGGCCGCCAGGGGCAGCCCGAGCAGGCCAAGGTCGGCCATGGCGGCCCAGCGCGAAGCGGCCTCATCGGCAGTCTCCGCGTCGCCACGGCGATGCGCGGGGTACTCGCCGTCACAGAAGCGGCGCACCGCGTCGCGCAGCGCGATATGTTCGTCGTTCAGAGAGAAATCCATGGTCTCGGTACGGTGTCAGGCCGCGAGGAAGGCCTTGCTGATCAGGTTGCGCTGTACTTCGTTGACGCCGCCGTAGATCGACAGCTTGCGGGCGTCGAGGTAGTTGGCGGCCAGCGCCGACAGTTCGAGCGGGCTGGCGGGATCTTCCAGCTCGCCGCGCAACGCCGCTTCCTCGAACGGCACGGCATGCGGACCCGCCACTTCCACCAGCAGTTCGTAGATGGCCTGGCGCAACTCGGTGCCACGCACTTTGAGCATCGACGCCTCCACCGGCGGCACCCGACTCTGCTGGTTGGGACTGAGCAGGCGCAGTGCGGTGAATTCCAGCGCCAGCAGTTCGATCTCGAACTGCGCCAGGCGCGACTGCAGCACCGGATCGCCGTCCAGCCCTTCGCTGGCCGCCAGGGCCCGGGCCCGCTGCAATTGCTGCTTGCATGAGCCGATGCCCGCGATGCCGGTGCGCTCATGGCCGAGCAGGTACTTGCCGTAGGACCAGCCCTTGTTCAGCTCGCCCACCAGGTTCTCCACCGGCACCCGCACATTGTCGAGGTAGCACTCGTTGAGGTCGGTGCCGCCTTCCAGCATGCGGATGGGACGGACCTCGACGCCGGGGCTGTTCATGTCGATCAGCAGAAACGAAATTCCCTCCTGCGGCTTGGCGGCGTTCGGGTCGGTGCGCACCAGCGCGAACATCATCGAGCACCAGTGCGCGTACGAGGTCCACACCTTGTGGCCGTTGACCACGAAGTGCTTGCCGTCCGGTTCCAGCACGGCGGTGGTCCGCACCGCCGCCAGGTCCGAGCCGGCGCCCGGCTCGGAGAAGCCTTGCGCCCACCACGTATTGCTCTGACGGATGTCGGGCAGGTACCTGGCCTTCTGCTCGGGCGTGCCAAAGGCGATCAGCACCGGCCCCAGCATCTGGATGCCGCTGGCGATAATGCGCGGCGCGCCGGCCAGCATGGTTTCCTCGTCAAAGATATAGCGTTGCACGTGGTTCCAGCCCGGGCCGCCGTGTGCCACCGGCCAGCCCGGCGTGAGCCAGCCGCGCGCTTCGAGGATGCGGAACCAGGTCACGTAGTCGGCATGCTCCAGACGCAGGCCGAGCTCGACCTTGCGCCGGATGTCCGCGGGCAGTTTCGCCTTGACGAAGGCGCGCACCTCCTGGCGGAATGCTTCTTCTGCGGGAGAGAAAGTCAGCTTCATGGTATGTGTGCCGTGTGTTCAGGCTTGCGGGGCGCAGACCACCAGCGCATCCAGCGCGAGCACGCGGTCGGGATAGGCCACCAGCGGGTTGACGTCGATTTCGGCAATGGCCGGGTTGGCGCGCATCTGCTCGCCGATCAGTCTCACGGCCCGCGCAATGGCTGCCACGTCGACGGCAGCGGCACCACGGATGCCGCGCAGCAGGGAAGCAGCCTTGAGCCGGCCCAGTTCCTGCACCACATCGGCTTCGGCGAGATCGGCCGGCATCAGCCGCACATCCTTCAGCGCCTCGATCCACACACCGCCCAGGCCCACTAGTACCACCGGCCCCCAGCCGGCATCGCGCCGAGCCCCAACCACCAGCTCCAGCCCACGCGGCCCCATCGCCTCGACCAGCACGCCATCCAGCACCAGGCCGGGGCGATGGGTGGCGATGTTCTCCTGCAGGTGGCTCCAGCCGGCGCGCAGCGCGGCTTCATCGGCCAGGCCGACGATCACGCCGCCCACATCGCTCTTGTGCGGCAGTTCGCTTGCCTGCGCCTTGATCACCACCGGGTAGCCGATGCGCGCGGCAATCGCCACCGCTTCATCTGCGCTGGTCGCCAGCATGCCCTCGGGCACCGTCAGGCCGGCCGCGGCCAGCCACGCCTTGCCCTGGTATTCCGCGAACACGCCTGACGGCGGCACGGCGCCAGGCAGCGGTACTGCCGCCGGAACGGACTGGCTGGCCCGATCGGCACGCTGCAGCGCCTCGCCATAGGCCGACACCCGGGCAAGCGCGCGCAGCGCGCGGTCGGGCGAGCGGAAGAACGGCACGCCGCTGGCGCGGATAGCATCGACAAAGAACGACTCGATGGGGCCGCTGTCGCCGGTCACGACCAGCACTGCCGGCTTGCCGGCGCGGGCCAGCGCCGGGACGATGTGCTCGGCCTTGTCGCGCTGCGCCACTTCGGGCCCGGCGGGGATACTGAGGACAATGCTGCCAACGGCCGCGTCGGACAGCATGGTCAGCAGCACTTCGCCGACCAGGCCGGGGTTGCGCACGCCGATGGTGGTGTAGTCGAGCGGGTTCTCGGCCACCGCGTAGTCCGGCAGCATGGCCTTGAGACGTGCCGTCGTCTGCGCACCGAGCGGAGGCAACGACAGGCCCAACCCATCGCAGAAGTCCAGCGCGACGTTCTTCATCGCGCCGGAACCGGTCATAAAAGCCGGGCCGCCAGCTGGCGGCACCGGAAAACGCAGCAGGATTGCTGCAGCGTCGACAAGCTCGTCAGGGGTATCGACCAGCACCACGGCCTCGCGCGCCAGCGCCACGCAAGCGGTGGCGTGATCGCCGGCCAGCGCGCCGGTGTGGGACTGGGCCGCTTCACGCGCCCGCTCGCTGCGGCCCGGCATCAGCATCACGATGGGCTTGCCGGCCTGGCGCGCCTGGCGCGCCAGCGAGAGGAAGGTACGCGGGCGCCGCACCTGTTCGGCGTACAAGGCCAGCACGCGGGTCTGGGGATCGTCGATGTAGTGGGCAACGAAGTCCTCGACACCAAGCGACGCTTCATTGCCTGTGGATACCACGGCGGTCAGCGGCAGGCCGCGCCCGACGAAGGCATCGCGCATGTTCGCGGCCATCGCGCCGCTTTGCGCCACCACGCCGATACCGGGGCGTCCGCCGCACGGGTAGGGCTGGACAGCCTCGAAGGTCACGGGCACACCACCCTCGAAATTCGTGAAGCCCATGCAGTTCGGCCCGAGCAGCAGCATGCCGGCGTCGCGCGCGGCGGCGGCCAGCTGGTCCTGCCGTTCGCGGCCGGCCTCGCCGGTCTCCGCATAGCCGGACGCGAACAGGACCGCCGCACGAGTGCCCTTCGCGGCCAGGCTGCGCACGGCTTCGAGCACGCCCGCCTCGGGAATCGCCAGCACGGCCAGGTCGATGCCGGCCGGCAGTTCATCAATCGTTTTCACACAGGCGCGGCCGTTGATCTCGGTACTGCTGCGGCTGACCAGGTGAATGGCGCCGGCGTAGCCGAAGCGCTCCAGGTTAGCCAGCACGAACCCGCCAAACGAACGAGGGTCTGCCGAAGCACCGACGATGGCAATCGAAGCCGGACGGAGGACGCTGGTCACGGCAGCCACCGCGGCTTGCGCCGCCGTTTGAGGCTGTCCGGCCTGCGCGCCGGGAAAGTCAGAGGTCTTCATGGGTTGGGTCTTCCAGGAAAGGGCGGTTGCTTCGTGTTGAACGAATTCTGGCATACCAGAAGCGCCATTTCAATACACCAGAAAACACTTTTATAGAAACTCTCATAGGGAATTTCCCTTAGCCGGACGGTATGATCAACCTCTCGACAGCAAGCCGCGGAAGCCGGCAAAGCCGCTGCCCGAAGGACCTAAAGGCACCTTGCAGCCTGTCCAGCGTCCGGCTGTAATCCATATCTGGCGCGGGATAGCGGAAAAACTCCAGCCTTGCGCAGGGAGGAAGGGGCGCCCTCCTGCTCCTCAGCATAGGAGACAAACGGCGCACAATCCCGAGCGCCATCCGCCAGGGCCTTTGCACGCTCCTTTGCATACCAATACTTTTTTGTTGTATATTTTGCTGCAACAACGAGATGCTTGTGCGCGATTGATCGTATGCAACCAACCCTCCCAACCCCGATGCACCCACCCCGCCCTGCGGCTCGCCCGAGCCGGGCAGAAGACATCCGTGCCACGCTGGAGGCCGAGATCGAAGCCGGTGTCCTGTGTCCCGGCGCGCCGCTTGATGAGCGGGAATTGGCGCAGCGCTTTGGCGTATCGCGCACGCCTGTGCGCGAAGCGCTGCAGCAACTGGCCGCGCACGAACTGGTCACCAGTACCCCGCGCCAGGGCGCGGCGGTCACGCGCCTGACCGTCGGCAAGGTACGGGCAATGCTCGAATACGTGGGCGAACTGGAGTCCCTGGCAGCGCGGCTGGCCGCCCGCCGCGGCGACGAAGCGCTGCATGCTGCGCTCGACGCCGGCCTGTCTCTGTGCCGGCGCGTCGCGGCGACGCCCGGTGCGGTCGGCTACGCCGCCGCTAACGCAGCCTTTCACGAAGCCATCTACCAGGGCTGCCGCAACGAAATCCTTGCCGGCCATATCCGTGTGGCGCGGCGGTGCCTGCAGCGCTACCGCATGCGCGACTTCGCCTCCGGGCAGCAGGTGGCAAAGTCCCTGGAAGACCACCAGCGCATCGCCGATGCGATCCGTGCCGGCGACGAGCAGCAGGCTGCTGCCGCCATGACTGTCCATGTGCCCGCTGGCACAACCGGCTTTGCCGAATTCCTGGCGACCGTGCCGGCCCATTTCTTCGACGGCGGCCATGCCGCCGCGTCCTGACCGCAGAACCCTCAATACCTCAGGCATCCCATGACCAGACCTCTCCGCTCGCTTGATGTGCCCGGCCTTGCGCACAACGCCCCGATTCCCACCGGCGCCCGCGTGGGCAACGTCATCTGCACCTCCGCCATCTCGGGCAAGGATGCGGCCACCGGTGAACTGCCGCCCGGCGCGGCGGCACAGGCCGCGCACGCGTTCCGCAATCTCGCCACCGTGCTGGCGGCCGGCGGCGGCAGCGTGGCGGACGTGGTGAAGCTGACCGTCTACGCGAAGGACAACAGCGTGCGCGACGCCATCAATGCCGAATGGCTGCAGTGCTTCCCCAACCCCGAAGACCGCCCAGCGCGGCACATCGTCGTGCATGACCTGCAGCACGGCATGCTCCTGCAACTCGAATGCCTGGCCGTCCTGGCCGGCGCAAACCAAGGCTGAACACCATGATCATCGATTCCCACGCCCACGTCGTCATGCCCCCGGAAAGCTTCCGCTATATGGCGGAGCTCATCGGCGGACGCGCCAATCCGTCCACCACGCCGAAGATTCCGGATGCATCCGTACGCAAGGCGGCCGAAGAGCTGGTGCGCAGCATGGATGCCGTCGGCACCGACGTGCAGTTCATCTCGCCGCGCCCGTACCTGCAGATGCATTCGGTCAAGCCGGGCCGCGTGACCGAGCTGTGGTCGCGCCACTGCAATGACATCATTGCGCGCTTCGTCGCCATGTTCCCGGACCGCTTCCGCGGCGTGGCAGGCTTGCCGCAACACATGCTGGAATCGCCGGCCGAGCGCGCGGTGCCTGAGCTCGAACGCTGCGTGAACGAGCTCGGCTTCGTCGGCTGCCTGATCAATCCCGACCCGACCGAAAGCGAAGGCCCCACGCCTCCGGGCCTCGGCGATCCGTTCTGGTATCCGCTGTATGAAGCCATGACCCGCCTGGACGTGCCGGGCCTGATCCATTCGGCCGGCAGCTGCAGCGCCCGCGAGTCGTACACGCTCAAGTTCATCAACGAGGAAAGCATCGCCGTCATCTCGCTGCTGAATTCGAAGACTTTCCAGGACTTCCCGAACCTGAAGATCGTGGTGGCGCACGGCGGCGGCGCAATTCCCTACCAGATGGGCCGCTTCCGCTCGTGGTCGGTACGCAAGGGCGAGACCGTCACGTTCGACGAGCAACTGCGCAAGCTCTACTTCGACACCTGCAACTACTCCACCGAAGCGATCGACCTGCTGCTCAAGGTGGCCGGCACTGACAACGTGCTGTTCGGCACCGAGAAGCCCGGTACCGGCAGCGCGCGCGACCCGCTGACCGACCGCGACTACGACGACATGAAGCCGGTGATCGAAGGCATCTCGTGGCTGACCGATGCGCAGCGCAAGAACATCTTCGAATGCAACTGCAGGCGCCTTTACACCCGCGCCTTCCGCACCGACGAGGAGTGCTGAGATGCCGCTGACCCGCGAAGACAACGACCTGCTCACGCGCGTGGAGAATGGCGCGCCGATGGGGGAGATGATCCGCCAGCACTACTGGATCCCAGCCGTGCCGTCGGACAAGCTGGTGGCGGACGGCGCGCCCGTGCGCGTGCGCCTGCTCGGCAGCAACTACGTTGCCTTTCGCCGCACCGACGGCGCGGTGGGCGTGCTCGACGAGCTGTGCCCGCACCGCAAGACCTCGCTGCTGATGGCGCGCAACGAGGACAACGGCCTGCGCTGCATCTTCCACGGCTGGAAGCTCGGCACCAGCGGGGAGGTCATCGAGGCGCCGAACCACGTCGGCGACCAGGCCCAGTTCTGCAAGCACGTGCGCGTGAACCGCTACGGCGTGCAGGAGCGCGGCGGCATCGTGTGGGTGTGGCTGGGCAAGGGCGAGCAGGCGCCGAAATTCCCCGACCTGCCCTTCACTTCGCTGCCGGAAAGCCAGCGCTCGGTCACCAGCCAGGAAGTGCCGACGAATTGGGTGCAGGGCGTGGAAGCGTCGATGGATTCCTCCCATGTCGGCGTGCTGCACGAATCGACCACGCAGATCACGGCGGGCTCGGGCAACCAGCGCCTGCACATGACCAAGGCACTCGCACCGCGACTTGAATTCGAGGACCGTCCCTACGGTTACCGCTACGCCGCGCTGCGGCCGCTGCCCGACGACCAGTTCTATGCGCGCGTGAACAACTTCGTCATGCCGTGGTACGGCATCATCTGTGCCCCCGATGAAAAGGGCCCGAGCACGGTTTTCTTCTCGACGCCGGTGGACGATGTCACGCACCGCGCGTGGTTCGTGCATTTCAATCCGCACCGCCCGCTCGGCATGACCGTCATGTCTGCCACGCCTGATGTGTGGAACTTCCCGCCCCTGCCGCCGGGCACGCCCGCCGACAACTGGGGCCAGAACCGCGACCTGATGCGCCGCGGCCACGCCACCGGGTTTCCGCAGCACCTGGGCACCGAGGACTTCGCCATGTTCATCGGGCAAGGGCCGATTGCCGACCGCACCACCGAGCAGCTCTGCTCGGCCGACGGCGCGGTGCTGCGCGTGCGCCAGGCGCTGTTGAAGTCGGTACGCGAGTTCGTGGCCGGCGAGACGCCGACGCTCGCCGACAACCCAGACCTCGATTACAGCCGGATCGTCTCGGTCGGCGGCGTGCTGCCCGCCGGCGAAGACTGGCGTTCGCTGACCACGGCGCCCTGAGCGGCCGGCGCAAGACTGACAAGAAGACGGAGACAACAATGACCAGCCCCCGCTTCCGCTCGCGCCGCCAGCTGTTGCTGGCGGCGTGCGCGGGCCTCGCCGCGCCCGCGGCTTCGTTCGCGCAGTTGCGCGGCAAACCCGCCATCCGCATCCTGTTGGGCCTGCCGCCCGGCGGCGGCACCGATGCCATCGCGCGGTATTTTTCCGATTCCCTTCCCGCGCTGCTGGGTCAGCCGGTGATCGTGGAAAACCATGTAGGCGCCGGTGGCCCCCTGGCCGCCGATGCGCTGAAGATGGCGCCGCCGGACGGCCTCACCTACATGATCGCCCCCAACGCGACGCCGACCTTCCAGACTCTGGTGTTCGGCAAGCAGCTCAAGTGGGATCTGTGGAAGGATTTCGAGCCGGTGGCCGGTCTGGTCTCATTCCCCTGCGGCATGGCGGCCGGCGCCAAGACGCAGGCCACCAACGCAGCAGGGTTCGTGCGCTGGGTAAAGGCCAATCCGGACAAGGCGAACTTCGGCGTGCCTGGCCTCGGCGGCCAGAACCATTTCCTCGGCATCCAGTTCGCCAGAAGCGCCGGAATTGACCTGCCGGTGGCTCCGTACAAGGGCACCCCGCCGATGATCACCGATCTCCTCGGGGACCACATCGCCAGCGCCATCACGTTGCTGGAGGATCTGCGCAAGTACCACCACACCGGCCGCATCCGCCTGCTCGGCATTTTCAGCGAGAAGCGCTCCGTCTTGGCTCCCGACGTCCCGACCATGGCCGAGCAGGGCATTGATGTCACCCAGGGTGACGGCTGGACTGCGATGTGGGCGCCAGCCCGCACCCCAGCGCAGGAGATCGTTCGCATGCAGCAGGCACTGCGCACCATCCTGTCCTCGCCGCAGACGCGCGACTTCCTGATGAAGCAGCTTGCGGTCTTGCCCGACTACCTGGACGGCCAGCAGATGGCGCGCCGCCAGCGCACCGAACTTGAAACTTGGGCGCCTGTCATCAAGGCCTCCGGCTTCCGCGCAGAGCTCTAGACGGCAGGAGAGACACGATATGCTGAGTGAGGAAAGGAATCGCCTCTTGACTAGTGTCGGAGCGGGTACACCCATGGGCGAGGTGCTGCGCCGCCACTGGCACCCGATCGCGGGCATCGATGAACTGGAGCGCGAGCCGATCAAGCCTGTTCGGCTGATGGGCGAGGACTTGGTGCTCTACAAGGACCTGAGCGGTAACTACGGATTGGTGGATAGGCACTGCGCCCATCGCCGGGCCGATCTGGCCTATGGTTACGTGGAAACGAACGGCTTGCGCTGCAACTACCATGGCTGGTGTTACGACCATCACGGCCGCTGCGTCGAGCAGCCGTTCGAGCAAGTGGTCGATCCGGTGGGCAGACTACTGGACCGCGTGCGCCTCAAGGCCTATCGCGTTGCCGCCAAGGCCGGCATGCTGTGGGCGTATCTGGGGCCGGACCCGGCTCCGCAACTGCCGGACTGGGAGCCCTTCAGCTGGGCCAATGGCTTCGTCCAGGTGGTATTTGCCGAGGTTCCCTGCAACTGGCTGCAGGCGCAGGAAAACTCCATCGACCCCGTGCACTTCGAGTGGATGCATGCGAACTGGGGACGGCGGCTGCGCGGCGACCTGGGACAGCGCGCGCCGCGGCACCTGCAACTCGCCTTCGAAGAGTTCGAGCACGGCTTCCTCTACAAGCGCATCAGCGAGGATACCGACGAGCGCCACCCGCTGTGGACCATCGGACGCGTCTGCCTGTGGCCGAACGGCTTCTTCCTCGGCGACCACTTCGAATGGCGCGTGCCGGTCGACGACACCCACACGCTGAGCGTCACCTGGTCCTTCATCCGTGTCCCGCGCGAAGCGGAGCCCTTCGTGCAGCGGGAAATTCCAAGCTGGACGAGCCCCACCCATGATCCGGCCACGGGGCGCTGGATCTCCAGCCACGTCATCAACCAGGACATCATCGCCTGGGTCGGGCAAGGACCGGTGATGGACCGCACGCGCGAGAACCTGGGCGCCAGCGACAAAGGCATCGCCATGATCCGCCGGCGGCTGCTCGACGATATCGACTCGGTAGCGCAAGGGCGCGACCCCAAGGGCGTCATCCGCGACGCGCAGGCCAACCACCGTCTGGTGCTGCCGTGCGATTCACGCGACTTCTTCCTCAACGGGCTGCCGCGCGCCGAATACGAGCGCCATCCGAAGTGGAACAAGCTGCTACGCCACTTCATCTTCCACGCCGGACAGCCGGAAGCCGTCCGGCGTGCCTACGAGGCCGCCGCTGGCGTCGCGATCGAGGACATCGACGTCGTGGACATCTGAGCGCCGGCACCTGCCCCGCTGCGAAGCCCATGGCCGCTGGCCCCTGGTGCCAAGTCTGGAGAGAATCAATGAACCCTACCGAAACCCTGCAACTGCGCGTCAGGTCGATTACCTGGGAGGCCGATGGCATCCTCAGCTACGAGCTGCGCGCCGAGCCGCCGCTCAAGGAACTGCCAGTCTTCGACGCCGGCGCCCACATCGACCTGCACCTGCCCAACGGGCTGATCCGCAGCTACTCGCTGCTGAACAGGTCCGACGAGCGGCACCGCTACGTCATCGGCGTCAACAAAGATCCCCAGAGCCGCGGTGGCTCGCGCTACCTGCACGAAACGCTGCGCCCCGGCGACATCCTCACCGTCTCTGCGCCACGCAACAACTTCCCGCTGGAAGAAGGCGCGCCGCTGAGCGTGTTCATCGCGGGCGGCATCGGCATCACGCCGATCTTCGGCATGATCCAGCGCCTGCGCACGCTCGGCCGGCCCTGGCGCCTGCACTACGCGGCGCGCACGCGCAAGCAGGCTGCCTTCATCGACGCGCTGCAGGCCATGGATGGCCGCGACGGAGCCGAAGTGCACGTCGCCTACGACCGCGAGGCGGGGGGCAAGATGCTGGACATCCCGGCCATCGCAGCCGACCTGCCAGGCAACGCCCACATCTATTGCTGCGGCCCAGTGCCAATGCTCGACGCCTTCGAGGCGGCAACCCAGGCGCTTCCACCAGCGCGCGTACACCGCGAGTACTTCGCCGCGCGCGAGGCCGCCGCCACCGAGGGGGGCTTCGTCGTGGAACTGGCGCGCAGCAAGCGCAGCCTCGAAGTGCCAAGCGGAAAGACCATCCTGGACTGCCTGCTCAGCGATGGCATCGAACCACCCTACTCGTGTCAGGAAGGCGTATGCGGCACCTGCGAGGTGCGCGTGCTGGACGGTGTGCCGGATCACCGCGACCTCGTGTTGAGCGAAGCCGAGCGCGCCACCAACCAGCGCATGATGATCTGCTGCTCCGGCGCCAAGAGCCGCAAGCTCGTGCTGGATCTCTGAGCGGTGCGCGGCAGCCCCCCATATTCAAGAAGGAAGCAAGACCATGAGCAATGAATTGGTAACTTATGAACTCGACGGCAACGTCGCCCTGATCGGCCTGAACCGTCCCGACAAGCGCAACGCCATCAACGAAGAGGTGGTCTGGGCCCTGCACGACGCCGTGGTGCGTGCCGGCGAGGAAGCCGACGTGGGCGTGCTGTTCGGCCACGGCAGCAACTTCTGCGCCGGGCTGGACCTGAAGGAAGCGCTGGCGCGCGCCTCGGGCGAGCAGCCGCGTCCGCGCAAGCGCACCCGCCATTCCTGGCACACCGTGTTCGATGGCATTGCGCGCGGTCCCATCCCGTTCGTCGCGGCGCTGCATGGCGCGGTGGTGGGCGGCGGGCTGGAACTGGCCACGGCCGCGCACATCCGCGTGGCGGACGAATCGGCGCTGTTCGGCCTGCCTGAAGGACAGCGCGGCATCTTTGTCGGCGGCGGCGGCACCGTGCGCATCCAGCGCGTGGTGGGCTACACCGTGATGGCCGACATGATGCTGACCGGGCGCCTGCTCAACGCGCACGAAGGCGAGCGCGAACACATCGTGCGCTACGTAGTGCCGCAGGGCCAGGCCCTGGACAAGGCGCGCGAGCTGGCCGCACTGATCGCGCGCAATACCGCCGACACCAACTGGCGCATCACCAACGTGCTGCCGCGCATCAACGACCTGTCGCACGACGACGGCCTGTTCGTCGAGTACCTGACGTCGAACATCCCGCGCCCGCCGGAGGCGGCCGAGCGCCTGCGCGATTTCGTCGAAGGCCGCGCCAAACCCCTCGCCACCCCCGGTGCGACAGCCGACTGAACCCAAGGATTCCCATGACGACGATTACCCGATCCGACGCCGACGCCGACGCCGACGCCGATGTACAGGCGACGGCAGACTATGTCCGCTTCGCCCAGGCAGAAGCGGCCCGCATCCCGGACTTCCCGCAGGGCCTGCCGCTGCGCCCCGTCAACCATGTGGCCGTGGTGGGCGCCGGCACCATGGGGGGCGGCATCGCCATGGCGCTGGCCAACATCGGCATTCCGGTCACGCTGATCGACAGCAGCCGGCAGGGGCTGGATACCGGCCTGCGCCGCGTGAAGGACAACTACGCCGGCAGCGTCTCACGCGGCAGGCTCGATGCGTCTGCCATGCAAGAGCGGCTGGCGCGCATCACCGGCTCGGTCGACCTGGCTGACGCCGCGGGAGCCGACATGGTCATCGAGGCCGTGTTCGAGGACATGGCGCTCAAGCAGCAGGTATTCCGCGAACTCGACGCGCTGTGCAAGCCCGGCGCCATCCTCGCCACCAACACCTCCGGGCTGGACGTCGACGCCATCGCGGCGGTCACGCGGCGCCCGCAGGACGTGGTCGGCGCGCACTTCTTCAGCCCCGCGCATGTGATGCGCCTGCTCGAAGTCGTACGTGCCCGCGACACCGCGCCTGACGCGATCGCCACGCTGATGGACCTGGGACGGCGCATGGGCAAGACCGCCGTGCTGGCGCGCGTCTACCCCGGCTTCATCGGCAATGCGCTGTTCCGCAACTACACGCGCGAAGCACACTTCCTGGTCGAGGAAGGCGCGCTGCCGCACGAGGTGGACCAGGCGCTCACCGACTTCGGCTACGCCATGGGCATCTTCGCCGTGCACGACATGGCGGGTAACGACGTGGGCTACCAGACCCGCAAGGCGCAGATAGCCACCCGGGCGCAGGACCGCCGCTGGAACGACCTGATCCTGAAGCTGACCGAGCTGGGCCGCCTGGGACAGAAGAGCGGCAAGGGCTGGTACCGCTATGAGCCGGGCAGCCGCCAGCCGCTGCGCGACTCCGAGGTCGAGGCCTTTATCGAGCAGGAGTCAGCGCGGCTGGGCATCCTGCGGCGCCCAATCGGCGCCGAGGAAATCATCAGGCGCTGCGTCTACGGCATGGTCAACGAGGGCGCGAAGCTGCTCGAAGCCGGCGTGGCGTTGCGGCCCAGCGACATCGACACCGTCTACCTGACCGGCTACGGCTTCCCTGCACGCCATGGTGGCCCGATGTATTACGCTGACCGCATCGGGCTGCAGGAGGTGTACGCCGACATCGAGCGCTTCCACGCGGAGCACGGCTACTGGTGGCAACCGGCGCCGCTGCTGGCCCGGCTCGCGCGCGAAGGCAAGACCTTCGCCGACTACCAGCGTGGCAAGGCATGAGGCTTGGCAGCTGCATGCTTGCAGGCGTCACCGGCAGGCATCGTTGCATTTTAAAGACGGACTAACGTATACCACTATGAGTTATATACATACCAATATGCGATAGTCCTGCCACTTTCCGTGTGTAGAGAATGACATCCAGAACCAGGAGGAGAAACTCATGAAAAGAAGTCTTGTCGGCCTTGCCTGCGCCATTGCCAGCGCAACGGCCGCGGCGCAGACATCCGGCATCACGCTGTACGGCGTGGCGGATGCCAACATCGAATACACCAACAACAACAATGGGAGCGGCCCCGACGGGCACTCCAAGGTCGCACTGAACTCGGGCGGCCTGTCGCCCAGCCGCTGGGGCCTGCGCGGCACGGAAGACCTGGGTGGCGGAAAGCGGGCCATCTTTGCCCTGGAGAGCGGTTTCAGTCTGGATACCGGCGTCTCCACCCAGGGCGGCCGCCTGTTCGGCCGCCAGGCCTGGGTGGGCCTGGCGGCAGGCGGTCAGCAACTGACGCTGGGCCGCCAGTACACGTCACTCTTCCTGACGATGGCCAACTATTCGCCCACGGCTTATGCGACGACCTATGAGCCGGTGACCGGCATCGCCGGCCTGAATCTGCGCGAAGACAATATGGTGAAATACCATGTCGACCTTGGCCCGCTGACAGCGGAAATGCACTGGGCCTTCGGCGAGCAACCGGGCTCGTTCCAGGGTTCCGCGGCTTACGGCGGCGGCCTCGACTACCGTCTCGCCCAGTTCGGGATCGCGGCAGCATACGACAGCGTCAACAGCGCAACGACCGCCGGCAACTACACCCGCACCCAGAAGGCTGCACTGGGCCTGCGCTACCAGATCGCCCCTGCATTGCTCGCCCAGGCGGGGTACCGGTACAACAACAACGGCACGCGGGCAACGAACACCTCATCGCGCGACGACTTGTGGTGGTTTGCCTTGAACTACCAGGCCACTGGCGCCCTGCAACTGACCGGCGCCTTCTACTACGACAACGTCAAATCGCTGTACACCGCGACCAGCCAGACCAATCCGGCCAACCCATGGCAGGTCACGCTGATTGCCGATTACTCACTGTCCAAGCGCACCGACGTCTACCTCGCCTCGGCGTACACGAAAAACGCGTCGCTGAACTTTGAAAGCCTGAACGGCGCGCTCGCCGCCTACCAGATCGCGCCGAACGAGCACAATCAGTTCGGCGTGGCCGCGGGTGTGCGGCACAAGTTCTGAGCCATCACATCGGAAAGCCCGGCGGGTCGCTCCCCGCTCCCCTTGCGTGGGCGTGGGGAGCGAACGATCAGGCTTTCCAGCTTCCCGGCTAGGCCGCCCGCGTGGCAGACGGCTTGCGCCCGCGCCGGGCACCGCCGCGGGGCGCGGTGCTCCTGGCGGCCGTGGCCTCCCCGCCGCCTTCGCCCTCCAGGTAGCTCGCCGGCAGGGTCGACAGAAATTCTGCAAAGCCGGTCGTGCCCACAGGCGCGTGTTCGAGCATGGCCGCGTGCGCGGCAGCTTCGTCGCCGCTGAGAATGGCATCCGCGAGCCGCTGGTGGTCTTCCAGCACGCGCTGCCGGCGCGTCGGCGTCTGGAAAATACGCGGGCGGTAGCGCTGCATCAGCCGGCGGATGCCCTGGATCTGCTCCACCAGATATTCGTTGTGGCTGCCCGCATATACCGTGTCATGAAACTCGGCATTAGCCTTCGCGAAGTGCTTGCCGTCGTCCTCGGCATGCGCCTGCTCGCATTCGGCGCGGGCTGCCTTTAGCCGCACGCGCTGGTCGTCGTCCATGCGGCGCGCGGCCAGCTTCGCCGCCACCGCTTCCAGCTCGCCGAGCAGTTCCAGGGTCTCGCGCAGCTGCGTGATCGACAGGCGCGACACGAACACGCCGACGCGGGGCACGATGCGAACCATGTTCTGCACGGACAGTTGCTGCAGCGCCTCGCGCACGGGTGTGCGGGAGACGCCGAAGCGCTCCGCCAGCATGCGTTCGTCCAGCGGCGTGCCCGGCGGCATGTTGCCATCCTCGATTTCGCGCTGGATCGTGGCCTTGATCTCACCGGCCATGCTTTTCTTTTCGAACTGTGTCATCAGGTCTGAGTAAGCGGTTCTTACTGCGCAGTATACCGAAATGGAATACTGGCATGCCCGTTCAATACCAAAATAAGGAGCCATGGGCGACAAAGCGACCGACTTGTAGGGACCGGGCTTGCAGCACCCGCGCGCACGTGCCAGAATCACCCGAATAAATACCAAAACAAGACTCTGGCATTAATAAGGTGCCCTACGTGTGCTCGACAGGGCAGACGACGCAGCACCTGGACAACCCGCTCAAGGAGACCCCCCCTCATGCAAGACCTGGCCCGCGTGCCGGTCCGGACTGCAGCCGGATCGCGCGCGCACTACCGCTATTGGTTCCTGTTCCTGCTCATCCTGATCTATGCCTCCAGCTTCGTCGACCGCATCTTCATTTCGGTGGTCGCCCAAAAGATCAAGGCCGAGATGAACCTGTCCGACGTGCAGCTGGGTGTCCTGGGCGGCCTCGCTTTTTCGATCCTGTATGCAACGCTCGGCATCCCGATGGCACGGCTGGCGGAGCGCTGCAACCGCGTGGCGCTGATCGCCATCTCCATCGCGATATGGTCGGCCATGACCGCGCTGTGCGGTACCGCCGGGCACTTCTGGCATCTGCTGCTGTATCGCCTGGGTGTGGGAATCGGCGAAGCCGGTAGCACGCCTACAGCCCACTCG
>NZ_QKWJ01000160.1 GCF_003353055.1 Cupriavidus lacunae
CGGCAGCCATGCCCACGTCGTGAGTTCCGGCAGATTCGAGGTCGTCATGGGTCGGCAGGACGCGCGGATCGACCGTCTGAAGTCGGTGTTGATGACGCCTGAACTCCGCGCGCTGCAGGCCAAGATGGATGAAGCAAAGCAGCGAGGCGAGAGGCTGTCGCGCG
Organism: Cupriavidus lacunae; assembly: GCF_003353055.1. Classification (GTDB taxonomy): domain Bacteria; phylum Pseudomonadota; class Gammaproteobacteria; order Burkholderiales; family Burkholderiaceae; genus Cupriavidus; species Cupriavidus lacunae. Next base: position 165 of record NZ_QKWJ01000160.1, read on the forward strand.
GTGACCAGATGGTGTTGCGCAAAGGCATGAAGGCGCTCTATGCAGACCCCGCATATCTGGAAGCGCAACGCCGTCGAGCCCAATGGCTCAACGACTTCCTGCACAAGCTGAGCAACAACCTCGTTCGCAACTGCGCAACGCGCGGTGTGCAGGTCATCGTCATTGGACAGAACAAGGGTTGGAAGAATGGCGGCGACATGGGCACCACCCAGAATCGACGCTTGCGCACTATCCCGCACGCCAGATTGATTGAGCTGATCCGCTACAAGGCCGAACAGCAGGGCATTGTCGTCGTTACCACCGAGGAGTCCTACACAAGCAAGACGAGTTTCGTGAATAACGAGCCGCTGCGCAAACACAGCGGAAAGAAGAAGTCGAAGGCAGCAGCAGAGAAATCAGCACCGACGAAAGTCGAGCCCGAGCAAACCTCGCCGGCCCCCGGCGTGTTCCAGCGGATGGTCTATCACGCAGGCCTCACCCTGAAATACACCGTCATGCGCCTCAGTCCGCGGCTGGGGCTCGTTCAAGCAGAAATTTGGGGTCCGAGTGGCGCCGGACAATTATGAGACAAGCCAGTACCAGTCCCGTCCAGACCGATCTAGATCCGGCGGCATTCGGTGAGCGAGGTTGAGAGGCGGCAGACCATTTACGATCAGAAAGTCTGGTATGGCAGCAACGACTCCGGGTGAGTCGCAATCGGCCGCCGGCTACGACGATCGTGCAGCAACGGCTGTCAAGGCCGTACTTGTTGAGATGGGAGAGATCCTTGGCAGCTTCAAAGGCAAGTTCGCCATTGTCGGTGGTGCGGTGCCAAGGCGGTCGTCCCGCTTGGCATAGTTTTGCCTCACTTCCAGCAAGTTGACGGCGAACGCGCGAACGGGTTCTTCGCTAGGAACTTAAGGTCCGTCGTACTCCGCGTGCCCTGACTAGAGCTGCCAGCAATTCGCGGGTCTGTTCCAGGACGATCGCAGATACGCGTGCGGTTTCCTCGATGCCAATGCCTTTCCAGCCGAGGGCGCTGATTACCTGCCGGCGCATCATTCGGAATACCAGCACCTGCCCGTCGATGGCGATGGTCCGGATCCTGGTTTCCTCATCGTCTGCTGGCTTGCCAAGCAGGCGCCCGATGATGGCGGAAGTGGCCGCAAACAGCCTGCGGTTCAAGCCTTTGTCGATCACGTCGAATGCTGCCTCTGGGCCAAGACCGGCGCGCTCACGCGCCATGAACATGCGCCAGTGGTTTGCTTCCGGCCAATCATAGACAAATGAAGCAAAGCGCGCCTGGATGGCCAGGTAGGCGTCCGCCAGCATGGCGTCGCTGGCCTTCGGGTCAGCGCTCACGTGCTCTGCATTCGTTACCACGTCATCCAGGTGCTCCCAGACTCGGGCCACGAATAATTCAATGCAGGCCAGGTAGACCCCTTCCTTGCCATCGAAGTAGTACTGCAAGGCAGGGGCGTTGACGCCGGCCTCCCTGGCGATATCGCGGGTCGAGGCACCGTCGTAGCCACGCTCGCCGAACAGGCGCAGTGCCGCGTCGACGATGCGCGCACGCGTTTCTTCTCCGCACTGGTAGCCGCCTTCGGCTGCTGGGCGGTGTCTTGCCATGAATTGGGGCCTCCTGATGTCTGGATGTTGCGTGCCTGGATTCGCATTGTGGCGCAAGACACGCACAGGATAGAAATATACCAGTTGACACAATTCTTCCAACTGGAATAATTACGGCACGGAACCTGAGAGCCTTTATGTCCACCAACGCCCCCGCAGCCGACTCGCTCGGCAATGCACCGCTTCGCGGTGACGCTGCTGCAACTTCCCCAAAGGTCAAGCCTTTCAGCCGCCGCACCATCCTGCTGGGCGCACTGGCAGTGCTGATCATCGCTGCTGCGGCCTGGGGTGTGCGTTGGTGGCTGTTCGACCGCTTTATTGAGTCGACCGACGACGCGTATTTGCAGGCTGACAGTGTGATCGTGGCTCCCAAAGTGGGCGGCTACGTGGCCGAGGTGCTCGTGCGCGACAACCAGGTAGTGGAGGTTGGCCAGCCGCTGGCCAGGCTCGATGCGCGCCAGTACCAGGCGGCCGCCGACGAGGCGCAAGCCACGGTCACAGCGCGCCAGGCCGACGTGGCCCGTTCCGAGGCCGAACTGGTGCAACAGAAAGCCAATATTGCCCAGGCCCAGGCCGAGGTGACCGGCGCACAGGCCAACGTCCGTTACGCCGCCTCGCAAGTGGAACGCTATGCCCCGCTGGTCAAGACCGGCGCCGAGACCGAGGAACGCACCGCCGAGTTGCGCAACGCCCAGACCCGTGCCGCCACGGCGCTGGCCGCCAACGAGGCGGCGCTGCGCGCGGCGCAGGCGCAGACGGGCACGCTGCAGGCCAAGCTCGAGCAGGCGCGCGCACAATTGTTGGTAGCGCAGGCGGCCGCCCGGCGCGCCCAGATCGACCTGCAGGACACTGTGGTGCGCAGCACGCTGGCAGGTCGCGTGGCCGACCGCGCGGTGCGCGTGGGCCAGTTCGCCCAGCCGGGCACGCGCCTGCTCACGGTAGTGCCGGTGCAGGACCTGTATCTGACCGCGAACTTCAAGGAAACCCAGGTCGGCCATATGCGGCCGGGCCAGCCGGTCACCATCCACGTGGATGCCCTGCCTGATGGTGACCTGTATGGCAAGGTGGAAAGCCTGGCGCCGGGGACTGGCGCCCAGTTCGCCTTGCTGCCGCCACAGAATGCCACCGGCAACTTCACCAAGATCGTCCAACGGGTGCCGGTGCGCATCCGTGTAGACATCATCCCGGACAGCGCACGTGCGGCGCTGGTGCCGGGCCTGTCCGTGACGGTCGATGTGGATACGCGCAAGCCCAACACGCAGAGCACCAACGCTTCGGCCGGAGCGGCACGTGGCTGAGGCCGCCGCGCAGGCAGCCGGCGACACGAAGCGCGCTGCGCTGGCGGCGCAGCCCGATGCCTCCGCGGCGGACTGGATCGCGGTGGCGGCCGGCTCGCTTGGCGCCTTGCTGGCCACCCTTGACATCTCCATTACCAATTCCGCGCTGCCCCAGATCCAGGGGCAGATCGGCGCGGCGGGCACCGAGGGCACGTGGATCTCGACGGGCTACCTGATGTCCGAGATTGTCATCATCCCGCTCACCGCCTGGCTGACCCGAGTGTTCGGACTGCGCCGATTCCTGATGTGGAACGCGCTGCTGTTCACGGCGTTCTCGATGATGTGCGGACTCTCCCATACGCTGACCACTATGGTCATCGGGCGCATCGGGCAGGGGCTGGCCGGCGGCGCCATGATTCCCACCGCGCAGACCATCGTGCGCACCCGGCTGCCCAGGCACCAGTTGCCCATCGGCATGTCGGCTTTCGGGCTGATCGTGCTGCTGGGGCCGTTGCTAGGTCCCGTAATAGGCGGGTGGTTGGCCGAGAACGTGGACTGGCGGTGGTGCTTCTTCGTCAATCTGCCGGTCAGCGCCGTGCTGGTGTCGCTGCTGTACTTCGGGCTCAAGCCCGACCGCGCCGACTTCCACGAGTTCGTCAATGCCGACTGGCTGGGCATCGTTGGCCTCACCATCGGCCTGAGTTCACTTACTGTGGTGCTGGAGGAGGGGCAGCGCGAGCGCTGGTTTGAATCGCCCATGATCGTCTGGCTGTCGGTGCTCTCCGCCTGCGGCCTCCTGATGATGCTGGCGGGCCAGTTCACCGCCAGGACGCCCATCGCGCGGCTGCGCCTGCTGCTCAACAAAAGCTACGCCAGCGTAATTCTGATCGTCACCACGGTGGGGGCCGGTATCTATGGCATTTCCTACCTGCTGCCACAGTTCCTGGCCACGATTGCGGGCTACAACGCCGAGCAAGCCGGCGGCATCATGCTGCTGTCTGGCCTGCCGGCCTTCCTGATGATGCCCGTCCTGCCGCGCGTCCTCGGCAAGTTCGACATCCGGGTGCTGGTGGTGGCGGGGCTGCTGTGCTTTTTTGGCAGCTGCATGCTGGACATCTCATTAACCGCCAACAGCGTGGGCCACGATTTCGTGGGCTCGCAGATCTTGCGCGGGTTCGGCCAGATCCTGGCGATGATGCCACTCAACCAGGCCTCGATGGCGGCCGTGGCCACTCACGAGGCCGGGGACGCTGCCGGACTCTACAACATGGCGCGCAATCTCGGCGGTTCCATTGGCCTGGCGCTGCTCGGCACCCTCATCGATCGCCGCACTGCCTACCACGATGCCGTGATCCGCGAGTCGGTGACAGCCAACAGCCCGATCGGGCAGGACCACCTGGCCTCCAGCGCGGCGGGCTTCTTCGCCCAGCACGGGGACCTGGTCCACGCCAAGATGCAGGCCATGGGCCAACTGGCTGCCACCATCGCGCGGGGGGCCGCCGTCATGACGTTCTCCGAAGCGTTCTACGCACTCGGTGTGGCGCTGCTGTTGTGTATCCCCCTGGCGCTGCTGCTCAAGACGCCTGCGCCGGGCGCTCCCGTCTCTTCCGGTCACTGATCTATGAAGATCCGCTTTCGATTCTCTCCGGCGGCGTGCCGGGAGTTGGCCCCGGTGCTGCTCGCGGCAGTGGTCGCGCTCGGTGTGGCCGGCTGTACCGTCGGCCCTGACTACCGCGGTGCGCCAGACGTGGCTGGCGTTACCAGCCAAACCACCTACCCGCATGCCCCTGCCGGCATGGATGCGCATGCGCCGCAGGCCGCCGACTGGTGGCATGCGCTCGGCGATAGCCAGCTCAACGCCCTGATCGAAACGGCGCTCGCCGACAGCCCGGACATCCGTGTTGCGCAGGCACGCGTCCGGCAAGCCCGTGCAGGGCTGCGTGGCACGCAAGCCAGCGCATTGCCCAAGGTCAACGCCGATGCTGCCATGTTGCGCACGCGTTCGCCCGACTTGTCCGCACTCTCCGGCGGCGCTGCAGGCGGCGGTCGAGGGCCGCTATCGTTGTACATCGCCAGTTTCGACGCGAGTTGGGAGATCGACCTGTTTGGCGGCACCCGTCGTGCCATCGAAGCGGCATCAGCGGAAGCCGACGCCGCCCAGGAAGACCTAGCCGATGCTCATGTTCAGCTCGCCGCCGAAATCGCGCAGACCTACGTCAGCCTGCGCGAACAACAATCGCGCCTGGAACACTTGCGCGATGCGGAAAAGATTGAAGCCGACATGCTCGACCTGACCGAGCAGCGCCGTGGTAGGGGCGTGGCTTCCGAGCTGGAGGTCGAACGACTGCGTACACAGCTTGATGGCACGCGATCGCAGTTGGCGCCGGTCGAGGCCAAAATTACCGAATTGCTGGATGATTTGGCTGTGCTGACCGGACGCGGCCCTGGCGCGCTGGATGCCGAGTTGCAGCCCGCCAAAGCGATGCCGGCGATACCCGAAACGATTGCCATCGCTGACCCTGCCGCGCTACTCAAGTCTCGCCCGGACATCCGCGCCGCCGAGCGTCGGCTGGCCTCGCAAAATGCCCAGATCGGCGTGCACAGAGCCGACTGGTTCCCTAAGCTGTCGCTATTGGGCTCGCTCGGCTTTAGTGCCACGGATCCAGGCCATCTGGCACGCAAGCAAAACGGCACCTGGCTCACGCTGCCTCGCCTGCAGTGGAACATCCTTGATTTCGGCCGCGTCGCGGCGAGCGTCGAGGGTGCCGAAGCAGGGCGCGACGAGGCGCAGGCCAGGTACGAAAGCGTAGTGCTCAAGGCATTGCGTGACGCCGACGTTGCCCTCTCGCGCTATGGGCACCAGCGTGAGAACGTTATCGTCCTGCGGCGCAGAGAAACCTCAGCCGAGCATGCCGCCGAATTGACGCGCCAGCGTTACCGCGCGGGCACGGCCACCATGCTCGAATGGCTGGACGCCGAACGCACCCGCGTTCTGGCCCAGCAGGACCGGATCTCTGGCGATGTCGGTCTGGTGGAGGACTTTGTTTCGCTGCAGAAGTCTTTGGGGTTGGGCTGGCGTCGCGCAGAATAGTAGAAGCGGGCGCCGTCAACTTGCTGGTAAAGGCAAAACTGCCGGATAAGGAGCAATTAGCCGGATCGCTGGGTTTTGGCGACGAAGCCAACATCCCACTCTCGGTGCCGACCTGCGTAAGCTGGAGAAATCCACGGGCGTTAATCTCGCGCACGCCCTGCGGGGTACACGGTCATTGGTACGGCAACACTCAACAGGCTCAACCCAGAAAGCTACTTCGGCGGACCGTTACCAGCGACACACGGTCAACGAATGGCGCCCGCCAGCCGCAAATGCCTCACGCGGCGTCCGACGCCCCAACAGCGCCATCAGTGGCGCCATCCTTCGGTGTACCGGTTGCGTCGACCGACAGTCCCGGGCCGCCAGCCTCTCATCCCGGTATGCCGCGTAGATCCCGCCATGGCGGATAACGTTCGCGGCCTGCACCGTGTCTAGTCGACCGCCTTGAACATGTCTTCGACCACCTTCTTGGCGTCGCCGAACACCATCATGGTCTTGTCCATGTAGAACAGTTCGTTGTCCAGCCCGGCGTAGCCGGCGGCCATCGAACGCTTGTTCACAATGATGGTCTTGGCCTTGTAGGCCTCCAGGATCGGCATGCCGGCGATCGGCGACTTGGGGTCGTTCTTGGCCGCCGGGTTGACCACGTCGTTGGCGCCCAGCACCAGCACCACGTCGGCCTGGCCGAACTCGCTGTTGATGTCTTCCATCTCGAAGACCTGGTCGTAAGGCACCTCGGCCTCGGCCAGCAGCACGTTCATATGGCCGGGCATGCGGCCCGCCACGGGGTGGATCGCGTATTTCACGGTCACGCCTTTTTCCGTGAGCGCTTCCGTCAGTTCCTTGAGCGCGTGCTGCGCGCGCGCCACGGCCAGGCCGTAGCCTGGGACGATGATGACCGTCTCCGCATTGCCCATCAGGAAGGCGGCGTCATCGGCCGAACCCGATTTCACGTTGCGTTGCGCCTGCCCTGCCGGCCCGGCCGCCGCCGCGGCGTCGCTGCCGAAGCCGCCGAGGATCACGTTGAAGAACGAGCGGTTCATCGCGCGGCACATGATGTACGACAGGATCGCACCAGAGGAGCCCACCAGCGAGCCCGCGATGATCAGCATCGGGTTGTTCAGCGAGAAGCCGATG
>NZ_QKWJ01000161.1 GCF_003353055.1 Cupriavidus lacunae
TGCCCCGGCTCGTCCGCTCTTGCCTTCCCGCTGATTGGCCATCGCTTCACTCCCAGTGATCGTGAAGCTCCTACCTTCTCATCGCCGCCCTCTACTCGCCAGACGGGTTCCGCTGACGGTTACCATGCAGCGAACCAGACCGTGAGCGGCGTGCGGGTTCGGTCGAAGATGGTTCCCGCCGTCACAGACGTGCGGTTGCCACAGTCCGTGCACATGAACCTCCCGTCTCCCAGGCGCCATCCACCAGCGTGGCCGCATTCCGGGCAGACGAACCCCGACGGCCATCGCAGCCACTCGAGGTAGTCCAAGCAGTCGGCGTCTGACTGGAACCACGTCTGGAACTCGCCAAAGGAACCGGGATAGTGAATGCCTGCGCTCCGACGCTCCATGGCGATAGTATGTGCCTAGCTCCGGTTAAATGGATAGCCCTTACGGGCCTAATTGTGCAGCCGATCGACTCCTGCAATCCACCCATAGGCCGGCGCTGAACGTCCGTTTTCAGCGTGTCTACAGTCTATCCAGGCAGATGGACCAAATGGCGGAGATGGGTCGGTATGCAAATCTCTGCATAGAGCAGAGGGTTTTTTGATTAGCGGTCGCGGCCGCAGGCGTGGGAGCGGGACCCGGCGAGGTCAGCCCGCGACCGGTTATCAAAAAACCCTCTGCTCTATGCGCAGGTCGCAACTATGCGTAGATGGCGGGAGATCCTCGGTACCAGACCAACTCCGATGGGAATCGGCCCCGATACTGCCTGCGCATAGTTATACGTCCGTAGGAACCGCATGCGTGCGTCCCGCGCCATAACCGATGCATGGTGGTGTCGGCAGGCTTCTTTCGTGCGAGTGCCTTCTTTTGATCGAGGGTTGGATTCGACATGACGGCGGAGTGGTCTTGGTGCTCTCGTGGCCGGGCCAGAGTGTAATGACCTTGTACGGCACGCCGGACTGCGGGCGCCATCATAGCTCCCTCAAGTGGCACCGCCACTTCAATCCGCAGCGGAAACTATGCGCAGGTCTGCACTGAACGACCATGCCAGAATCCGCGCCGCCGACGGACTCGATCACACGCCCCTGCGCGACCTACGCATAGTTGCGACCTGCGCATAGGGGTCGATCAGCGACCACTAGCAGAGGCGCAGACTGGTCTCCCTTCACTCGAATGGAGACCATCATGGAAACCACCCCTCTCGACAAAACGCATCACGTTCCATGGAACAAAGGGAGGTTGACCGGCCAAAAACCTCCACTTAAGTTGAACGAGATATGGGCGATACGAACTCGGCTTCAGCTTACGACGAATGTTCGCGAACTGGCGATGTTCAACCTTGCCATTGACAGCAAGCTCCGAGCGTGCGATCTGGACCCGCCTGCGCGTGCAAGACATCTGCATGGGCAGCCAGGTTGGCGCCCGCGCAACAGTTATGCAGCGGAAGACTCAACGGTCAGTGCAATTCGAGATCACCGAACAGACTCGCCAAAGCGTTCAGTGTTGGATTCATGCTCGCGGACTCAAACTGGGCGACTATCTCTTTCCGAGTCGCTTGCATTCATCGCCGCACCTTTCAACACGACAGTACGCGAGGATCGTTCATCGCTGGGTCGCCTCCATTGGCCTTGACGACTCAGTTTATGGAACGCATTCCATCCGGCGCACCAAAGCATCGCTGATCTACCGGCGCACGAAGAATCTACGAGCGGTTCAACTGCTTCTTGGGCACACCAAACTTGAGAGCACGGTGCGCTACCTTGGCATTGAAGTGGACGACGCGCTCGAAATGGCGGAGCAAACTGAAGTGTAGTTAGGTAACGTGGCCGGCTAGCGGTCGCTTGCCGGCCATGAAGCGACTTTCGCCCCATACGTCGGCGAGACATTCAAATGGCAACTTCACTCAGCAAGGAGTCGTTCGATCGCCGAAAAGCGGCGTCGCGTCGCGGCATCCGCCGTTGAAACTGTGCGTAAGATGTCGCCTCTCGCGACCGCCGGACTTTGGCTACCAGCCGCATTCGGGAATACCCCGAGCGAGTTCTCCAATGGTCTTCCCTCGCAAACGCCGTCATGGGAAAAATCGCTGCTTTCGGCATCAACAGTTTGCGCGAAACCGTCGAACTCGGGGTCACAAATGCGAGAGCTACGTTGACATACGTCGATTGGGTTGTAAAGAAGATTGCAACGCATCTACAAATACTCGAACAGCCATCGTCTGTTCACGACCTCTTAGCAACACAAGCGAGAATTCGGCGCTGTGGCTTAGAAACGCGGGATGTATCGCTCGCATCAGGTCTTGCTTGACCCACTGCAAGGCATAATGCTCCGGAAGGAAGCCGATAAAATTGCCTGACAAAACGAGGGTCGCGGCGGCTTCCATATGATAGACGGTGGCCGCTACTTTAAAGTTGCTAGCGTCGCTCAGCTCCCTGGATTCGCGCATATAACCCCGCGCAACATAATCCAGCTTCTGCAAATCCTCTGTGTTGATGTCATTCGGAGCCGATTTGAAAAGGGGGTGGAGATGGCTACAGTAAAGACGTAGATTCTCCGTGTAGAGTGGCAGGTACGTCAAACCGGGATGCATAATGCGGAAGGGCCCGATGCCAACATGTATTTTCCGCTCAAGTACCGCAGCCTCGATCTCGTCTGGGGATTTGATCTCCATTTTCAAAAAGAGATCACCGCCTTTTTGCTTGACGGCGCGGATCGCATCCGTAATTTTGGCCTGCACGTCGGTGATGGTGCTATCTACAACGCCAATTGCTAACTCGCCGCTAATCTCATGACGTATGGCGCCGATGTCCGCCCGGAATTCTTCCACTGAGTTCAGCAAGCTCTCGGCCGCCTGATAAACAGAATGGCCCTCTTCGGTCAGATGGAAGCCCCGCCGACCGCGCTCGCATAGCCTTAGGCCCAGTCGCTTTTCGAGATCCGTCATGTGGGAGCTTATGGTGGACAGATTCAAATTGAGTGCAGATTCCGCTGCTGAGAGACCTTTCAAATCAGCAACCGTTTTGAATATGCGCAACAACCGTAGATCGACGTCAGTCATTCTGATCATACTAATACCCCTCCATCCGCTGTCCGTGGGCTTGCACTACGGACAGCCTAGCACGGCCGCCGACCATGAATGGCAGATTGGGAAGGTTCGAGGAATCCAAAACTAAAGTTCGAGAAGTTCTGATTCAACATGTGGCACTCGCGTGCAAGACTTAATGGACGACTCTGGCTGAGGGCCGGACCACAGCATCGGAGCGCCGGTTCCAGTCGTACTAACTGCGAGGACCTTACTCATGGAAGAAAATATGTTTGCGCCGGTCACCGGCACGGTGACGCCACGTTATGCAGGTTTGGCCACATTGATGCGGCTGCCGCACATCGGGCTGAAGGATGAGAACATTCCAGACGTGGATATCGGGTTGATCGGGGTGCCGTGGGATGGTGGCACCACCAATCGTCCGGGCGCGCGACATGGCCCTCGTCAGGTGCGTGATATCTCGACGATGGTGCGCAATGTCAACCGAAGCAGCGGCATCAAACCATTCGAGATCTGCAATTGCGCGGACCTAGGGGATACGCCTGTCAATCCGGTGGATTTGATCGATTCGATGAATCGGATCACCGCATTCTACGACGCAGTATGCAAGGCTGATATTGCGCCGCTATCGGTGGGTGGAGATCACCTGGTAACGTTGCCGATCTTGCGGGCGCTTGCAAAGGATGGGCCCGTTGGTATGGTGCACTTTGACGCGCATACAGATACGTGGAATCGTTATTTTGGCGATAACCTTTACACACATGGTACCCCCTTTCGGCGGGCGATCGAGGAGGGATTGCTGGATCCGAAGCGGACCATACAAATCGGTATTCGTGGGGCGTTGTACAACGACAGTGAGAATGATTGGGGTGAACGTCAGGGCATTCGAGTCATCGACATGGATGAATTTCGGTCGATGGGTGTCGATGCCGTGATCCAGGAAGCCAGGCGCGTAGTTGGAAACGGCCGCACGTATGTGACCTTCGATGTCGATGCACTGGATCCCGTGTACGCGCCCGGCACTGGCACACCGGAAATCGGTGGGCTGACCACGATCGAGGCCCAGCACATGATTCGTGGACTACGGGGCCTGAATCTCATCGGAGGTGATGTGGTTGAAGTGTCGCCTCCGTTTGACCCAACTGGCAATACGGCATTGGTCGCTGCCACGTTGATGTTCGAGATCCTATGTGTCCTAGCTGCCAACATCAGCAAGCAAAAGCGGCGCTGACCTCCGAACATCTGATCAGCACCAAATGAAATAGACTGCCAGCCGTCGACTGAGACCGACAGCTAGGTAAGCCTCTACCCAGGAGACAAAGATGGACACTTCGAAATTCGGCGCGGAATCCTCCGCAATCTCACCCTCAGGTCCGGACCTAACCTCAGGCCTAACGTCAGGCCCGACTTCCTCCCGGCTCATTGAACGCCGCTCGATTGACTTCATCCCGGAATCGGAAAGGCATGGCAGCCTGGCCAGTCAGTTTACCTTGTGGCTTGGCGCCAATCTTCAGATCACCGCTGTGGTAACGGGTGCACTGGCAGTGGTGCTTGGCGGCGATGTGTTCTGGTCCCTCATTGGCCTCCTGATTGGACAGATCCTGGGCGGCGCAGTCATGGCGCTCCATGGCGCGCAAGGACCTCAGCTCGGCCTCCCGCAGATGATCTCCAGTCGAGTCCAGTTCGGCGTCTACGGTGCGATTGTGCCCCTGGTGCTTGTCTGCATCATGTATGTGGGCTTCTCAGCGGGGGGCATGGTTCTGTCCGGCCAAGCGCTCAGCCATCTGATGGGTATAAGCAACGCCAGCGCGATTCTGCTGTTCTCGGGCCTGGTGATCATGCTCGCGACATTCGGCTATCGCACCATTCATTTCATGGGGCGAGTCTCCAGCGTGATTGGCGTTGTGGCGTTCCTGTACTTGTTCGCCAGCCTACTCAAAGGGCAGGACGTTGGCGCGTTGCTACAGAATCGCAGCTTCGATGTGGGGCACTTCCTGCTGGCCGTTTCCCTTTCCGCCTCATGGCAGATTGCCTACGGACCATATGTCGCCGACTACTCGCGCTATCTGCCTCGCTCGACCTCGGCTTTCAAGACATTTCTAGCGGTGGGCATTGGTTCGGTGCTGGGTTCGCAGATCTCCATGGTCTTCGGTGTCTTTGCCGCGGCGTTGGCGGGCAACCAGTTCGCCGGACATGAGGTGAGCTTCATCGTCGACCTGGGCGCAACTGGGGTAGCCGCCATTTTGCTCTACCTGACGATCGTCTTGGGCAAACTCACGATCACCACGTTGAATGCGTATGGGAGCGTCATGTCGGTCGCCGCCATCCTGACCGGACTTGGTGGGCAACGGACCATCTCCGGCCGTACGAAATTCTTCTTCGTCGTGGTCATGGTTGGGTTTTCGACCGCGCTCGCTTTGGCGGCCGGGGAGCATGACTTTCTCAAGAAGTTCTCCGCCTTCCTGTTGTTCCTCCTTGCGTTCCTTACTCCTTGGAGCGCCATCAACCTGGTCGACTACTACTTTGTCACCAAGGAGCGCTACGACGTGCCAGCGCTCTTCAACCCCGACGGCCGCTATGGTCGCTGGAATGCCAGGGGCATGACGGTCTATGTGTTGGGTGTAGCGGTGCAAATGCCCTTCATTGCGACCAGCTTCTACACCGGTGCATGGGTGGAGGCGCTCGGTGGTGTCGACATATCCTGGATCGTTGGTCTGGTTGTTCCAGCCGTGATTTACTTCTACTTTGGCAGTAAAGCGAACGTGCCGCAGGCGCTGATCCTGCCAGCCGACCACGCCGAGTCGTAGTCCGGCCAATCCGGCCTGCGGCTGGGGGGAAATCAGCCAGCACGCGCGCGGTATCGGCTCGGAGCGCCTAGAGATTACCCACGTCATATCCGGAATCCCCTCGAGAGCATCGATCGACTACCGCGCTACGCTGACCAAGTACCGACAAGGGTTTCCGGGCAGTTTGGCATCGCGAACTGAAAAGACGCATTCCGCTGCGGTATGCCCTATGCCGCAATTTCAATTGTCATGGGCATAGCGGATTCGTAATCTTCGACTCGGTAAAGCAACGGGTATCACCGTGGTAGTTGATGTGGCCACCAACAGCTTCGCCACAAGCGGCGGCCCGGGGGACGTGCATTCTGACTTGCCAGCAGACAGCGCCGGATGCCAGGTGCTGCGCCAGCATGCTTCGAAAAAGTATAAGGAGGAGATAATGAGAAAGAAAATCATTGGATCAATATTCTGTGCCGTTTCCGTTCCGGCGATGGCGCAGAGTGCGGTGACGATCTATGGTGTGGTTGATGAGGGTATCAACTACACGAACAATGTTGATGGACATAGCTTGTTTGAGCTGCAGAGCGGCTTCGCTCAAGGCAGCCGGTGGGGTTTCAAAGGGGTGGAGGATCTCGGTGGTGGGACAAAGGCGGTCTTCCAGCTCGAAAACGGCTTCAACGTGAGCACGGGTCGCCTGGGCCAGGGTGGGCTGTTGTTTGGTCGGCAGGCCTATGTCGGCTTGCGAAACGACAGCATCGGGGCGGTCACGCTGGGACGCCAGTACGACGCGGTAGTGGACTACGTCGCGCAGACCACCGCGAACGGGAATTGGGCCGGCTACATGTTTTCGCACGTGTACGACAACGACAACACCGACAATTCGTTCCGCGTCAACAACTCGGTGAAGTACACGAGCCCGACGTTCGGCGGCTTCCAGTTCGGTGGTATGTACGGCTTTAGCAATAGCACAGACTTCGCAAACAATCGGCACTACAGCTTCGGCGGTCAGTATGCGAATGGCCGGTTGCTGATTGCCGCGGCCTATCAGCAAACGGACAACCCGTCGGCGACCGCCGGCGGGGCGCTCAACAATGCCGGGGACGCCAACTTTATTGGCACACGGCTGAGAATCTTCGGCGCGGGCACCAACTATGCGTTTGGTGCGACCACGCTGGGCTTTTCGTATACCAATACCGAGTAAAGTGGACCCACGATTTGAGACAGTGATCAGGCGGTGGTTTAAGCTGTCGTCCTTGACGGGATGATGGCGAATGAGTGAAGGCAAGAAGCGCAAGGTACACACGGCGGAATTCAAGGCCA
>NZ_QKWJ01000162.1 GCF_003353055.1 Cupriavidus lacunae
AAATGCGACAGTAAACGCGAGACTTAGAGAGTTTACAAGTGCCGCTTCAACTCGTTGAAAGTAAACGCTTTTCCTGGGCGCTCTGGTCGCTTTGGAAGGTCAGAGATGTGTAAAACCGCATGCCCAGAACCCAGTTAGGTTTGCAAACCGTCGCAAGTTGCACCGAAATCAAGACTACCCCCGACTGCCCCGCATTGACCGCCCGCCGCAGCCAGTCGGGCATCTCGCCCTGCCCGTCCCAGCTCTGCCCCGCGGCGTTGCGGTAGCAGACCACCGGCGGCGGCGCGGGTGCGGGTGGCGGTGGCGGAGGGGGCGGCGGATCGAAGCACCCTGCCGCTGCCAGCTCCTCCATGGTCAGCCCGTAGTCGGCCATCTCCGCCTGGATCCAGCGGATCGCCGCCGCCCGCTCAGTTTTTGCTGTCATTGCCGTCGTCACTGCTGTCGCTGCCGTCATCCGGGTTGGAGGCGGCCGTTGGCGTGCCCTGCTTCTCGTCTTGCTGTTCGTCCAGTTTTTCGCCTGGCGCCTCCTGCTCGGTCGGCGCCGGGCCGCCGGCCGGCCTTGCGCTGCCGCCCAGCGCCATCTCGCCGGGGTGGCGCCACCCGCAATTCTGCTAGCAGCTGGCGCGCCAGCGGCGCTTCGGCCTCGGCCCGTTCGGCCCGGCGCTGCGCCGCGCCCAGTTCCGCCTGCACGGCGTCCAGGTCGCGCGCCGATTTGCGCTGCGCCTGCTCGGCGCTGGCGAGCCGATCGGCGAGCGTTGCGGCCTGGGTCTCGAGCCGGGCGCGGACTTCGGCCTGCACCACCGCCGCGTCGCGGGCCTCGCTGCGCGCCGCCACCAGTTCGCCGCGCAACGCTTCGGCCGTGCGCTCGCTCTGCTGGCGCGCGGTGCGCTCGGCGTCCAGTTCGCGCCGGCTCCGGCGCTCGCTGGCTTCGGCCCGTTCCTGCGCGAGGGTCACCTGCTCGCGGGCGCGCTCCAGCTCGGTCGAGAATTGGGTACGCAATTGTTCCTGGTCTCGCCGGGCCGCCTCCAGTTCCGCCCTGCCCGCCTCCAGTCGCGCCTGCGTCCCGGCATGAGATTGACGCTCGGCCGACAGCGCTGCCTGCTGTTCCGTCAGCAATTTCCTGGCTTCGGCCAACTGCGCGGAGACTGCGGCCAGCTCCTCCCGCGCCGCCGCAGTCTCGGCCCGGGCCGCGTCGCGCTCGGCCTCGGCGGCGCTGGCCGCATGGCGGGCCTCGGCGCGCAGCGTGGCCAGCTCGCCGGTGGCGGCCTCGTTGGCCGCCTGCCAAATGGTCTGCACCGCCCCGGCCGCGATGTCCTTCAACGCATCCGGCAAGTCGGGATGGTCGATGGTACCGCGCGTGCGCCCGCGCAGCTCCTGCCAGAACGCCTGCAACACCTCGGCCGGCGTGCCCATGCTGCCTTTGCGCACCAGGCTATAGAGCTTGTTGGCGGTGGGCGTGACGCCATAGCGGAAGAACAGCAGGCCGCAGACCTCGCGGTACAGCGCACGGGTTTCGGGGAAGCGCGCGCGCAGCTCGACCAAGTCGGCTTGCAGGGTGGCGTCGCTCAGATCCAGGTCGAATCCCGGCCGCCCCTCGATCCAGGCCTGCGACCAAGATGCGCAATTATGCTCTGCAGAGCATAATTGCGCATCTTGGTCGCAGGCCTACCTGACCGGTCGTGACCTTGACGGGGATTCGCATGATCTGTACCGCCGACTACGTGTCGTCACCCTGGGGGCGGTCGTGACGCTTCCTCATCAGTTTGCCAACACTCATCAGTACTTGGGAGAGCTAGACTGGTTTGGGGCATGAGTTCTCGCCTAACACTTGAACACAGTCGCATGGCTGGTGCGTGGCATCATCTAAATCGGCGATTGCCGTTCCATATGGACACCGTTGAAGCGGTGAGAAGTGCTCTTGTAAGTTGAGTCTTGCAGCGTAGTAGGATTTTTGCCGAACTCGCCTACGCCAATCTTGCGGGACGAGTCCTTTTACAAGGATGCGTTTCCCTGCTACGGGTTACGATAGAAAAACGAAGCGCTTTTTGCGTTAACGGGACCGAATGCGCTGCTTAGCGGTTTGTTTAGGTAGGCGGAGGCCGGCTTGTCGAGGAAGAAACTGGCGGAATTTGCCACCAGCATCCCCCACGTTCCTGAGGTTTGAGGCTCACCTGGAATGACCAAGGCAACGTGGCCGTGCCCAGTGGCTTTAAGTAAGGCGATCACCGGCCATCCGGCGTTGGCCATGCTTTGGGCGCAAAGGTTGTTTTGCTCATCGAAGACGCTACCGAGCTTTTGCCATTTCGATCCTGATGCATTGACCGTATCCCACATCTGGTTGGCTGACTGATGCGCCGTGCCGCCGCTCGACTTAAAGTCTGTCACGCCGTAAATTGATTCAAGCCCTCGGCTAGCGAAAGTGTTGCAAGGACTTTGGTCGTTAATAGGGTCGTTGGACTCGCACTTCAGGTACTGACCCAGCTTGCTGATAGCAAGCTGTTTGGCGGCAGCCGAAGGAGCGTTTGCGGGCGGGACTGGACATTGTGCGGCAACTGAGGTCGCTGTTGCAATGCCCAAGACGGTTAGGACGATCTTTTTCATATGGCCTCCGATATTTAGCACCAGGGTAAGCAGATGCGTTTACCGCCTATGCTGCCCACCTGCAATGGCTTCGGCTGTGGCAACAGCTGCCCTGGATTGTTGAACACCGAATTCGGGCCGCCCCAGATCTGCCCAGGATTGCGTACAAAAGAGTTTGAACCACCCCAGATCTGGCCTGGATTTCTAACAAACGAGTNAAGATCGTTGTTGTCACCGAAGCAACCATCTTCGCCTCCGATGCCATTGGAAAGACATTTGCTTAGTTCCCGCGCTGTCAGTCGCGAGCCGATGCAACCGGCTGCGGCGTAGGGTTGCCCACCGGTGGAGACGACGCACTGAACCGCAATCTGCTGCTCCGGATTGAGCTGCATGTTGAACATATTAGCTCCGGCGCATGTGGCAAAGCCGGTAGGGTCCCCTTGTGACTGCGCTGCGCACTGAACTGCCACTTGCTGTTCTTTACTCAATTTGCTTCCGAAGAGAGCGTTGGCCGAACAGCCAGCGAACTTTGAAGTGTCACCACCGGCCGAGGCCGCGCACCCAAGCACCTTCTGCTCGTTCGGTCCAAGGCTCTTGCCGAGGAACGCTGCTCCTGCACAGGTGGTAAAGTCCTCTTCGTCCCCTTTTTCCTTCATCGCGCATTTTGCCAGAATGCGCTGGTCGTCAGACATCTTGATCCCCGCGTGTGGGGCGGCACATGTAGCGAAGCTGGTTACATCGGTAGACGAGACCGCGCAATCCAGCATGGCCTTCTGGCTGCGTGACATGAATTTGTCTGCTGCGCACTCACCAAAAGCGACCGCGTCAATGCTCTTGCTTGCGCACTTGAGAATGGCCTGTTCATCTTGGGAAAGCACTTTGTTGAGGTATGCTCCACCCAGGCAACTCTTGAAGTCGTTCTCACCCCCCTTTGCCTTGATTGCACATCCCGCAATGCGTTGCTGATCGGCGGAAAGCGAATATCCCAGTTTCGGCGCTGCACACGCTGCGAAATCTTGGGGCGTTCTGGAGGAGACTGCGCAGTCGAGCACTGCCTGCTGATCGGGAGGCAGCACTACCTTCTGGCCTGCGCAGGCTGCGAATGCAGCGACATCGACACCCACGTGCTTTGCGCACTCCTGTGCCAGTTCCTGTGCATTGGTAATCCCGGGCGGCAAGTTGAAACTGCCCGGAACCGGGAAACTGCTGCCCATCGTGTCCAGACTCACTTGAGCTATGAGAGCGCATGGCGCCGGTCCGAACGGACCGGCGCACATTGCTTCGCCATTCGGGCCCTTTTGTGGCAGCAGCTGAGGTTGCCGCGCGCTGAAGCTCTGCGGTACCTGACCAATCGCTGATTGAGCCTGCATGATGTACGCACGTACAGCGTCGCATGGTGCTGGTCCTAGGGGACCCATGCAGATCCCATTTCCGGCCCCACCCCACGATGGCAACTGCACTTGCTGCGCAGCAAGCTGGCGAACAGCCAGGAATATCTGGATCTGGCGGCATGGTCCTGGACCCATCGGACCCGCGCATACAGGCCCTACTTGCGGATCGAAGGCGATCTGTTGCACAGGCATTCCGTTCGCTATGTACTGTATCAACAGAAAGCGATGCACTTCCTGGCACGGCCCGGGGCCGAATGGGCCAGCACAGATGGGGCCGAACACCGGATCGACGCCAATCTGCGGTGGCATTGGCGGCGGTGCTCCTTGGGGAAACTGTGCGAATGCTGTCCCTGCGATGGCACCAAGTAAAAGGAAAGCGAGTTGGAGCAAGGTGTGGCGCATTTTCTCCCTCCCAAGTAGGCACTATTTTTTCTATTACCCCTGTGAGCTGCCATTATGGGGAAGGTGGCTCGCCACAAGATATGGTCCTTTGGGGGGATTCCCGGCTACGGCAACAGCAGAAGCGTGACCATCGCCGGCCCGCGTGACTGGGGCTGGCTCACCCAGGAAGAATGAGCCCGCGCTCACCGAGGGTCGGCGAGGAAACACCGGCGCTTCTTGCCTAGAACGGCTCGGGCTGCATGCCATACCGGAGCTCGAAGACGGCCGGATGCCGCCATAGCCGCGCCCACGTGCCCCAGTCAACGGCCCGCCTCGTGCGGGCTTTGTTTTTGCCCAAGGCACCGGCACAGCGCCAGTGCCTTGCCGGCAGGCCGGGCCTCAGCGCCCGTGAGAACTCGCCCAGACTGGCCCACTGGGAAGGACGGAATCTGAAAAAACCTGTGGTTGTGTGTGACTTCTCCGCTAAGCCTTTGATTTACAGGGAAACTAGTGCCACGGTTTCGACCTCAGGTGCCACGGTTTTGCCCGATTCCGCCACAGGCCGATTTCTCGCTCCGTACCTTCTTCTTTCTTCTTTTCTTTTTAAAATCAAAGAGAAAGAGAAAGAAAGCCGCGAAAAAGGCAAGAGAGGCCGCGCAAACGTTTTCGGCGTGCTGCCTATTTTTTAGCCACAGAATTTTTGCTGTGCCGTGGCAAACCGTGGGAGCGAAAACCATTGAGCCATAAGGCTTCGCGAGCGATTCGGGGGCCTTTGCCACGGCTCCACGGGTATTTTTGCTAGTGTGCTCCCGGAGCGGGGCTTTGCGCACTATGCTCCAATGGTCAGATACCTTGAACGCCGGCGCTCATGAGCTATTCGTTGCCACCCGAAGTCCATTGTTCGCTCATAACAAGGGGATGGGCAACCCTGCAATATCTGAACCATGCGCCGGACCTTGTCGGCGCCGCAACTCTGTTTGGGCAACCTGTGAACTCACCAGGCCGACCACTTGTTGCCTTGCTTAAGCCTCAAACTTCAGAGAAGGCGCCGCCGAACACCACAAGTGGGATATTCGGTCTTGGCGCATTTCCCCTGCACACAGATATGGCGCATTGGCCTACGCCGCCGCGCCTTCTTGTCATCCGCGCTCGTGTTCCGGCGTTGGGGTGCCCAACACAGATGCTCGACAGCCGGGCGGTGGACCTCGACGGGCGCCTAGCAGGCTGCTGAAGTACTCGTCGCGCAAGCGACGAAGCTTCCCCTGCAAGGCTTCCGGATTGTGATTTTTCACAATCCGGAAGCCAAACGTCACTGCATCGACTTTTTCGGCGATTTGGTACCCGATTCCGGCCTCATTACCGCGATTACGGCAACTGCGGACGGATTTGTCCCAGCGAGCGCATGCGCACGAGGTTGTAGGCGGCCATGCTCAGCACAAACATCTGGTCAACCTTCTTCAAGCCGCGCACCATCACCTGGCGCATGCGCCCCACGGTCTTGGCCCAGCCAAAGCCTTGTTCGATCAGCTTGCGCTTCTGCTGCGAGATCGCATAACCGATGCTGTTGGCGATCTCGTCCGGAACGGCCGAGCGCCGCCCCGAGGTGTTCTGTGCCACGTGGGGCGTCACCTTCATCTCCAGGCATGCCTGAATGAATTCTTCGGCGTCGTAGCCCTTATCCGCGCCCACGGTGACTTCCACATCCAGATCCTCAGCCACCTGCCTGGCATCATTGAGCATGACCTTGGCGGCCTCGCGCTCGGCGTGTCCGTCCGCATTGGTCACCATCGCGCTCACCACCAGGCCGTGGCGGTTGTCGCTCAGGGTATGACCCATGTAGCGCAGTTCACTTGCGGTCTTGCCCTTGCGGTAGAGCCTGGCATCGGGATCGGTCTTGGACTCGTGCGTCTCGTTGCTGCGCTTGCGACCCTTGAAGTTGGCGCCGTCGTTGTCGTCTTCGTCGCCGCCATCCTTGCGCACGAAGCTCTTGTGGCCCGCCCACGCTTGAATCAGCGTGCCGTCGACGCTGAAGTGCTCGCCCGACAGCCAGTCCTTCTTCTGTGCGATGGCCAGCACTTCGTTGAAGAACTCGATTACCGCATCATGCTTGATCAGCCGTTCGCGGTTCTTGGTAAAAACCGTGGGCACCCAAACTGTGTCGTCCATCGACAGCCCGATGAACCAACGAAACAGCAGGTTGTATTGCGTCTGCTCCATGAGCTGGCGTTCGGAGCGAATACTGTAGAGCACCTGCAGCAGCATGGCCCGCAGCAACTTCTCCGGCGCGATGCTGGGCCGGCCGCCCTTAATGTCGGCCTCGTACATCTGCGCGAACAACCGGTCCATCTTCACCAGCGCCTGGTTGGCCATGGCGCGGATCGAGCGCAGCGGGTGGGACTTCGGCACGAAATCATCCAGCCTCCGCATGGTGAACAGGCTTTCGGTGAAGGTGTCTGCGCCGCGCATAAATGTGAGGTTGGATGGGATCCTCAAATCAACGCTTCACCCGGCTGTCGCGCTGACTTCCTCTGGAGGTATTTCAGCGGCCTGCTAGATCCTATGTAACAGGTGGAGGTCGTCAACGAACTGATACGTAAAATCAGGGCGTGTCGAGTCCCCTGTTCAAAGGAGAGCATCATGCACACGGATCAGATGTTCACGACGGGTGGTGAG
>NZ_QKWJ01000163.1 GCF_003353055.1 Cupriavidus lacunae
GCTGCGTGACCAATTCATTATCGCCGGTGATGATCTTGACCGCGACCCCATCGGCGGCGAGCTCCGCCAGGGCCGCCTTGGCGCTCTCCTTGGGGGGATCGAGGAAGGCCGCGAAGCCAGCAAGGACTAGTTCCGTTTCATCACCCACCACGGCATGGGGGTGGTCCAGCCCCACCTGCCGTGAAGCGATGCCCAGCACCCGGAAGCCCTCTTTACTGAGACCTTCAAATTGCCCGTTGATCCTTTTGAGCGCCGCTTCATTCAGGGGCCGCAGACCGGGCTCGCCATTCAATCCGTAGCTGACCGACAGACGCAGGATATCTTCGGGCGCTCCCTTGACCACGAGCAGTCGGGTCGTCCCGTTGTCAAGGAGGACCGACACTCGGCGGCGCTCGAAGTCGAACGGCACTTCATCGATCTTGCGCCAGCCGCTCACGTCGATTTCTGTGTGCTCCAGGATGGCGTCATCCAGGGGGCTTCTTAGTCCTGTTTCAAAAAAGCTGTTGAAGTAGGCCAGTTCCAGGACCCGCCGACTTTCCCGGCCCAGGGGGTCCAGGTGGCGCTCCAGGTGGATGCGGGCTTCGGTCAGCGTGCCGGTCTTGTCGGTACAGAATACGTCCATGCTGCCCAGATTGTGGATCGAGGCGAGCCTCTTAACGATCACCTTGCTGGCTGCCATGCGCAGTGCGCCTCGCGACAGCGTCACGGAGACCACCATGGGGAGGAGTTCAGGCGTCAGGCCGACGGCCAGGGCCACGGCAAACAGGAACGATTCGAGCCATGGGCGGTGAAAGAAGGCGTTGACGAGAAGCACGAACAGGACGAGGAGGATCGTCATGCGCATGATGAGGTTCCCGAAGCGATGGGTCCCCTGCTCGAAGGCGGTGGGCGGGGCCGTGACCAGCAGGGTGTCGGCAATCTCACCAAGCGCCGTATCCTGCCCGGTGCGGCACATCAGCACCCTGGCCGTGCCGCTGATCACCGATGTCCCCAATAGCACGGTATTGCTGGCCGAGAGGATCTCTGTCCCTCGCGGCAATTCACCGGGGGTCTTTTCCACCGGATATGGTTCGCCGGTAAGGAGGGCCTGGTTGACGAAGAAGTCCTTTGCCTCCAGCACCCTGCCGTCGCAGGGAATCAGGTCGCCGGCGGTAAGGAGCGCCACATCGCCGGGCACCAACTCCGCAATCGGTATCTCACGGGGCTTGCCGTCCCGCAGCACCTGCCCCCGTACTGCCACCGACTGGCGCAGTCGATCCGCCGCCTGACCAGCCCGGTATTCCTGGACGAAATCGAGGGACACACTGATGATGACGATGGTACCGATAATGAAGAAGCTGACGGTGTCGCCAGTGAAAGCGGAAAGGCCGCTGGCAGTGAGGAGAATGATGACCAAGGGATTGCGGAACTTGGTCAAAAATTGAAGGATCAGCGCTCTTTTGCGCTCCCCGTGGATCAGGTTTGGGCCGAACTGTGCCAGGCGCGAAGCCGCCACAGCGCTGCTCAGTCCGTCAGGGCTTGTGGCCACCTGTTCCAAGAGCGCCGNGAATCCGTTTTGACGGCGGGTGTAGGCATGATGGATTCCTCCGGCGAGCTTGCATAGCGGTACCAGCCTAAGGGGCGTGTCCATGTCAATGAAGTTGCTCCGCACCCAGGGCCTGGTCGTGCCCTGTCACGGCGAGCGTCAAGGACATGCGCGGGCCAGGACAGGCCATTTGCTCAGAAAGCAGCAGCAGTGCCGCACACCGGGTGAGAAGGCTTGAATGCAAAGCGCTGCTCCACCCGATCAATCATCGTCTTGGTCGAGTTCACCTCGTTCGTTCAATTGGTCAGCGTCCTCGACATCGACGATGATTCCTGCCTGGAGGTCAATCAGACAATTTGTTGAGTTGGCGTAGAAAGCACGGCTGCCCGTTGACAGCACTGTCGGAAGACCTGACGACAGTGCTGTCAACGGGCAGCTCGCCATCGCGAATGGTAAACAGGTACGGCTGCCGACCGGCCGCTGCTGCGGAGTCATTAATCCCCATCCTTTCTCTGAGCGGTTGTCTAATGGCCTAGAACGTCGAGACGTCCTCTCGAGCCTTCGCCTCCCGACTCCCTGGAATTGCGGCGAGTGTAGGTCGGGCCACCCTTCATTGACGGCGCGATCCCAGTCGACAACTGCCATGACTGCTGGGAGTCGTCGAGTGGGTGTCAAGCGTGCAAAGCCAAATCTTTGCACACGGTGTCGTAGCGCTTGCATGGCAAGCATGGCCTTGTGAGCCGCTTTCACAACGGCAACAGACACGATATCCCCCTCATTGTTTATGTGGCCAGCGGTGTTAATCGATTCACCGATCGGTGCGAAGGACAAGCGCCTCGGTAATCGCTCGGAAGCGACGAACTGCCGGAAAGTCCTGGCCGCTTCAATGTTCAGCGGAAGTCCGTCATGGGATCCATGACCTCGTAGGACAGGCTCACCGAGTATTGGAGACGGTTCATCTCAAGCCTTGCGTTGACGACGATCTGCAGAAAAGGAAAGAGATCCGGACAGCGAAGATTGCTGCGGATTATCACTCCAGTGTAGTGCCAGCGGTGGACCGGTCCGCGTTTGCGGGCGCCGCGGGTGCGCGGCGAAACGCCTGCCAGGCCATTTTGTAAGGGCGTTGGGCTGAGATTCAACGGACATCTATACTGATAGCTGGGGCGTCCCTGAAGCTACGTGCTTCTGGTTCGCCTACCACTCGTTTCCGGGCCTTCCCCCTCGACAACGTCTTAGGACTGGTGACTCCTGAAGTCACTCTCGGGGATTCCTGGAAATTTCATGCAAGCTGCCACGCGGCGACCTCTGCTCGCTCATTCCCCCAATAACCAAGGAAGCCGGTCGTTAGCCAGGATCGATGCAATCGATGTCCAGCGATTGGGATCCTTTGCCACAATACCGATCGCCAGGTTGATTGCCGCCTTCTTTGCTGTTCTTTCGCGTTTCGAGCCGGCCGGGCCGCGATCTCATCGTGACGATGATGCCGTAAAGATCCTCGGCAATTCGGGACGGATGGAAATGATTACCCGTTCGCAATGGAAGATCGGAGCCCATAGCGGTGGCGCTTGGTCACAACGGCCGCCACACAGCCAGCCCTGCAAGCAGTAAAGGAAATATCGTGCCAAACAATTCTGCGAAAACCACCTACCGGGCCATTCCCGCCACGCGCCTACTGCGCGACCGCCAGGTCGGCCAGTTGCCGAAGGGAACCATCCAGAGATTTGGATTCATCCGCTTGATGGCAACCCAATGGCATCAGGCAGCCATGCTACTGATTGACTGGGATCGCGCTGTCAACGAAGGCTGGCCCAACCTGGGGTCGCCGTCCTGTCCCACGGTCAAGGGGCTCTGCTCTGGGGCCTGGGGCCTGGGCCGGAATGATTCCGCAAAAATCCGCCGGTTCGCCGGAAGTGGAAATTGAGATTGAGTGAGGTAACACCATGCGTACGCTGCTGTATTTCAGGCTGAAGGACGTCATCACGGCGAGGCTGGCGCAAACTCGATTAGACGAGCTGGCCGGTACATCTGCACTAGTCGCGGGACCGTGGTTTGTCCAGCGCGACAAACAGCCAGTTGACGGATTGCCGAGGGTTGACGTCGGTCAGACCACGTATCGCGAAGAAGCGGCGATCACTGGAATCTTTGTCGGCGCGATCGTCGCGGCGCTGGTAATTTTCAGATACGGAGTCTCTGCCGGTACGGGCGCCACTGCCATGGCGTATGTTGGCGCTATCGCGCTAGGCGCGATGATTGGCTGGTGGATCGGCGGATTGGTCGGCGTCAAAATCGGCCGCCTCGAACTGGGGCGACAGAAAGCGAAAATGGCACCGGGCCAGTTGCTGATGATTGCCAGCTGCGACTCGAAATCCAAGGAATCCACGAAGCGGATGATCAATGAGCTGGGCGGCGTCAGTATCGACGAGCACAGCGACGTGATGCCGAACTTCAGGTGGGTATGATTGCCAGAGCGACTCTGCCGATGTACGACCTCGGAAATATACGGTACGCGACTAAAAAAACGGGGGCCAGTCCGAGCTGACCCCAAGAAATTGGACGGTTAAATCGCTAGGCGGCCAGGTAGCCACGCGTGGCCTGAGTTGCGGGCCACCAGTACTTGCAATAGCGCGCTTGCAGCATCCTGGTCAGCCGTCGCCAGACGCCGCTGGCCTGCGAGATCGGAGCCAACAGTTGCTGGTGTCAGAGCCCTGTCAGAAAGTTTGAGGCGGAATTCGCCCCAAAACGCGAGGCCGAGGTGGCGTCGCTTGAGCAACTGATTTAATCAGCGCGGCAGTCATCGCCGAGTGACTTGTAAATGTTGTCATGTAGGTGCCTGAGAGACGAGCGGGAAATGAAGTGACAGATCAGTTTTGCGGAAGTGGAAAGCCACGGCAAGAAGCGCGTGACCCGTCGCCAGCGCTTCCTGGACGAGATGGAGAGCGTGGTGCCATGGCAGCGGCTGTTGGCAGCGATTGAGCCGTACTATCCCAAGGGACGGCGAGGCCGGCCGATTGAAGGCGCCACGGACGTCGGCGGAATCCTGCGCTCATGCGTCGGTCCAACGCATCAGAACATGGCAGAACCTGATCGATCCCACCCATGCAACGCCTGCTGCTCATCCTCGGCGGCCTGCTGATCGCCGCCGCCGCTACCTGGCCCTGGCTGTCGAAGCTGCCGCTCGGGCGGCTGCCCGGCGATATCCATATCGTCCGGGACGGGTTCAGCTTCTACTTCCCGATCACGACCTGCGTTCTGGTGTCGGTGGTGGTGTCGGTCGTAATCTGGATCTTCCGGCGCTGAACGCCGGGTAAGCCGAGTAAGCCAGGTACGGCAGCGCCGGCTAGGCTCCCACCTCCGTCCGGAACACCCCCATGGCCCGCTGCATATGCAGCGCCTGCTCCTGCAGCGACTGCGCCGCGGCGGCGGCCTGTTCCACCAGCGCGGCGTTCTGCTGCGTGACCTGGTCCATCTGCGCAATCGCCTGGTTGATCTGGGCGATGCCGGTGCTCTGTTCGCTCGAAGCGTGGCTGATCTCGTCCATCATGGCTGTGACCCGCCGGATCGCGCTGACGGTGTTCTCCATGGTCGCGGCCGCATCCAGTGCCAGCGTGTTGCCGGATGCCACCCGGTCCGCGGACTGCGAGATCAGCGCGCGGATCTCCTTGGCCGAGCTGCCCGCGCGCTGCGCCAGTCCGCGCACCTCGGTCGCCACCACGGCGAAGCCGCGGCCGGCCTCGCCGGCGCGCGCGGCTTCCACCGCCGCATTCAGCGCCAGGATATTGGTCTGGAAGGCAATGCTGTCGATCACCGCGATGATGTCGACGATGCGGCGCGAATCGGTCTCGATCTGCTGCATGGTCTGCTGCATGCGGCTCACTGCCTCGCCGCCGGCCAGCGCAATGCCGGAGGCTTCGCGCGCCAGCTCGCTGGCCTGCCCGGCGCTGCCGGCGTTCTGCTGCACGGTGGCGGTGAGCTGCTCCATGCTGGCCGCGGTTTGCTCCAGCGACGACGCCTGTTCCTCGGTGCGCTGCGACAGGTCGATATTGCCCTGCGCGATATCGCCCGCGGCCGCCAGCACGTTGTGCGCACCGGCTTTGGTATCACCGATCAGCGCACGCCAGTTGTCCACCAGCGACAGCAGGTGCCGCTTGACCTCGCTGAACTCGTCGCGGCCGTGCACCGCCATGTGCAGGCCGAGGTCGCCGGCATTGATGCGCTCGACCATTCCGGCGACCTCGCGCACGTCCTTGCGCATGCCGCGGCTGAAACCGATGAACAGGTAGAACGCGATCGCCACCGTGACCAGTGCCACACCTGCGAGCAGCGCAAACTGCCGCTTCTGCGCAGCGATGCGCTGCGCCAGCATCGCGCCGGCGATGGCGGAGAATTCCCGGCTGGCCGCGAGCACGCCATTGATTGCCGCGCTCGCTTCATCGAAATACGCCTTGGCCTCGATGTCGATGCCGCTCGACCCCAGCATCCGCACCTTCAGCGTGCGGTGGAAGTTGTCCATCGCGGCCAGGTTGGCCAGCGCCGCATCTACCCGCGACTGGTAGGCGGGCGCGCTGTGGCGCACGCGTGCAATGTCGCGCCGCACCGCTTCCAGCCCGTCGCGGATCTGCTCGGCCAGCGCGCCAAGGTCGGCCTGCTGCGCCGCATCGGCATAGCCGCCCTGCGCAATGATGCCGGCGCCGCGGCCGCGAGCCAGCGCGCTCTGCTCGGCCAGCCTGGGCGTTGGGCCTACCAGCAGGCTGATCAGGTAGTACGAGGCGGCTTCGCCGTCCAGCGCCAGTTCGGAGCGGTCGGCCACGTCGCCGATGTAAAGCTGCGTCTGCCGGACCAGCGCGCTGTGCCGCTCGAACAGCGGCCCGGCCGGGGAGTTCAGGCCCAGCCCGCGGATCTGTTGCCAGGCCTGCTCCAGCTTGCGTGCCCCAGCATCGAGTTCGAAGGCGGGGTTTTCCACGGTGGTCTGGATCAACTGCGCCAGGTTGGCGGCAGCCTTGTTGTCCGCGCCATCGAAGGTCGGGCGGAAACTCGCATTGCCCGCCAGCACCGCATTGACGGCGCCGCGACGCACCTGGGTCTCGCGCATGAAGTCGAGCGCGTGCCCGACGATGGCAAGGCCGCGCATTTCACTATCGGTGGCACGGATCGAATGCGCGGAAGCGCTCAGCACGACATACATCGCGCCACATAGCGGCACCAGGAACAGCACCGCGATCAGCGTGAGCTTCTGGTTGATATTCAGGCGCGCCATCAGGCGCTCGGCGGGGCGAAAAACGGAGGTCATGGGGTCGATGATCGGGGCTCGGAATCCCCTCCTATCGGCCGTGTTCTTGAGGGCTAAACCGAACTTTGAGCTCGTGGCGCGCTAATGCTTTGATTTCGCACGGTTATGTGCGCGCGAGCGAGTCGATTACTGGGTACAGGCGACGGGGCTGACGTTGAGCAGGCGGAAGGCCTTTTCTTG
>NZ_QKWJ01000164.1 GCF_003353055.1 Cupriavidus lacunae
CTGCCCATGAAGGGCTGTGTCAGGCGCGTCCATTTGCGTGCTCCTTTGGAAAAACGAGAGTGTGCGAATCTTCGTTTTACTCCAGGAGTTGCCTCCGCGGCCCTTCATAGTATCTATATACCCCAGCCAACGAGCAGTAAGCCCGCCAGCTACACCGGCGAAACAGCCCACGCCCGCCAAGAGCCAAGGCCAACCGCATGGCAACAACCCAAGCCCCAGACACCCCCCTATCCCCCCATTGGCGCATAATCCCGCACTCGCACATTTTTTCAATCAATAGGAGCAGTACGTGTCCGAGCAGGAAGCCAGCTACGACCACGCCATCGGGCTAGCCAACCAGGGGCGCTTCGCCGAAGCCCTGCAAATTGCCGACCAGCTGTCGCAGGCCCGCCCCGAGGTGGTTGATTTCGTCACGCTGCGGGCGCGGCTGCACTTTGACAACGGTGATGCCAACGCCGCGCTGGCGGTGCTGGACGAGGCCCTGGCGCGGCTTGACACCCTGCCGCTGCAGCCGCCGCACCGCTGGGTCTCGCGCGGGGTGATCGCGCACCGCTACGGCGCCATGCTGATGAGCCTGGGCCGCGATGCGGAGGCGCGCCCGTGGCTGCATGAGGCGGCGCAGCGCAGTGGCCTGCTGACGGGCGAATGGGCCGCGCATTTCCACGCCGGCCTGGCGGCGCTGCGCATGGGCGACATGGCCGCCGCGGCGCGTTACTGGCATGACCTGATGGTCCGCAATCCCGACCTGGGCGCCGATGACATCGCCCCGCTGGTGACGGACTACATCGCCCGGGCCGAGGCCGCCGGCGTGCTGGTGGAACCGCTGATGCGCATCTGCCTGGGCCGCGTGGCGCTGGACAACCCGCATCTGCTGGAGCTCGATGCCGCAGCCGGCGATACCGTGGCAGCCGACCAGGCCGCCCGCGTGCTGGCCGAGCATCCTGACCACCCCGAGGCGCGCCGCCTGCGCGCGCCGCTGCGCCATGGCGTGGGCGACCTGCAGGGGGCGCTGGACGATCTGGCGGTCTACCTGCGCCAGGTGCCCGACCCGCAGACCCAGGTACGCGAACTGGCCTGGCGCCACCAGCTGGCCCAGCGGGCCGACAACGCGCAAGCCGCCCAGCCCGCCGACCGCGAGCCGTGGCTGCGCTTTACGCTGACCGACCAGTCCGACGACGGTGCCGGCTACTACCGCGCCGCGATGGCGGTGGGCGAGTTCATCGACGAAGTGCCGGCCGCCGAGGCCGCGCTGCGGCCGGTGCTGGTGCAGGCCGGCCGCGCCGGCGTGGCGCGCTTCGACCAGTACTTTGCCACTGGCCAGGGCGATGCCGCCGGCCATGGCGGCAATGCCGATCCGCATGTCTATTCGCTGCTGTGCCGGCTGCTGTCGCGCAGCCTGCCGGCCGATGCCGCGCATGCGGACGAACGCATCGCGCTGCATCGCCAGGGCATGGCCGCCAGCGAGTTCATCGACCACTGGATCGACCTGCTCGATTGCCACGCCGACGCTGGCCAGCACCAGAAGGTGGCGGAACTGGCCGGCGAAGTGCTCAACCGTTATCCGCTCGAGCGCAATCCGGCCGACGTGACCTGGGCCTTCAGCCGCATGATCGCGGCCTGGAAGGCCATGGGCGGGGCTGAGCCGACCGAGGCCGCGCGGGCCGCGATGATGCACATGGATGCCCGCCTGGACGCGCTTCCGGTGGAAGCCCGCAGCGAGGCCGCGCATCCGATGGCGCACGCGCGCGCGCACTATGCCGCGCTGCTGCAGGCGCAGTTGGCCGGCATGGACGAGCACGACCGCACCGATACCCTGGCCGAGATCGAGGGCCAGCAACGGCGCGCGCTGCTGGTGGAAGACGCGTGGCTGTACAACCGCTTCGGCCAGGTCTGGCGCGACGTGGGTGACTCGGAGCGCGCGCTGCCGCTGTTCGAGCAGGCGGTGGCGCTGACCGAGGGCGATCCGCTGGACCAGGCCGGCCCACGCGTGCAGCGCGGGCTGGTGCACAACGCCGCGCGGCGCCATGACGCGGCCCTGGCCGACTTCGTTGCCGCGTTCGCGGTGCGTGACGACTGGGACGCCGAGGTGTACCTGCGCGCGGTGCAGTCCGCGCTTGGCCAGGAGCAGCGCGAGACTGCGCTCGGTTACTTCGACAAGGCTCGCGCCTGTGGTGCGGCGCAGGGCGCGACGCGCACGTTGTACGCACAGGTGGAAACCGCGCTCAAGGCCACCAGGCCGATGTGGAAGGTCTGGGGCGTCTGAAACGTCGCTCCGGACCCCGGAACGGTCTGGAAATGTAAGGGTTGTAAAAAAACGCCATCCGAAGATGGCGTTTTTTGCGTGTAGATGACAGAAGTAAGGCGTGAGTTTGGTGCGGTGTCGGACAATCACTGACATGGATTGTGATGTGCTTACATTACCATGTCGCCATGAACGGACTGAGCCAACTTTTTCCAAGCCTCCCGCTCGCCCCAGGCGGCCTGTTCTGGGTCGGGCTGGCGCTGGTCGGCGCGGGCCTGGCCGGCGAACTGAGCCGGCGCTGGCTGCG
Organism: Cupriavidus lacunae; assembly: GCF_003353055.1. Lineage (GTDB taxonomy): Bacteria > Pseudomonadota > Gammaproteobacteria > Burkholderiales > Burkholderiaceae > Cupriavidus > Cupriavidus lacunae. Next base: position 2,550 of record NZ_QKWJ01000164.1, read on the forward strand.
CTGTCCGCGCATTGTCGGATACGCCGCGGCGGGGCTTTGCGCCGGCATGCTGGGCCGCGGCATCGTCGACGAGAACATGATCAACCAGACCCGTATCCTGATCGATATGGCGCTGGCGCTGGCCTTGTTCGAACTCGGGCATCGCCTCTCGTTGACCTGGCTGCGCGCCAACCGCTGGCTGCTGCTGACCAGCGCCTTTGAAAGCCTGCTGACCTGGGGCCTGGTGGCCGCGGTGCTGCAGTGGATCGGGGCCTCGCCCGGCGTGGCCATCCTGGCTGGCGGCATCGCGGTCAGCACCTCGCCCACCATCGTGCTGCAGCTCAAGAACGAACTGCGCGCGGACGGGCAGGTCACCGAGCGGCTGATGGCGATGGCCGCGCTCAACAGCATCTATGCCGCGGCGATCGTGCAGGTCGCCACCGGGTGGCTGCACTCCGAATACGGCAACCTCGGCGCCGCGCTGCTGCATCCGCTATACCTGCTGGTGGGCTCCTGCCTGCTGGCCTGGGTGGTGGGCAAGGTCGGCCATGCCATCTATGACCGCATGTCGGCAGATGACCATTACAGCTTTCTGGTGCTGGTGGGCCTGGTACTGTTCACGCTGGCGCTGACCCGGGTACTAAAATTGTCGATGCCGCTGACGCTGATGCTGGCCGGCGTGGTGTTCAAGCACCAGGACAACCAGCCGCATGTGTGGCCGCCGCACTTCGGCAGTGCCGGCAGCTTGCTGATCATCGTGATGGTGGTGTCGCTGGGCCTGCCGCTGACGGCACAGGACTGGGCCGTGGGTGGCGTCTACGCCATCGCGCTGGTGGTGCTGCGCCATGTGGCCAAGCTGGCCGGTGTGGTGTCGCTGGGATCGTTCTCGGGCCTGAGCCTGCGCCAGTGCATGGCGCTGGGGCTGGCGCTGGCGCCGATGTCGGGTCTGGCCTACCTGCTGATGTATGACGTGGCGCGGCTTTACCCCAGCACTGGCCAGCCGCTGGCGGCCATCATCCTGTGCGCGCTGGCGATCGAACAACTTTTCGGTCCGGTGATCGCGGCCTGGGCGCTGCGCTACGCAGGCGAAGTCCGGGTCGACATCCGGGCCAATGGAGGAGGGCGCTGATGTCGCTCGAACCGTTCAAGCACTCAGAGGCACTGACCTTCGGCGTGGAGCTGGAGCTGCAGCTGGTCAACCGGCATGACTACGACCTGGCCCCGTTCGCGCCCGACCTGCTGCGCGCGCTCAAGGGCACCGAGCATGCCGGCGACATCAAGCCCGAGATCAGCCCGTCGATGATCGAGATCAGCACCGGCATCTGCCACAGCTACCAGCAGGCGCTGGAAGAGCTGTCCGTGATGCGCGACCTGATGGTGGCGGCCTCGCATTCGCTGAACCTGGGCATCGCCGGCGGCGGCACGCACCCGTTCCAGCAATGGGCCGACCGCACCATCTCGGATTCGCCGCGCTACCAGTACATCTCTGAGCTGTATGGCTATCTGGCCAAGCAGTTCACCGTGTTCGGCCAGCATGTACATATTGGCTGCCCCAGCGCCGACGAATCGCTGTTCCTGCTGCACGCCATCGGCCGCTACGTGCCGCACTTCGTGGCGCTGGCGGCGTCCTCGCCCTATGTGCAGGGCGTGGATACCGGCTTTGCCTCGGCGCGGCTGAATTCGGTCGCGGCCTTCCCGATGAGCGGGCGTGCGCCGTTCCTGCTGACGTGGGATGCCTTCACCGCGTACTTCGAGAAGATGCGCAATACCGGCGTGATCGAAAGCATGAAGGACTTCTACTGGGATATCCGGCCCAAGCCGGAGTTCGGCACCATCGAGGTCCGCGTGATGGACACGCCGCTGACGGTGCAGCGCGCCTGCGATATCGCTGCCTATATCCAGATGCTGGCGCGCTACCTGTTGCTGTCGCGCCCCTTCATGCCGCAGGAAGACGATTACCTGGTGTACACCTTCAACCGCTTCCAGGCCTGCCGCTTCGGGCTGGAGGGCGAATACGTGCATCCCAACGAACTGACGCGCATGCCGATCGCGGACCATATCCTGTCGATCTGCGACGCATTGGTGCCGCACGCCGAGGCGCTGGATTCGCTGGAGGCGCTGGCCAATATCCGCGCGCTGGCCGGGCGCCGCGACGGCGACGCAGAATGGTTGCGCCAGGTCGATGCCGATGCACGCAGCCAGCGTGAAACGGTGCGCAAGGCGTGTGACCGGTGGGCTTCCTGAGCCCACCGCCGAGCTGCCCCCGGTCTTATTTGACGCTGTAGCCGCGCCCCTGCATGCAGGCGCCCCAGGCCTGATAGTACGAGCCCATCGCCTGGCTGGTGTTGGCCGCCGCCTGCTGGTTGGCGGCGTTTGCCTGGCGGCGCGACTGGCGGTGCGCCACGCCGCCCGCCACCGTACCCGCTGCAGCGCCGACCGCCGCACCCTTGCCGGCGTCGCCTGCAACCGCACCCACCACGGCACCCGCGGCGGCACCGCCCGCGGCACCGCGCACGCGCTGGCCGCTTTGCGCCTGGGCCGGCGGCGGCGCGTTGGCGGCCTGGGCGGGATCCACGCCAGTCTGCTGCTTGGCCCAGCTGTAGCAAGCGCCGTCGTCGCTGGCCTGCTGTTGCTGGCTCTGGCCCTTGGCCGGGTAGGCCATGGGCTTGCTCTGCGCCATGGCCTGTGCCGGGATCAGCGCAATGGCCGTGGCCAGCGCGCCGAGGCCGCGGTACAGCTTGCGATGCTGGCTATGCTTCATGATGGTGTTCCCCACGAGTGTCGGTTACGCAACGCCGGATGCACCGCCCGGTGCCCAGGCGGCGAGCCATTCTGTGAGGGCCAGTATTTGCAGTGCCGGGGCGGCAAGTCAAATCAGCATTTTGGTGGCGAGATATAAATTGTTTGTGGTTCGTCGCCAGCAGCCGGACGCCGGTGCAGGCACGGCCGGGGCTGGCCGGCTAGGCGCCTGCGTACACCGGCTCGCAGCGCACCTCGGTCCTGACCGAGTTGGCGATAAAGCAGGCGTCATGCGCGGCGTGATGCAGTGCGTCGAGCGCTTCGCGCGTGGGCTCGCGCTCGCCGCCAAAGGTGACCTGCGGGCGCAGCGTCACCACCGTCATCGCCATCCGCCCGTCAGCGTTCTTTTCCATCACACCGGTGGCCGCGTCCAGGTAGCGGTCGACGACAAAGCGTTGCTTCGCCGCCAGCGACAGGAACCACAGCATGTGGCAGCTGGCCAGCGAGGCGATGAACATTTCCTCCGGATCGACCGCACTTGCGTCCGACATCGGCAGCGGCACCACATGGGGCGACGACGAACCCGGGACCTCGGCGCCGCCGTCAAAGCGCAGCACGTGCCTGCGGCTGTAGCGGTTGCCGGCGAAATCCTGCCCGTCGCGTTGCCAGAGGATCTCGGCGGTGTAGGTGGACATGCAAAGACTCCTGACGTTGGGGAAATCTCAGGCGCCGTGCGGCACGCTCTCGCCGTCGCGCAGGCCCAGGCGCTGGTTGGCCGGCACGGCGACATCGATCAGCTTGGGCCGTGGCAGGTTGAGGTTGCGCATCATGTCGACGAACTCCTCGCGCGTGCGGCCGGCGACGCGGCTGTTGTGGGCGCGTTCCTGGCCGATGGTGGACGAGGTGCGGCCCTTGTAGTCATGGGCCGGATAGACCAGTGTGTCGTCGGGCAGCGCAAACAGCTTCCTGGTCAGGCTGTCGTAAAGCGTGCCGGCGTCGCCGGACTGGAAATCGGTGCGGCCGCAGCCATCGATCAGCAGCGCATCGCCGGTGAAGACGCGGCGCACGACCCCGTCGGCGGTGGGCTCTTCCCACAGGTAGCTCATGCTGCCGGCAGTGTGCCCCGGCGTATGGATGGCGCGCAGCACCTGCTTGCCGAAGGCGACAGTGTCGCCGTCGATCAGTTGTTTCTGGGCGGGCTTGATATCGCAGCCGGACGGCGCGGCGGTATGCGCGCCGGTCTGCAACGCAAGGTGGCCGGCCGAGGTGATGTGGTCGGCATGGGCGTGGGTTTCGATCACCCACGCCAGCCGCGCGCCGGTTGCCTTCAGCAGCGCCAGGTCGCGTTCCAGCTGGTGGTCGACCGGATCGATCAGCAGCGCCTCCCCGGTGGCGGCGTCGATCAGCAGGTAGGTGAAGGTGGACGAGGTCTCGTCGAACAGCTGGTGGAAGGTCTGCATGGCTGCCCTCTTGTTTTTCGTGCGGGGAACGCCGCCATGATACGCCGCGCTGCGCGCGCGTGCGTTTCATATGTGAACAGACCCTTCTATGAGGGCGAGGGTGTCAACCCCCCTTACAGTATTGGATTTCAGCATAGGAATGTCTGGCGCGATACTCTCTCCTTGCAAGCCATTACTTTTCGTTCGCGGACTGACGC
>NZ_QKWJ01000165.1 GCF_003353055.1 Cupriavidus lacunae
ATGAGTTGCATACCGTCGCCCGCAACAAGCTCAAAAGCGCTCAACACCGGCCTTCGATCATCGCCGCGTGCTGGGTTCAGGCAACGTTGTGGTGATGTCATGATTTACGGAAAGATCAATAGTGGGAAGTTCGGCATAAAACGACCGTCCGGATGCGTTATGCTTGCACTGGAACGTCGACCCGCCTCGAAGCGGGAGCAATCAGGCTGGCCAGCGCCGCGGACTCGATGGCATACGGGCTGTACGTCCTGACAACCCAGAGACCCACGGCCAAGTGTCGTCAAGCTGCAGCAAGGTGTCCTTGGCTGAAGCGGCGCACGAATGCCTTGAACCGCTCCGTGGTCGGATTGGCGAAAATTTCTCGCGGATTGCCGTCCTCCAGGATTTTTCCTTGGTAGAAGAACAGGAGGCGGTCGGCAACGTCGCGTGCGAACTGCATTTCGTGGGTGACGATAATCATCGTCATACCCTCCTTGCTCAGCTCTCGAATCGTGCGAAGTACTTCATCGACGAGTTCCGGGTCAAGAGCGGAGGTAACCTCGTCGAAGAGAATAACCTTCGGGCGCATCGCGAGAGACCTTGCGATTGCGATGCGTTGCTGTTGACCGCCAGAAAGTCTCGATGGGTACGTAGATGCCTTGTCAGCCAGGCCGACCTTCTCGAGGAGCGCCATGCATTCATGACGGATTTCTGCCTTACTCCGCTGATGGAACATAAGCGGGCCCATCATGACGTTGTCCAGCGCAGTGCGATGTGGGAAGAGGCCGGTGTTTGGGACCGTCTCCACGAAGTATTGCTGGCCAAGTTGCGTGCGGCGGACCGCATCGATTGGTCACGTGTCATCGTCGATTCCTCTTCCGTCCGTGCCGTGGGGTCGGGTCAAAAACAGGACCCAACCCCACCGATCGCGCGCGACCCGGTTCAAAGCACCACCTCGTAACTGAGGACTCAAGGCATTCCACTGGCGCTGATACTGACCGGCGCCAATCGCCACGACGTCACCCAACTGCTACCGCTGATCGAAACGATTCCACCTCTGCGCGGCAAGCGTGGCCGACAACTATCCAAGCCACTCATCGTTCAGGGTGATCGCGGGTATGACCACGACAAGTACCGCAGACCGCTTCATGCCGCGGGCATTGCCACCGAGATCGCCCGTCGTGGCGAACCGCACGGCAGCGGTCTTGGCAAAACCCGCTAGGTTGTCGAACGTACGATACCTGGCTACACAACTTCAAGCGATTGCGCGTCCGTTTCGAACGCCTCGCCACCATCCATGAAGCATTCCTGAAGATCGCCTGTTGCATCATCTGTTGGCGACACCTCAGGAAGTCATTTTGTTAGGCCTTCTAAGTCCGGATAGTTCCTCCCGCGGGAATTTCGCTGCAATGCGATTTTGTTGATGCTAATGGAAAGACTCGTCATTGCACCCCGCTCGTTTCGCCAGCGTGCCGCACGCTTAGCCAGCAGCGCCGTATACCTCGGCCAGATCGCACAGGTCCCAGTTGCCACCGGTCAGCACCACGCAGACCTTCTCGTCCGGCCGGACCTTGACCGCGCCCGCCAGCAGCGCGCCAATGCCGATCGAGGCGGCGGGTTCGGCGATCAGTTTCGCGTCCTTGGCCAGGGCGCGCATGCCCTGGACGATGTGCTCGTCCTCGACCAGGACGATCTCGTCGACGTAGCGCTCAATGATCGGATAGGGGTTCTGCCCCGGCACGCTGATGCGCAAGCCGTCGGCAATGGTGTTCTTCAAGGGCAATGTGGTGCGCTGCTTGTTCAACCGGCTGTGGTAGTACTTGGGTGTCAGCGCCGGCTCGGCACCGACGACCCGCACCGACGGCCGGGTTTCCTTGATGGCAGTGGCGATGCCGGAAATCAGGCCGCCGCCGCCCATGGGGATGATGACGGTATCCACATCCTCCAGGTCCTCCAGGATCTCGCAGCCGATGGTTCCCTGGCCGGCCATCACCAGCGGATCTTCGAAGGCGTGTACGACCGCATAGCGGTTTTTCTCGGCGATTTCGTACACCCTTTTCCAGCGGGCGGCGGTGTCGCCATCGAAGAGGATGACCTCCGCACCGAGGGCTTCTGTATTGGCGATCTTGATCTTCGGGGTGGTCACCGGAAGCACCAGGATGGCTTTCACCCCGAGCATTCGAGCGGCGTAGGCGAGCCCCTGGGCGTGATTGCCGGAAGAGGTGGCGATGATGCCGTTGGCGATCTCCTCCCTGGGCAGCGAGAGGGTCTTGTTCAGCGCGCCGCGAATCTTGAACGCGCCGGTGATCTGCAGGGTTTCGGGCTTCAGGTAGAGCTGGCAACCGGCGGCCTTCTCTATCTTCTCGGCGCGTAGTAGCGGCGTATGTCTGATATGCGGTTTCAGCCGCTCTTGGGCTTCTCGAATGTCCTGAATGGTCGGATGGTCGCGCATGTAATTTCCTCTCCCCCGTACTGCCGAAAAATCACGATTCAAAGGAACGCAAAGAAGGTTCCGATGTTGTTTTCCAGTGCATTGCGATAGATTTTTTCGGCAGTGGTATTGTCCTGTATGGCCATGCCGGTGGAATCGAAGATGGTGATTTCTTCATCGTTTTCCCGGCCTGGCTTCGTGCCCAGCAGTATTTCGCCGATCTCGCCATGGATATCGTCCAGGGTGATGATCTTTGCGCTCAGCGGATGCCAGGTTTCCCCTTTATCGATGCACTGCGAGATCGAGTCGTTGACTATCTTGGCGTGCCTGAATATTTCGGGATCAAGCTCCTGCTTGCCTTTCATATCCGTACCGATGGCGACGATGTGGGTGCCGGGTTTGACCCAGCTCGCTTCCACCAGCGGGCCTTTGCCACGGGTAGTGGTGATCAGGATATCGGCCTGCTCGACCGCTTCCTTTTTCGAATCGGCCAGGATCACGGGAATATCGAACTCGCCTTCGATATCCGCTTTGAAGCGGGCGAGCGTCTCCGGGTTTCTGCTCCAGGCATGGATCTCTTCGATCTGCATCACCAGGCTGATGGCGCGAATCTGCATCCGTGCCTGGTTACCGGTACCGATGGTGGTGATCTTCTTCGCGTTCTTTCTTGCCAGCGCCTTGACCGAGACCGCACCCGACGCTCCCGTCCTGAGACCGGTGAGCAGACTTCCATCCATGACGCAGATCAGCGCGCAGCTCCTGGCATCGAACAGCAGAACGGTTCCCATGCCGTTAGGCACGCCATGCGCCGTAGGGTTATCGAGGAAGCCGCCGGAAGAGGCCTTCATCGAGATGATTTCATTGGTCATGCAGTAACCGACTTTGAAGTCGATCTCTCCGCGCGGTTCCGGAAGATGTATGCCTATATAGTCGGGCTGTACCACCTGCCCACCGCTAAAGGCCTTGTATGCCTCTTCCACCGAGCCGATAACTTCCTCCATGGATATCAATCTGCCGACTTCTTCTTTGCTAAGCAGCAGTGTTTTCATCTAAAAGACCTCGCTGTTCTTCTGATCAGGGCATCTGCCATTTGCCAGGCTTACGTACGCATCACCAAAGTGGGTTCCTCGCCATGTTCGGCGCAAGCCCCCCCCGGGAAGGCATTACCGGCTTGTCTGTAATTAGTATGCCGTCGGGCGCCCAGCAGAAAATTTCGAATCCCCTGGGAATATGCAATTTCCAACTATTCTCATCATCATTGGCGAAAGCTTAGGCTCCGCCCAGCAAGGCTCGAGATGAGTACGCATCGGTAGGTGTTGGGCCTGAAGCGCCCAATGCTGGTGGCAGCGGGCATGCGCATAGCCGGCATCCCGACGCTTCGCGCCACCCTCCTCCAGATGGGAAGGACATAAGGAAGGAAAGCAGCAAGTGGTGGGCGGAACAGTCAACGCTCGCGCGCCGAGCGCTCCGTCGCCTGCAGCAGAAACTTCCGAGCGTGCCCTCGAAAACGTCCGATTCTGCGATTGCGCACGCCCAATACGGCAGCCCACTTCGGCCGCGATAGCTAATATGGAATCAACGCAACGGTATTGGCGAAGGGGGCCGATACCTGCCGCAGCCTACTCCGCGGCTCCGAATCGACCAACACCCGGTATTGCTCGCTGCAAAGCCGTAAACAATAAATTTCAGGCCAGGAGAATAGAATGCCGGCTCCTTTGATCACCATGCAGTCCAGCCCGGAGCTGCCGGAAAGCGCGGACGTCGTCGTTATCGGCGGCGGCATCATCGGCGTATGCGCTGCCTATTACATGGCCCGTCAGGGTATGAGCGTTGCCCTGGTGGAGAAGGGCCGGATTGGCGCCGAGCAATCCAGCCGCAATTGGGGCTGGTGCCGTCAGCAGAACCGCGACGCGCGCGAACTGCCGTTGTCGACCAAGAGTCTCGCGCTATGGGAGGAGATCACTGCCGATCTCGGCGAAGACCTCGGTTTCCGCCGCTGCGGATTGTTCTATCTGTCTGATAATCAGGCCGAGCTGGACGGCTGGGCGAAATGGCGCGACTTCGCGCTCACCCAGGGAGTCACGACCCATATGCTGAGCAGCGCCGAGGCCACGCAACGCGGCGCGGCCACCGGCAAGTCCTGGTTGGGGGGAGTGTTTTCGCCGTCCGACGGCATCGCCGATCCGGCACGGGCGGCACCGTTGATCGCCAAGGGCGTGCTCAAGCATGGCGGGTCGGTCCACCAATTCTGCACGGCCCGCGGTGTCGAGACCGAGGCGGGTCGGGTATCGGGGGTTATCACCGAAAAGGGTGGGATCAAGACCCGTCAGGTAGTGATGGCCGGCGGTGCTTGGGCCTCCTCCTTTTGTGCTCAGCTCGGCATTCGCTTTCCGCAAGCGTCGGTGCGTTCGACTATCCTGTCGGTCATGCCGGGGGCCCAGGGGCTTCCCGATGCACTGCATACCAGTGAAGTTACCGTCACCCGGCGCGGGGACGGCGGCTATACGCTCGCCGTTTCCGGACGCGCCTGCGTGGATCCGACGCCGCAGCAACTTCGCTTCTCCTCATACTTTCTGCCGATGTTCGCCAAACGCTGGCAAATGCTCTCACCCGGTGGCCTGCAGGGTTGGCAATATGGACACGAGAGGCTCCGTAAATGGGCGCTCGACCGGCCCACGCCGATGGAGCGCGTGCGCATCCTCGATCCGCGCCCGTCGGAATCGATACTGCGCGATACCCTGGCCCGCGCGCGCCGCCTGTTGCCCGCCTTGGGCAGTGTGCCCGTTCAGGCGGGTTGGGCCGGATATATCGACAGCACCCCAGATGGTGTGCCGGTCATCGACGAAGCGCAGAATCTACCCGGCTTCATCTTGGCCGCCGGCTTCTCGGGTCACGGCTTCGGCATCGGCCCCGGCGCCGGGCGCCTGATCGCCGAACTGGCGCAGGGCAAGACGCCCTTCGTGGACCACACCCAGTACAACCTCGCCCGGCTGAACAAAGGCGCGTGGGGCAAGGTCTCGGAGTTCTGACCGCCGCGCGGCTCTGGCGGGAGCCCGGCTCCCGCCTAACGCCAGACTAAGTAGGGTGCGCCGTGCGCACCGAAATGACGACGCTACCGGCGGAGGAGCGCACCGCGCACCCTACAATGGCCAGCCGTATCAGGCACCAAGCCTTATCTGATCGGTATTAGGCTTCCGTCTTCTCTTCGTCAGCGGCCGAGCCGCTCGAACCTGCGAGCGCGTATCGGGCTGCCTTGGGCAACGTTGTCGCCCCCTCCTGGCGCCAGCAACAGCCAGGGCATCAACGGTTCGAACCTGCCAGCGAGCGCACAGGCTATCGCGAGGAATGGGCGCATGGCGCCATGCTCAACTTCACCTCCGGCTTCACCCAGGGCACCGTCGGCTTTGGCGCCGACGTCTTCGCCTACGGCGGGATCAAGCTGGACAGTGGCCGCGACCGGGTCGGCAACGGCCTGCTGCCGATGAGCAACAACCAGACCGCCGACGCCAACGTGCCGGATTCCTACGGGCAGATCGGCGGCGCGGTGAAACTGCGCGCCTCCTCCACCGAGCCGAAGTACGGCGAACAGCGCCCACCGCGCCGGTATTCGCCATGGGCGACATCCGCCTGCTGCCGGAAGTGGCCACCGGCTTCCAGCTGCAGAGCAGGGAGTTCACCGACCTCTTCCTGAGGCCGGTCACTTCACCACCTACAACGGCAGGAACTCGATCAACTCCAACGACACAAGCTGATCTCCAGCTACGGCGGCGTGGAGGCCGACAGCTTCGACTTCCTCGGCGGCTCCTACAAGGTCAACGACAACTTCAGCCTGATGGCCTACGTCGGCAGGGCCGGAGAGGCCTGGCGCCAGTACATCGGCACCGCGTCCTACGAGAAGATCGATGGCGACGAGACTTTCGATTTCTATGGCGTCGACTCGGTCTGGCTGGCCAACTCGGTGCAGTACGCCGAATTCAACCGCCCCAACGAGCGCTCCATGCAGTTGCGCTACGACCTCAACATGGCCAGCTTCGGCGTGCCGGGCCTGACCCTGATGGCGCGCTACGTCAAGGGCGACCAGATCGACTTCACCAAGGCCGATCCGAACGGCGTCTACTTCCGCGCCGGGGTCGACGACGAGAAGCGCTGGGAACGCGATTTCGAAGCCAAGTATGTGGTCCAGTCGGGTTCGGCCAAGGATCTTTCCTTCCGCCTGCGTCAGGCGACCTACCGCGCCAGCTCGTTCGACGCCGGCACCGACGAGGTCCGCCTGATCATCGAGTACCCGCTGAGCATTCTGTTAAGCACATCACCACTTTGTTCGGCCAGGGACGGCCGATTCCTTTTGCAGGCGCCCTCCACGCCAATCCACCTATAAGGCATTTCCTTATACGGAAGTCATGACTCTTCCCGCAGTGCTTGAATGGTGAGGGCGGCGTCCATGGTTCTCTGCATGCCGATCCAAATCGTCTTTGCGCCGGGCTCGCCATCGCTCTTGCGC
>NZ_QKWJ01000166.1 GCF_003353055.1 Cupriavidus lacunae
CGCCTTACGCGTGACGATGTGGCCAGACTGGTCGACTGCATGGATCTGCATGACGTTCTTGGCAAGGTCGACACCAATGCGAGCAATCGTGTTCATGGTTTCCCTCCTTCTTGGAAGCTGGACGGACATTGCAAACCATGATGGCACGGAATCGTGCCAGTGGCCTGAAGGCGAGGCTCCTTACCAATTCAAAATAAGCCGTCAAATAGAATCGCAATTTGCCACGCGAGTGCATCGCTGTCGCGCACGCACCGGCCATGGGTGAGCAAGGCGACCAGCAGCGTGTCGCCGGCCAGCGCGGTGGCCGCGACCCCGTCGATGCGCAGCGTGATGGTAAGGCGGTCGGATTCTGCCAGCCGGACAAAGCGCGCAGGAAGCGAAGATCGAGAAACGATCCTCTATTGGCCGCCGCCCTGCTCTAAAGGCGTCGGACCCCGTGCCCTGGGTGCGCGCTCGGGGAATGCCCCCGCGGTGATGAAGTTGCGCACGGTTCGATGGTCGATTGAGAGCTCGCACCCGATTCCTTTCATTGTGCCACCCTGCGCGTGTAGCGCCATCACCCGCTCGCACAGCTCCACCCGCGAGGCGCGTCGCTGATCGCTCAGGCGCTGCCATGACCACAGTGAGTTGCGGCTCAGCTCCCGCTGCCGTCCCAGGGTCACGCCATCGACCTCGACTTGCTGCGCAGCTTGGCGCAGTTGCGGTCCGAGTCGGTACAGCAGTCTCTCGACGTTGTCGCGCAAGTTGCACAGTAGATGCCAGCGATCCGAGACTTGCGTGGCTGCCGGCAGCGCGATGTCGACTGCCTCGGAGTAGGCCCAGGCCCGGTCCCTGGCGACGATCTCGATCGATGGGTGCGCACGCATCCACACGGCCACCGCAGTTCCTTCCCTGCCTGCGAACACTTCGATCGGCTCACGTCGCTCCAGGTCGACGATGATCGTTCCGTACTGGTGACCGCGCGCGATCGCCCAGTCATCGATGCCGACGACCCGCGGTCGTGGTTTGCGCTTGCGCTCAGNTCAACTCCCGCAGCACGGTGTCGGCACTGGTGCGCAAGCCCAGGACGTTAGCAAGCCTGGCTGCCGCCTCACCACCGAGGGCGTGGCCCAGCGCGTGCAACGCCCGAGCTTGCGATTGCGTACGACCTGCCCTCATCTAACGCGGGCCTGCTAGCGAATCATTCGAGCTCGTTCAAGACCATCGCCGTGAGCCGGTCGAGCAAACCCAACTGTTGAACCAGACTCCCAAGAGCCTCCTACCTCGGCCTCTGCGAGAGACAAGCCATACCAGGGCCTATTCTCGCCAATCCCCTATTGCAAAGGCAGTCGGCAAGTTTAACAATTGAGCTGTAGAAGGGAGGTTCACAATGGAAATGCGCTGGGAGAAGCTTTACAGAGGTGGTCTGGGAGAGTTTCATCAGTCCGAACGGGCGATATGTCGGCCCGCGAAGCGCTCGAGCAAGCTGACTGGGCTGTGGGCCAGCGCGATGGTCGCCGCCTTGATAATCGGCAGCGCACTGCTCGTCCGAACCTAATTCAGTACTTTAGCGCTGCGCAATCAGTCGGCAGTCACACCCGCCGTCTTGGACACCCGGCTCCAGCGCTCTGTTTCCTGCCGGATGAACTCGGCAAGCTTCGCTGGTGTCATGTCGCCAGCCGTCACGCCCTGCTCTTCGAAGCGCTTTAATACATCTGGCTGTTGCAGCGCCTTGGCTAGTTCCGTGCCCAGCCGCCGGGTGACCGCCTCGGGTGTGCCACGAGGCGCCATCAGCGCATACCACGTGGTCACCTCGTAGCCCTTGATGCCGCTTTCCTCCAGCGTGGGCACGCCGGGATAGGCCGAGGAACGCTTCGCCGTGGTCACCGCCAGCGCCCGGAGCTTGCCCGAGCGGACGTGTGGGGCTGCCGAGGGACTCGTCTCCACCGCCATCTGGATCTGCCCGGCGATCAGGTCGGTCATCATCGGCGCGCCGCCCTTGTATGGGACGTGAACAATGTCGGTGCCAGTCATCGACCGGAACAGTTCGCCAGAAAGATGCTCTGTGCTGCCGGGGCCAGCCGATCCATAGTTGACCTTACCCGGATGCGACTTGATATAGGCGATCAGCTCCGCCACCGACTTGACGGGCAGCGATGGGCTGACCAGCAGCACGTTCGGGGTCAACGCCACCAGGCCGACCGGCACCAGGTCGCGCGTGAAATCGTACGGCAGTTTCTTGTAAATGCCGGGCGCCATCGTGTGCGCGACGGTGGCAAGCAGCAGCATGTAGCCGTCGGGCGTGGCGCGCGCCACGTTGCTCGCGCCGAGCGTGCCTCCGGCGCCCGGGCGGTTGTCCACCACCACCGGCTGGTGCAACGACTCGCCCATCTTGTGGCCAATGGTGCGGGCAATTATGTCGGTGGTACCGCCGGAAGCGAAGGGCACCACGACAGTGACGGGCTTCTCCGGCCAACCTTGTGCCGCAGCCGGCACCATGCTGCCGAGTGCGAGGGTTGCGCCTACCAGACAGGCGATGGCGGTGCGGCGGGTCATGTCGGACATGTGACGGTCTCCTTGAGGTTCGATGATTTTCTTGTCGGCGTTGCGGTTCTTCAGTGCTGCACTGCCTCAGTCGGAGCCGAGCTGCAACGTATTGGGCTGGCGCTTTTCGATGGACGACTTCAGAAGAGCCGCGCAGCGGTAGATGCCGTGGGCGAACTTGCCGAATGGCAGCGTGGCGAACAGCGCCATCACCACGCCAAGGTGGATGGCCAGCAGCATCGCCATGGCTCCGGTCTCGCGACCGGCCAGCAGGCCAAGCCCGGTAGCTGCGGTCAACAGCAGGAGCGCAATGAAGCCGCGATCCATGGGCCGCTGGGCGGCATCACCCCGGTTGGGGTCGCGCCGCAGGTTCAGCCACAGCAGGCCGGCCGGCCCAATCAATAGCCCGATGCCGCCGGCGGTGCCGAGGATCACCGGCAGGCTCGTCACCGGATACGGCGCGTGGAGGTCCAGCAGGTAGTGGTACAGCGTGGCCACGCCAGTGGAGGCGAAACAGGCCATGAAGCCGTAGAATGTCAGGTGGTGGAAGCGGCGGCGCGCCAGCGTGAATCGGTCGTCCTGCTCGTTGCAACCCTGGCCGTGTCCGCCGTCGAGGTAGGTGAGCGTGAGCGCGTCACGCGCAGCCTCGCCCAGCGCGGGCGGGGTGGCACGGCCCGGCGATATATCGCGCCAGAACGTCCGTATGCCAATGCCCAGCGAGAGCACCGCGAAGCCGAACACTGCCCCGAACATCGCAGCCATCATGTTGTGCGGAAAGATCGCGTAGAAATTGCCGGCCAGCGGCGCGTGCCACAAGGCGCCGTGGCGCGAAATGGCCAGCAGCAGGAACAAAGCCAGGCCGAAAGCAAGAGCCAGCGCGACGGTGAGGCCGTTGCGCCGGTACAGTGCGCCCAGCGGCGCCGGCCATGCATATTCGGCGTAGGTCTCCCCACGTACGCGAGCCATGGCCTGCGGCACGTTCACCGCGAATTCGTGCGGCGGCGCGTACTGGCAGGCGTGGTAGCAAGCCCCACAGTTGTGGCACAGGTTGGCCAGGTAGTTCACGTCCGCCTTGCCGAATGACAAGCGCCGCGTCATGGCCGGGAACACCGCGCAAAAGCCTTCGCAGTAACGACAGGCATTGCAAATCTGCATCTGACGGGCAACTTCGGCTTCATTGCCGGTCAGCGGCAGCACCTGGATGGGGATGATCTTCCGACCGCCCGTTTGACGGATGTCGCCCGCCGTCTCCACGGCCCCCACCGCCGTTTCGCCGGCCTCGCGCACCAGCGCCTCAAGCTGCTTCATGTTGTACTCCTTTCGCTTGTGCGGCCGCGCGCGCGGCCCGGGTGCCTGCAATTCGGCCGAACGCGGTGCCGATGGACATGCCAACGCCCGCCGTGTAGCCCTTGCCCAGCACGTTGCCGGCCATCATCTCGCCGGCCACGAACAGGTTGTCGCTCGGCTCACCTCCAAAATGGACGGCGGCGTGCTCGTCGACCTTAAGGCCGAGATAGGTGAAGGTGATGCCGGGACGCAGTGCATAACCGTAGAAAGGCGCGGTGTCGATGGGACGCGCCCAGTGCGTCTTGGGCGGGATCAGCCCTTCGGTGCGGCAGTCGTCCAGCGCCGTATGGTCGAAAGTGCCAATGCGGCACGCGGCGTTGTAGTCGGTCACGCTTTTCACGAACGACTGCTCCGGCAGGCCGAGCTTGCGCGCCAGTTCGGGCAGTGTGTCGGCCACCGTGCCGGGGAAGACCGGCGGCATGAAGCGGCCGATGGCCTTGGCATCGATGATGGAGTAAGCAATCTGGCCCGGTTGCTGGGCGACCAGACGGCCCCAGATCGCGTAGCGCTTCGGCCAGAAGTCCTCTCCTTCGTCATAGAAGCGCTCCGCTTCGCGGTTCACCACCACGCCGAGTGACACGCAATCGATGCGCGTGCAGATGCCGCCGTCATACAGCGGCGCGCGCGCGTCGATAGCCACACAGTGCGATTGCGACGGGTCGCCGATGGCATCGGCTCCTGCCTCGATCATGTGCTTGAGCAGTACACCCGTATTGAACCGGGTGCCGCGGATCAGGAAGTTGTCGGCCGGCCATTCGCCGCGCTCGTTGCGGCCCCACGCTTCGCGCAGCCATTCCCGGTTCGATTCGAAGCCGCCCGCCGCCAGCACGCAGGTGCGCGCCTCGAAGCGGTGTGCGCCGCTGCGCGCGGCCATAAACCGGCTGCCATCGAGTTCGATGGCATCGACCGGTGTTTCGTAGCGGATCTCCACCCCGAGGTTTTCGGCGCTGCGATAGTAGGCGTTCACCAGGGCCTTGCCGCCGCCCATGAAGAACGCATTGGTCCGGGCTACATGCAGCGCGCCCGACAGGGGCGGCTGGAAATGTACGCCGTGGCGGCGCATCCAGGGGCGGCAGGTCGATGAAGCGCGGATCACCAGCCGCGCCAGCGCCTCATTGGTGATGCCGCCGGTGACCTTGAGCAAGTCTTGCCAGTACTCCTCCTCGGGGTAGCTGTCGACCAGCACATCCTGGGGCGCATCGTGCATGCAGCGCAGATTGCGGGTGTGCTGGGAGTTGCCGCCGCGCCAGGCCTTGGGGGCCGCTTCCAGCAGCAGCACACTGGCGCCAGCTTCGCGCGCCATGAGGGCGGCGCACAGTGCCGCGTTGCCCCCGCCGATTACGAGTACGTCCCACATGAGTACAGTCTCCGATTGTTGGCTGCGACTGTACTGAGCGGGGCGGGCGCCCGCCAGAAGGGAACGGAAAAGAGGTGTTTACGAATCGTGAAGGGTCGCCCCTTGCCAACTTCCGCTCAGCACCAGTTCCCGCGCGACGGAAGCCAGCGTGCCGCGCGCAGCGAGCCCGGCCGGCGACAGTTCTTCGTCCGACAAGCTGGCCAGCACGTTGGGGCGACGGGCCGCGGCGTCCGCAATGGGGATCATGGCCAGCGGCTCGCCGCCGAGTCGTGCGACTGCCGCGCCGGGCTGCACCGTCGCCCCGAAGCCGGCCCGTACGGCATCCATTAGCATCGCCAGTCCGTCTATCTCGGCCACCAGGTTTGGCTGGAATTTTCCCCTGGCAAACGCCACGTCGAGCACTGACCGCAATCCGTGCGGACTGCTTGGCAGAATCAGCGGCAAGTCGCGCAACTGCGCCAGCTTCGCGGTTTTTCCCGCGGGCATGCCAGGCATGTCGCGCCGGGAGATGAGAAAAAGGCGTTCGGTGAGCAGTGGCGCCACACTCCAGCGGTGGTGTCCGTCCGCCTGGAACAGGATGGCCAGGTCGAGTTGGCGAGTATCGATCATGGTGGCCAGGTTGCCCGACAGACTTTCCACCAGATGGAGCCGGATGTCAGGGTAGCGATCCCTCATGGCCTGCATGAAGGGCAAGCCGAGTACGGAGATCGTACTGGGCGCCATACCGACGCTGACATGGCCCGACAGTCTCGCAAGCTGCGCGGCACGGACAGCATCGTCGGCATGGCGCACGGCCAGTTGCGCCTGCCGCCAAAAAGCCAGGCCAGCGTCCGTTGGCACCACGCCGGTGGATGTGCGCTGCAACAACCGTGTCGCCAATTCCCCTTCGAGCCTGCTAATCTGCTGACTAAGGGCCGACGTGCCCACGTCCAGCTTCTGCGCGGCCTTTCCCATGCTGCCGAGTTCGACCACCTGCAGGAAATACCGCAACTGCCGGAGCTCCATTCGCTTCCTCCTTCTGGCTCTATCCGTGCACGCGACTGTCTGGCACGCTCGCACCACATCGCAACGCGATCGACAGCATTTTCGCAGTGCGCGCCTCGCCCGTCGGACGCGTCCGTTGCATCCACGGCATGCGCTGACAACCTTGTTCACTGCGGACTCCGCAATGCTACTATCGTGCAGTGTAGAGGGAACGGTCACCCTCCGCCTCGGCCGGGACAGCGCTTACTATTGATCTTTCCGTAAATCATGACATCACCACAACGTTGCCTGAACCCAGCACGCGGCGATGATCGAAGGCCGGTGTTGAGCGCTTTTGAGCTTGTTGCGGGCGACGGTATGCAACTCA
>NZ_QKWJ01000167.1 GCF_003353055.1 Cupriavidus lacunae
AGGGCGGTCCGCTGTCACCGTTGTTATCCAATCTGATGCTCGACGACCTCGACAAGCTGCTTGAGCGACGCGGTCTGTGCTTCGTGAGGTACGCCGACGACAGTAACGTCTACGTGCGCAGCGAACGCGCGGGCCAGCGGGTGATGGCGGGGCTCAAGGCCTTCCTCACCGGCAAGCTGAAGCTGAAGGTCAATGAGGCGAAGAGCGCGGTCGCGCGGCCACACACGCGCAAATTCCTCGGCTTCACCTTCTCGAACCGGGTACAGGTCAAACGGCGCATCGCGCCCAAGGCGCTGGCTCGCTTTAAGGATCGAATCCGGGAGTTGACTCAACGCACGCGAGGGATCAGCGTAGACCAGATGATCGGCACGCTGAACCGGTACCTGACAGGGTGGCGTGGCTACTTCGGTTTCTGCGAAACACCCAGCGTGCTCCAGCGCTTGGATGAATGGGTACGCCGTCGTGTACGCTGCTTCTTCTGGAAGCAGTGGAAGCGGGGGCGAACGCGATTCCGGGAGTTGACCGCGCGTGGTGTCAGCCGGGACCTTGCCGCCCAGACGGCGGGTTCTCCGCACGGTGTATGGAGACTGAGCAATAGCCCCGCGCTCCAGCACTCACTGACCAACCGCTACCTGCGGTCTCTCGGTCTTCCATCCTTGTGTCCGTAGTCGATCAACCGATCCGAACCGCCGTGTACGGACCCGTACGCACGGTGGTGTGGGAGGGGTCGGGCCGCGAGGCCTGCCCCTATCCCGATTCCGCTCGCCGGCGGCGCTGTCGTGAGAAAGATCGGACTGTTTGCCCGGCGGGCGCTGAAGCGGGCCCCCTTAGTGGTATGGTTACGGCTTTTCCGGCTTCAGCAATTCCGTTGTCTATGTCGCACGCGCTGGCGATCCTCAAAGATGTATTCGGCTACCACGCCTTCCGCGGGCGCCAGGCCGAGATCATCGACCACGTTGCGACGGGCGGCGACTGCCTGGTGCTGATGCCGACCGGCGGCGGCAAGTCGCTGTGCTACCAGATCCCGGCGCTGCTGCGCCAGCGTGCCGGCGAGGGCGTCGGCATCGTGGTGTCGCCGCTGATCGCGCTGATGCAGGACCAGGTCGCTGCGCTGACCGAAGCCGGCGTGCGCGCCGCAGTGCTCAATTCGACGCTGACCGGGGCCGAGGCCTCGGCGGTCGAGCGCGACCTGCTGGCGGGCCGCATCGAGCTCCTCTACGTGGCGCCGGAGCGGCTGATGACGCCGCGCTTCCTCGACCTGCTCGAGCGCACGCGCGTCGGGCTCTTCGCCATCGACGAAGCGCACTGCGTGTCGCAATGGGGCCATGACTTCCGGCCTGAGTACATCCAGCTGTCGGTGCTGCATGAGCGCTTCCCGTATGTGCCGCGCATCGCGCTGACCGCGACCGCCGACGCGCTCACGCGCGAAGAGATCATCGAGCGCCTGGCGCTGCACGATGCGCGCGTCTTCATCTCCAGCTTTGACCGGCCCAATATCCGCTACCGCATTGTCGAGAAGGACAATGCGCGCCAGCAGCTGCTGGCCTTCATCAAGGCCGAGCACACTGCCGCCGACGGCACCCATGACAGCGGCATCGTCTATTGCCTGTCGCGCAAGAAGGTGGAGGACACGGCGCAGTGGCTGAGCGGGCAGGGCATCAATGCGCTGGGCTACCACGCCGGCATGGATGCGCAGGTGCGCCAGCACCACCAGGCGCGCTTTCGCGAGGAAGAGGGGCTGGTGATGGTGGCGACGATCGCCTTCGGCATGGGCATCGACAAGCCCGACGTGCGCTTTGTCGCCCACCTGGACCTGCCCAAGAGCATGGAAGGCTACTACCAGGAAACCGGCCGCGCCGGCCGCGACGGGCTGCCTGCCAATGCCTGGATGGCCTACGGCCTGGGCGACGTGGTGCAGCAGAAGCGCATGATCGACGAGTCCGAGGCGGACGAGGCCTTCAAGCGCGTGTCCTCGTCCAAGCTCGACGCCCTGCTGGGCCTGTGCGAGACCGCCGGTTGCCGGCGCGTGCGCATCCTGGCCTATTTCAACGAAGCCAGCGAACCGTGCGGCAACTGCGATACCTGCCTGGAGCCGCCCGCCACCTGGGACGGCACGCGCGAGGCGCAGATGGCGCTGTCCTGCGTCTACCGCACCGCGCAGGCGAGCCGCGTGCATTTTGGCGCCACCCACCTGATCGACGTGCTGCGCGGCAATGCCTCGGAGAAGATCCGCCAGTGGGGGCACGACAAGGTGTCCACCTTCGGCATCGGCAAGGACCGCTCGGTGCATGAGTGGCATACGGTGTTCCGCCAGCTGATCGCCCAGGGCCTGCTGACCATCGACCATGGCGGCCACGGCGCGCTGCTGCTGGGCGAGGACGCGCGCGCGGTGCTCAAGGGCGAGCGCCAGATCATCCTGCGCCGCCAGGCCACCAAGCCCGGCAAGTCGGGCGAGCGCGCGGCGCGGGGCACCCGCACCGACCATACCGCCGACATGGACGCCGATACGCTGGCCAACTGGGAGGCGCTGCGCCGCTGGCGCACCGAGGCCGCGCGCGAGCATGGGGTGCCGGCCTATGTCATCTTCCACGATGCGACGCTGGCGGAGCTGGCCCGGACCGCTCCCGGTTCCCTGTCGGCCATGCAGGGGATTCCCGGTATTGGTGCATCCAAGCTGGAGCGCTACGGACAGTCCATCCTGGAAGCGCTGCGCGGGCTCTGACCGGCGACTCGCGCCACCCCGTTCCAGGTCGGGTATACGGCTTGACGGTATACGATTCCGCTGCTAGGATGCCAGATTCGAGTTTTTGGCTTTGGATTTCGCTCGCCCGTCGGAGAAGTGGCCTTGAGGTCGCTGCCGGCAAGCCTTCCGGACTGGGTTTCCATGGACGGGTGGCGGCAGACGCGGGATCCGGGTGCCGGCTCGCGCTCTTTGGCACGCTGTTACCGCACAGTCCCGTCTCCAGAGCGCGTCCGCTCACCTCTCCCGCCCAAAACCCGTAGTTGCCTTTCCATTTCGGTGTAGCTGCCGGTGCGAGGGGCGTTTTTCGTAAAAACCAAGCTGGATTGAACAATGCCAACTATCAACCAACTGGTTCGCAAGCCGCGCGTCTCTGAAGTCGTCAAGAGCAAGAGCCCGGCGCTTGAGAACTGCCCGCAGCGTCGCGGCGTGTGCACCCGCGTGTACACCACGACGCCGAAGAAGCCGAACTCGGCACTGCGTAAGGTCGCCAAGGTGCGCCTGACCAACGGTTTCGAAGTCATTTCGTACATCGGCGGTGAAGGCCACAACCTGCAGGAACACTCGGTCGTGCTGATCCGCGGCGGCCGTGTGAAGGATTTGCCGGGTGTGCGTTACCACATCGTCCGTGGCTCGCTCGATCTGCAAGGCGTGAAGGACCGCAAGCAGGCTCGTTCGAAGTACGGCGCGAAGCGTCCGAAGGCAGCCTAAGCTACAGCAGCCTGGGTCGGAAAGACCCGAAGCAACAAACGATAGCCTGTGGCGCGAGTCATGGTGCTGTCACCAGGCGGCGGTACAACGGAACGCCTTTTTTGGCACCGTGCCGTCGAGTAAGTGGTCACCCGGCGAATTTGCTGTCTTTTGCATGCAAGCTAGTTGGTGGCCGGAGAGCGGGAACAACTGACCGCGCTCTCAACTGAATCTAAAGGAAAGAAGATGCCACGTCGTCGTGAAGTCCCCAAGCGGGATGTTCTGCCTGATCCGAAGTTCGGCAACGTTGAAGTTGCCAAGTTCATGAACGTGCTGATGCTGGACGGCAAGAAGTCGGTTGCCGAACGTATCGTCTATGGCGCGTTCGACCAGATCGAAAAGAAGGCAGGCAAGGCCCCCATCGAAGTGTTCTCCGTTGCCATCAACAACGTGAAGCCGGTGGTGGAAGTGAAGAGCCGTCGCGTGGGCGGCGCCAACTATCAGGTTCCGGTCGAAGTCCGTCCGTCGCGTCGTCTGGCATTGGCGATGCGTTGGCTGCGCGAGGCCGCGAAGAAACGCAGCGAGAAGTCGATGGCGCTGCGCCTGGCAGGTGAGTTGCTGGAAGCATCGGAAGGCCGTGGCGGCGCAATGAAGAAGCGTGACGAAGTGCACCGCATGGCCGAAGCCAACAAGGCGTTCTCGCATTTCCGCTTCTAAGCGCGCGATAGCGTTTGTTGGTTGCCGGGCGGGCTGTGTTTTTACACATCTCGCCCGTTTGTGTTAGGGGCGCGGGCCATGAGATGCCGGCGCCTCACGGACAAATAGAGGATTAAAGTGGCTCGTAAGACTCCCATTGAGCGCTACCGCAATATCGGTATTTCGGCTCACATTGACGCGGGTAAAACCACCACGACCGAGCGCATCCTGTTCTACACCGGTGTGAACCACAAGATCGGTGAAGTGCACGATGGCGCAGCCACCATGGACTGGATGGAGCAGGAGCAGGAGCGTGGCATCACGATCACCTCCGCTGCTACCACCGCCTTCTGGAAGGGCATGGCCGGCAACTACCCCGAGCACCGCTTCAACATCATCGACACCCCGGGCCACGTGGACTTCACCATCGAGGTGGAGCGTTCCATGCGCGTGCTGGATGGCGCCTGCATGGTCTACTGCGCAGTGGGTGGCGTGCAGCCGCAGTCGGAAACCGTCTGGCGTCAGGCCAACAAGTACGGCGTGCCGCGTCTGGCATTCGTCAACAAGATGGACCGTACCGGCGCGAACTTCTTCAAGGTCTACGACCAGCTGAAGACCCGCCTGAAGGCCAACCCGGTGCCCGTCGTGGTGCCGATCGGCGCTGAAGACGGCTTCCAAGGCGTCGTCGATCTGCTGGAAATGAAGGCGATCATTTGGGACGAAGCCAGCCAAGGCGTGAAGTTCGAATACCAGGACATCCCGGCTGAGCTGCAAGCCACCGCTGAAGAATGGCGCGAGAAGATGGTCGAGTCCGCCGCCGAAGCCAGCGAAGAGCTGATGGAAAAGTACCTGGGCGGCGAAGAGCTGACCCGCGCCGAGATCGTCAAGGCGTTGCGTGACCGTACCATCGCCTGCGAAATCCAGCCGATGCTGTGCGGCACCGCGTTCAAGAACAAGGGCGTGCAGCGTATGCTCGACGCCGTGATCGACTTCCTGCCGTCGCCGGTCGACATTCCGCCGGTTACGGGCACGGACGAGGACGACAGCGAGAAGAAGCTCGAGCGCAAGGCTGACGACAACGAAAAGTTCTCGGCACTGGCGTTCAAGATCATGACCGACCCGTTCGTTGGTCAGCTGATCTTCTTCCGCGTCTACTCGGGCAAGATCAATTCGGGCGACACCGTGTACAACCCGGTCAAGAGCAAGAAGGAACGCCTCGGCCGTATTCTGCAGATGCATGCCAACCAGCGCGAAGAAATCAAGGAAGTGCTGGCCGGCGACATCGCCGCTGCAGTGGGTCTGAAGGACGCCACCACGGGCGACACGCTGTGCGATCCGGCTGCACCGATCGTGCTCGAGCGCATGGTGTTCCCGGAACCGGTGATCTCGCAGGCTGTCGAGCCGAAGACCAAGGCTGACCAGGAAAAGATGGGCATCGCCCTGAACCGCCTGGCCGCTGAAGATCCGTCGTTCCGCGTGCGTACCGATGAAGAATCGGGTCAGACCATCATTTCGGGCATGGGCGAGCTCCACCTCGAAATTCTGGTCGACCGCATGAAGCGCGAATTCGGCGTGGAAGCCAACATCGGCGCGCCGCAGGTGGCCTACCGCGAAACCATTCGCAAGAAGGCCGAAGACGTCGAGGGCAAGTTCGTCAAGCAGTCGGGCGGCCGCGGCCAGTACGGTCACGCTGTGATCACGCTGGAACCGCAAGAGCCGGGCAAGGGCTTCGAGTTCATCGACGCCATCAAGGGCGGTGTGATTCCTCGCGAATACATCCCGGCGGTCGAAAAGGGTATCGTCGACACGCTGCCGGCCGGTATCCTGGCTGGCTTCCCGGTGGTGGACGTGAAGGTCACGCTGACGTTCGGTTCGTACCACGACGTGGACTCGAACGAAAACGCGTTCCGCATGGCCGGCTCGATGGCTTTCAAGGAAGCCATGCGCAAGGCCAGCCCGGTTCTGCTCGAGCCGATGATGGCCGTGGAAGTGGAAACGCCGGAAGACTACACGGGTACCGTGATGGGCGACTTGTCGTCCCGCCGCGGCATCGTGCAGGGCATGGACGACATGGTGGGCGGCGGCAAGATCATCAAGGCCGAAGTCCCGCTGTCGGAAATGTTCGGTTATTCGACGTCGCTGCGCTCGGCCACGCAAGGCCGCGCCACGTACACCATGGAATTCAAGCACTACGCAGAGGCACCGAAGAACATCGCCGAAGCCGTGATGACGGCCAAGGGCAAGTAATAAACGCTGCGCCGCCACGCATGACCTGCGTGGCGGCGCAAAGATTCGAATCAGACTGTATTCCATTAGGAGCTGAAACATGGCAAAGGAAAAGTTCGAGCGGACCAAGCCGCACGTGAACGTTGGTACGATTGGTCACGTTGACCATGGCAAGACCACGCTGACCGCAGCGATCGCCACGGTGCTGGCAGCGAAGTTCGGC
>NZ_QKWJ01000168.1 GCF_003353055.1 Cupriavidus lacunae
AGGTCGCGCACGAGGACTACGACCGCGGACCCCATCACCCCTACTACGCCCTGCTGGCGCGCTCGGTCCCCGAGTTGCGGCGGGGCTGGATCGACGAAGTCGATCTGCATATCGACGGCGGGACCGAAACTGGTGCCGCCGCTGCCACCGCCTGACCCCTCTCACGGCGTGGCGTGATCGCAGCGATGACACCAACCGGCCGGCGCGGTGCCGGCACGCGCCGGCCGGGAACAGTCGCGGTGGTCACGCCGTCATCGGCGCGCGGGGCTTCTCCAGCAAACCATTCGAATAGTCGCGACCTCGCCCCTTGCCTTCAGCTAGTGGCTTGCCCTGCTCGCGCAAGAACAGCGGCGCCGAGGCTTCAAATGCAAAGCGACCGGCATGCGCCGGTCGCTTGATAGGGCCGCGCCTTGGCGGCACGGCGGCGGAACGCTAGCTCGTCGCAAGCGTCCTCAATACGGGTTGTGGTGGGATGGCGGGCGCATTTGGCTACCCACGCCAGAAGGCCGCGCCGTCGCCCCGGATTTGCGGGAGCACGCTGCACCCAAGGCTACCGCACTCCCGCCACCTTCCAGATCAGGCATCCAGCCAGACGTTCTCAGCAAACGAATAGCCCATCAGCCCACCCAGCGGGATCGGTGACAAGCCCTTGAGCTTCGATGAATGTCCGTCGATGCTGGCCAGGAACAGCGGGATACCGATGCCTGCATCCTCGTGGATCATGGNACTGCTTGCGTTTGGCGGTATCGGTTTCGCCCCGCGCCGCCACCAGCAGCTGGTCGAACTTGGGGTTCTTCCAGCGCGATTCGTTCCACGGCGCATCGGACTTGAAGAACTGCGTGAGGATAGTGTCGGCGCTGGGGCGCGGGTTGACGTTGCCGAAGCCTACGGGGCTGTTGAGCCAGTGGTTCGACCAGTAGCCATCGGCAGGCATGCGCTTGATGTCGATGTCCACGCCGACACGCTGCGCGGTCTGCTGCAGCACCGTCGCGATCTCCACCGAATACAGCGCGGCCGGCGAGGTCACCACCGGCACCTTGCCCGTCACGCCGGCCTTGCGGAAATGGTACTTCGCCTTCTCCGGATCGAAGGCGCGCTGCGGCAAATCCATGAAGAAGAAGCGGTTGGTGGGGTCGACCGGCTGGTCGTTGCCGACCATCGCATAGTCGAGCGCGATAGCTTTCTTCATCTGCTCGCGGTCTTGCAGGTACTTCATTCCCATCAAGAAGTCCGGGCTCGTGCCAGGACCCACGTCCTTGCGCATGATCAGGTCTGAGTACTGCCCCGATTGCGTGACGAGGATGGCGTAGCCCGGCGTACCCTTGACGCGGGCCACGGCGCGGGGGTTGACCATGGCCACCAGGTCCATCCCGCCCGACAGCAGCGCGTTGACGCGCGCACTGTCATCGGCAATGCCGACGAACTCGATTTCGTCGAGATAGGGCTTGCCGGGCTTCCAGTAGGCGCCGTTTCGCACCACGAGCGTGCGCACGCCGGGCCTGAACTCCTTGATCTTGTAGGGTCCGGTACCAATGCCGGCGCTGAAGTCGGTGGTGCCGTCCTTGACGATGTGGAAGTGAAAGGTGCCCAGGATCACCGGCAGGTCGGCATTGGGGCTGGTGAGCACCACCGTGACCTCGTTCGGGCCGGTGGCTTTCACGCTCTCGATCTGCTCGGCCAGCACCTTGGCCTTGGAAGCAGTGGCGGGGTCCCTGTGGCGCATGATCGAATACACCACGTCGGCCGGGGACAACGCCTTGCCGTCGTGGAAGGTCACGCCCTTGCGCAGCGTGAAGACCCAGGTCTTGGCATCGGTGGTGTTGAACGATTCGGCCAGGGCAGCCCGCGGCGTCAGGCTCCTATCGAGCGAGGTCAGCCCGTTGTAGACCATGTTGCAGCGCACGTAGTCGTTCTGGTTCGACTGCTTGGCCGGATCGAGCGTATCGGAGGCGGCTCCCGTGGCGACGGCCACGCGGATGCGGCCACCACGCTTTGGCGTCTCTGCATGGGCATTGGCGGCCACGCCGGCCAGGCTGCCGGCCAGCGTGGCCTGCATGCCGCCCGCCAGGAGCATCGCCAGCACGTCACGCCGCGTGGCGCCGCGCTTGAGCAGATCCATCACACGAAGGCTTTCGCCGGGGCCGACAATGTTCTCGAACTCGTTACCGCTATCGTTCATGGTTGGTTGTGCTCCTGATTATTCTGAGAGGGAAACAGCGGGATCGCGGCGAAAGCTCAGCAGGTGCGCAAAGCTCAGGCAAGCCGGTCCTTGATCTGGTAGTACAAGCCCACCGCCGGCAGAAACCACGGCGGGCCGAAATGCCCGGGAATGGCGGGCCAGTCGCGCTCGCGCCACGGATTGGCAGCCGCGTCGCCGGCCATCACCGCAGCCATGCGCTCGCCCATGTGCACCGACATCTGCGTGCCGTGGCCGCTGTAGCCCATGGAGTAGAACAGGCCGTCGCGCTCGCCGGCATGCGGCAGGCGGTCCTGCGTCATGTCGACCAGTCCGCCCCAGCAATAGTCGAGCCGGACGTGGCCGAGCTGCGGGAAGATCTGGGCCAGGCCGGCGCGCAGGATCTCCCCGCTGGCAGCATCCTGCTGCGGACTGGAGACGGCAAAGCGCGCCCTGCCGCCGAACACCAGCCGGTGGTCGGGCGTGAGGCGGAAGTAATGGTGAATGTTCGCCACCGTGACATAGGTACGGCGTTTGGCCAGCAGTGCCCTGGCGCGTTCGGCGCCCAGCGGCTCCGTGGTCACGATGAAACTGCCGATCGGCACGATGCGCCGGCGCAGCCAGCCGAAGCTGCCGTAGCCGCCGTGGCGCGATGCCCCGGTGGCGAGCAGCACCTGCCGGGCCAGCACCGTGCCGCGCGCGGTGTGCAGGCGGTGCACCTGGCCTTGCACACGCTCGATGCGGCGCACGCAGGTGCCGGTGTGGATCTGTGCGCCGTGGCGCTGTGCTGCCACGGCCAGTCCTTGCGCGAAGCGGCCCATATGCATCTGGCCGCTGCGCTTGTACAGCAGGCCGCCGTGAAAACGCTCGCTCTGCACCTCGGCACGCACGCACGCCGCGTCGAGAATTTCCACGTCGGTATCCACGCCGTCGGCGACCAGGCGCTCGGCGCTGCGTCGCAGCGCGTCCATCTGGTGAGCCTTGGTGGCGAGCTTGAGCTTGCCGTTGCGCTGGAAGTCGCAGGCAATGCCCTGGTCGCGCACGATGCGCTCCACGGTATCGACCGCGTCGTCATAGGCGTGGTACCAGCCGCGGGCGCGTTCCACGCCCACCCTGGCAGCCAGCTCCGCATAGTCCACCGCCAGCCCGTTGTTCACATGGCCGCCATTGCGCCCCGAGGCCTCGGGCGCCACGGTGACGCCGGCCTCCAGCACCACCACGCTGGCGCCACGCCGCGCCAGCGCCAGCGCCGCCGAGAGCCCCGTGAAGCCGCCGCCGATGATGGCCACATCGACCTGCGGCGGCAGATTGTGCGCGTCCAGTACCAGTGTAGGCACCGAATCGTTCCAGTAGGAATCAAGCTTCATGGTGGGGACGGAACTGTGGAAGCTCAATTCAAAGGCCGACGACGCCGGGCAGGCCACCGATATCCTGGATCTCGGTGTAGCGGTACGCCGCGTTGCCCGGGCCGTGACCACGGTTCACGAAAACCTTGTTAACGATGCCGATGTCGTCGGCCGACATCAGGTCGTAGCGCAGGCTCGACGACACGTGCAGCACATCCTCCGGGTTGCAGCCCAGCGAATCGAGCATGTACTCGAAGGCCTTCAGGCGCGGCTTGTAGGCCTGGGCCTGCTGCGCGGTGTAGACGCGGTGGAACGGCGCGCCGAGCATGGCCACATTCTTCTGGATCTGGGCGTCCGAGGCGTTCGACAGGATCACCAGCGGAATCTCCTTGGCCACCTTGGCCAGGCCGGCGGGCACATCTTCATGCGGGCCCCACGTCGGCACGGCGTCATAGTATTGCTGGCCATCGGTGTCGAAGTACTGGATCTTCCACTTCTTGCACAGGCGGCGCACGGCGTTCTTCAGCACCACTTCGTAGGGCTGCCAGTCGCCCAGTACCTCGTCGAAACGGTAGGCACTGAAGTCGGCGATGAACTGCTCCATCTGCTCGGCAGGGATGCGATCTGCGAACAGTTCGCGCGTCATTTCGCCCATGCGGAAACGCGTAAGCGTGCCATAGCAGTCGAAGGTCACGTACTTGGGACGGAAGGTCATGGTCTCTGATCCTCAGGGTTTTCCGGTCGGCGACCGGGGTGGAGCCGCGCATTGTCCGGCGCAGGCGACAGAATTATTTCGAAGGGATTAAAGCACGCGGCCGCACAGCGTTTATATGGAAATGAGGCCGTGGCACGCGGCGAAACTGCGGTTTGTCATGGGTCCCGCGGCATGTCATGCGGTCGGCACCGCAGGGGTGCGCAGGCGAGTGATGAGGCACCGCTAACGCGCCGCAGCGAAATCGATCAGCACGCTTTTGAAGCGCAAATTCGCCTCTACGGCCTGGCGCCCCAGATCCTTTCCGATGCCCGACTGGTGGTAGCCGCCGGTGGGAATCACAAAATCCGAACTGCGCCCGTAGCGGTTGATCCACACCGTGCCGGCGGCGATGCCGCGCATGGCGCGCAGCGCTCTTCCGATATCGGCAGTGTGTACGCCGGCGGCCAGGCCGTAACGCTCGTGCGAGGCGAGCGCCAGGCCCTCTTCTTCGTCGTCGAAGGTTTGCACCGTGAGCACCGGACCGAAGATTTCCTCCTGCACCGCAGGATTGTCCGCGCGCACGCCTTCGATCAGCGTGGGCTGGAAGTATGCGCCGCCCGGCCCGCCGTCGAACAGCCCGCCGCCGCTGCGCACCTGCGCGCCCGGGCCGCACGCGCGCTCGACGATGTCGAGGATGCGCGCCGCCTGCGCTGCCGAGATGATGGGCGGCAGCGTCGCCGCGTCATCCCAGGTCGCACCGGGCCGCATCGCGGCAAAGCGCGCCCCGATGCGCTCGACCAGCGCCTCGGCGATGCCGCGCTGCACAATCAGGCGCGAGCCCGCGACGCATACCTGGCCTGCATTGCCGGTGATGGCACCGGTAATGATGCCAGCCAGCCGATCGAGGTCCGGCGCATCATCGAATACCAGTTGCGGACTCTTGCCGCCCAGCTCCAGCGTGACTGGCTTGGGGCCGTGCAACGCGCAACTGGCCATGATCGCGGCGCCCGTTTGCGTCGATCCCGTAAAGGTCATTTTCGAGATCAGCGGGTGGCGCGTGAGCGCATCGCCCGTGGTCCGCCCGTCGCCCTGCACCACGTTGAACAAGCCCGGCGGCACGCCCGCCTCAATCGCCAGTTGGGCCAGGCGCACGGCGGAGAACGGCGTCAGCTCGGAAGGCTTGAGCACCACCGCGTTGCCAGCGGCAAGCGCCGCGCCCACCTTCCACGACACCATCACCAGCGGGAAATTCCACGGGGTGATCGCCCCCACCACGCCATATGGCTCGGCCACCACCATGCCCAGATGATCGTGCTGCGTGGCCGCCACGTCCCCGCCGACCTTGTCGGCATATTCGGCGAAGAATCGCATGCCTTCGGCGGTGAACGGTACATCCCAAGCCGAGGCAGCGCGCACCGGGCGCGTGGAGCACACTGCTTCGAGCGGCGCCAAGCCCGCCACATCCGCTTCGATCAGGTCGGCCCAGCGGCGCAGTACGCGCGCCCGCTCGCGCGGGGCCCGGCGCGCCCAGTCGCTGGTACGCCAGGCCTTCCACGCGTCCTGCACCGCCGCATCCACGGCGGCAGCGTCAGCCAGCGGCAGCTCGGCATGCACCTGGTTATCGGAGGGGCGCCGCACGGGGATGCGGCCGGCATCAGGCACGAGCCGTCCACCAATGAAATGGCCCGAGGGAACGGAGACAGTCTGGGGGTCGAATATTTGCACGGAGGACGGGCGCCGCAGGTCGGCACCGATAGTGGATTCATGCCTCCATGCTAGACAAGAAGGCTCAGCATTTGTCTCCGTTACGGACCGCGCTACCGCATCGAATTGCGAAACTGCCACCCTCGGCGGACGATTCTTGCATCCTCCGGATAAACCCGAGCGCGCTCTGGCTCCACGCGACGATTTCGTCCAGGACAAGTCCGATCGGTCACCACACCACATCGCCATGTACTGCGCCGACTGGCTGGAGAGCCTTGGCCGGCCGCGCGCCAGGCTGCTGATAGCCTCCTGCCAAACATTCTGCTGCCACGGCCCGCATAACAGCAGCGTGCTTCGTTCAGTCCCCTAAATGCAACACCACGCCATGTGCCACCCGCCCTAAGCTTGAGGCAAAGACCTGCCTGTTGTGAAGTCCGCAAAGCCCATTCTGTCAGTCGGGTCAGACCCTTGTTTCCACCAACGCCGAGCCGCCGCCATGCCCGACAACGCTCCCCCACTGCCTGCGCGATTCATGCGGCTGGCAGAATCCGACCGTCCCGCCATCACTTTGCGCATCGATGGCCACAGTGCCACCGCGC
>NZ_QKWJ01000169.1 GCF_003353055.1 Cupriavidus lacunae
CTCTTCCAGAGAAGGGGGCAGCAGATAGGATTGGTGGGGTTGATAAGGAAGGTAACTGGCAGCCATGCCCGTATTGTCCTCGATCTTTCGCCGATTTGGCTTCTGCCGCGCAGCCTCCTAGGCTCGATTGGTTAGCGCGCGGTTGGCCGCAGCATGTGGGCGAAAGTGAGGCCGGCGCTGCCGTAAGGTGGAGATAGGGCTTGGCAGAAGATTTGTGTTTAGAGGTGCCAACCGCCTGTTTGACCGCTTCTACCGTGCCGACGGGGCGCGCAGCGACAGCCCGGCAGAACCTCGGGCTGGGGCTGGCCATCGTCAAGGGACCGCCACCAGCACGGCGGTCGCTTGTTCGCGCAGGTGGGACCCCACGCGATGCGGATCGGGATGATGCTGCCGGTCAGCCCGGCGGTGCCCGAAGCGACCCGCTCGCGCGTCCCGCCGCAGGCTGACGGAGGGCCGATTGCAGGTTTGGCAGAGTTGGGAAGTTTGGTAGCCCCGCTGCCGCGCCGCTTCGATTCTTGAATTCGTGCGGCGCATCGTATATTTTCGAGGGGCATTCCGGTGGTTGCCGCCGTGCCGGCCGGTGCCTGTCACGATGATCGGATTCATACAAGCCGCACTCGATAACGCATGCCCGGAACAAGGGCTGTCAACCTCGTCCGCGCAGTGCGCGCGTGACCCTGCGCAGTTGCTTATCGCTGCCCCCTTGCTCCTGCCCATCAGAAAGGAGCTGCCATGGATGCAGTCCGGACATTGCTCGAAACCCAGCCGCTGCTCACGCTGTTCCTCACGGTTGCACTGGGCTATGTCATCGGCGAGATCAATATCAAGGGCGTGTCGCTCGGTTCGGGTGCGGTGCTGTTCGTGGGGCTGGCGATCGGCGGGTTCGCGCCGAAGTCCGCGCCGCCTGCCATCCTTGGCACCCTAGGGCTGCTGCTCTTTCTCTATGGCATTGGGATCCAGTACGGGGAGCAGTTTTTTAAGGGTCTGACCAGCCCCGATGGCATCAAGGCCAACGCCGCCGCGGTCCTTGGCGTGGTTGGCTCCGGACTGGTCGCGGTTGCGTTGGTGCCGCTGGTCGGCGTGAAGCTCGACGAGTCGCTAGGCATGTTCGCCGGCGCGGGCACCAGCACGGCAAGCCTGCAGGCCGCGATGGCGGCGATGAAGAGCGACGGCGCCGCGGTGGGCTACAGCGTCGCGTACCCGGTCGGCGTGGCAGGGCCGATCCTGTTTCTGTATGCCCTCACCGCGCTGCTCAAGCCGAATATCGTGCGGCCGCCACCAAAGCTGATCGAGACCGCCGAGATTGCGCTGACAAACCCGGCGTTTATCGGCGCGCGGCTGTCGGAGGTGGTAGCGCGCCTACCGGACGGGGTGGCGATTGCCGCCGTGCGTCGCGCCCACCACAACCACCCGTCCGCCGACGACCTGGTCCTGCAGGCCAACGACGTGCTGCTCGCGACCGCCACCGACCCGGCCGTGCTGCGTGAAGCCACCTCGCTGTGCGGGGAACTGCAGCCGGGCCGCATGACAAGCCATCGCGAAGACCTGGACTATATGCGCGTGTTCGCCTCAAGCCGGCTCGTGGTCGGGCACACGCTGCGCGATATCCGTTTTCCCGAAGGCATGGTCTGCTCGATCGCCCATGTGCGGCGCGGCGATGCGGACCTGATGCCCCGCGATGACCTCACCCTCGAGTTCGGTGACCGCGTCGGCCTGCTGGTCAATCGCGCCCACATGAAGCCGATTCGCGCGCTGTTCGGCGACTCCATCAAGGGCACCGCCGAGCTGAGCTTTATCTCGATCGGCATCGGCGCGGCCCTCGGGCTGCTGGTGGGGCTGATCCCGGTGCCGATTCCCGGCGTCGGCACGCTGGCGCTGGGGCTAGCGGCGCTGCTGCTGGTCGCCCTCGTGCTCGGCCGGGTGCGCCGTCTCGGACCGTTCGTCTGGACCATGCCGCTGTCGGCCAACCTGGTCCTGCGCAACTTCGGGCTGACCATCTTCCTCGCACAGGTGGGCATTGCATCCGGGCCGAAGTTCTTCGCCACCATCGGCGTGACCGGGGTGTCCTTCCTGATCTATGGCGTGGTGACTCTGCTTGCCCTGCTGCTGATTACTGCGATTTTCTGCCTCTGGGTCTTCAGGCTGCCGTTCGACCTGGCGGTGGGCGTGATCTGCGGCGCGACCGGCAATCCCGCCATCCTTGCCTTTGCCAACCGCGTCGCGCCCACCGACCGGCCCGACCTCGGCTACGCGATGATCTTCCCGTCAATGACCATCGTGAAAATCCTGTTCGTACAGATCGCCGCCACACTGGCTGGCGGATAGTGCAGGGCAACCTGGGCGAAGCGCGCCATGCGATTCGCCGCGGAGACACATCATGGAAATCGCCGTCTTCAGCGCAAAGTCCTACGATCGTCAGCATCTCGATGCCGCGAATGCGGCCGAAGGCCATCAGCTCAAGTACTTCGAAGTTCCCTTGGACAGTGAGACGGTGGGCCTCGCCGAGGGCCACGGCGCAGTGTGCATCTTCGTCAATGACCGGGCCGATGCGACCGTGCTGGAAGCGCTCGGACGCGGCGGCACCAAGCTGGTCGCGCTGCGCTGCACGGGGTTCAACAACGTCGACCTGAAAGCCGCGCAGGCGCTCGGGATCAAGGTAGTGCGCGTTGTCGACTACTCGCCCAACTCGGTCGCCGAGCACGCGGCGGCCCTGCTGATGGCGGTCAACCGCAAGATCCACCGGGCCTACAATCGCACGCGGGACTTCAATTTCTCGCTCGAAGGCCTGATGGGCTTTGACCTGTGCGGCAAGACCGTGGCCGTGATCGGCACCGGCAAGATCGGGCGCGTGTTTGCGAAAATCATGGTCGGGTTCGGTTGCAACGTGATCGGCTACGACAAGTACCCGTCCCCGGAATTCGAGGCCCTAGGTGGACGCTACGCGGACGAGGGAGAAATCGGCGCAAGCGCGGACTGCATCTCGCTGCACTGCCCGCTCACGCCCGAGACCCATCACATCATCAACGCCGAAACGCTGTCGCGCGCCAAGCCGGGAGCCTTGCTCATCAACACTAGCCGCGGCGGGCTGATCGACACGGAAGCAGTCATCGAAGCGCTCAGGAGCGGGCAACTCGGCGGGCTGGCGATCGACGTGTACGAGCAGGAGGCGGACCTGTTCTTCCGCGACCTGTCCGGCACCATCGTCGACGACTCCGTGCTGCAGCAGCTAATCACCTTTCCTAACGTGATCGTGACCGGGCACCAAGCCTTCCTCACGCGCGAGGCCGTGACGACCATTTGCGAAACAACCTTGCGCAGCGTGACGGAGTTCGAAAGCGGCAAGCCGCTCACGAACGAAGTCGGCCGCGGTTGAACACGGCTGTCGGCCTCATGTCGCGCCCCGCTAATGGCTTAAACCGCTCCCCGAAAAGCCCGCCGCCCAATCCACGATCACGCGCACTCGAGACGCCAGATGCCGGGGGAACGAATACAGCGCCACCGGCAAATCTGGCCACCGCCACGGCGCCAACAACTGCGGCCAGCCGGCCAGCACGGATCGTGCGGCGTGCCGTGCGCGGCTAGCGAGTCGGGACTGGCACACAGCACCGGACCTAACATCCGGGCGACGACGCGCCGCGGGGAGAGGCCTGCCATTCGTGGCGCAGATACGACGGCCGGGTAACCGGATTTTCATGGAAATACGGAAAACCGACCCGCAACCATCGCTTTGTTCCTACACTCAATGCGGTGGAGCATTCTGGAGAGCTACGTGTTAATCCCAAGAAAAATCCTTTCTGTCTGCGTGGTGACAATGCTGGCCTCCGCATGCTCGACCACGCCCATACCGGCGAGTGAGGCGACGCCGGTACCTTCAGAGAGACTTAGCGGCTTGCAAAGCCCGCCGCCCGGCGAGTTTACGACGTTAGTCGTGACCCGAGATCAGGGGTTTTACGGCAGCGCTTGCGATACAGTCCTATCAGTTGAAGGGAAGGAAGTGGCGCGACTCAGATCGGGTGAAGTAGCTCGGTTCTACGCCAAGCCGGGGACGATCATTCTTGGCGCTCAGACTTCGGCAATGTGTCTCGGTGGGTTGAAGGAGAGGGAGGTAAAACTCAATCCAGCCTCGACGATCCGTTATCGCATTTCGATCGATTCGAGCGGCGGCTTGGATCTGTCGCCGACCGCATTCTGACGGGAAAGTCTCTTCACAGCACGACGGACTCTGGAGCGCTGCCGGATCCCTCGGTGGCGAACTGACGCGCGGGCGACCGGTTTGGCACCCGCTTCGTCGGCAATGAAGATACTGCTGAGGTAGTCGCCGTTCTCGCGTGGCATGTTCCAGTAGCCTGTTGCCGAGAAAGTCCACGGTGCGCCGGCAGCCTGCGCGGCGGCGTCTGTCGCAGGCGATGGCGGGTCCCCCGCATTCAGACGCGGACGGGCTGGCAGGGCCGTGGCTGGTGCACTTTGGGCGGGCGCAGTTTCCTAGGCACCCAGAAGCCGGCGTCGATCATGATCCGCCGCACCGTTTCCTTGGCCAGATCGATACCATGGCGCTCGCGCAGCTTCTCGCAGGCCAGGGCCGGGCCGAAGTCCGCATAGGCATCGCGAATCAGTTCGCGCACCCGGGCTTCCACGACTCGTGGCAATTGCCGATGACCGGGCTGTCCACGCTGGCGTGACAGCAGTCCCATCGGCCCATCCGCAAGCCAGCGCTGGACTAAGCGTCGGACTTGCCGCGTCGTGATCCCCAGTCGCTCCGCGGCAAGCGTCTGTGCCAGCAGGCCCTCGGCTGTGGCTTGAATGACCTTGAAACGATCAACTTCGCGCAGGCTCATCGTGATCAGGCCTCGATCCTTCATGGCGCGCTCCAGTGCTAACTGGGGCTACCAGTATAGGTCTGTTTGGAGGACATTCTGATCTGGCTGGAAGCGGACATTCTGGTTTGGCCCTTACGTCCAGTGTCCAGGCAAAGTTGTAATGTCCGGTCTCCAGCAAAGTTGAAATGTCCGGTTGTCCGGTGACTTTTCGTCTTGTTTGTTCAGTTTTTTGGGGTTCCCCGTAGGGCGGTGGTGCTGGCCTGACACGATTGAGTTCGGCTCAGGGTGAAGCTGTCATGTCAGCGGGGCGGATTTGAGTTCCCAGGAGCAAAGTGAAATCAGCTCTCGGTGCCGTTAAGCGGCCATGGCTGCTGCTGTAAGCGTTTTAGCGATTCCAACATATCGTTCTGATCCAGCGACCGCTGCGACTTCTTCCCGGGCGGTCGTCCTCGCTTGCGGGGAGCTCCCTCCGTGCCAGGCACAGAGAGGGACCGCGTGTTGTCGCGCTTTTCCTGAACGTATTGGGCCAGCTGCAGCACATGCCCCAGGCGCTTGTTGTCCACGATCGCGCCTTGGTCGACTTCCGACAGCTTGTCGTAGATGGTGTAGGGTAGGGCAGTGCCATTGGCCCGAGGCTCGATCCTGCCATCCGGGTAGTGATAGACATCGATGTAGTGACCGGCCAGCTTCCGATGTTCCGGGGTGTCGGTCAGCAGGTAGAGCATCTTGTCGTACTGGATCGTCAGGCTCTTGGACACGCATCGCGGCTCGCGCCACGCGAAGATCAGATCCAGGTTCTCATCCGGTCGCAGCGACCGATGGGCGTTGTGGTTGTTGCGCGGCAACTTGGCAAAGCGCGCGTTGTAGTCGGCGATGAACTCAGCCATGAAGGCATTGGCGGCCTCCATGGTGCTGATATTGCGCAGGCGCAGTTCCTTGACCAGGCGGTCCTGCAGGGTCAGGTGGGTTCGTTCGACGCGCCCCTTGGCCTGGCTGCTATTGGCGCAGATGCCTTCGATGTTCAGCTCAAACAACGCCCGGGCAAACTGCGTGTGGCCAT
Organism: Cupriavidus lacunae; assembly: GCF_003353055.1. Lineage (GTDB taxonomy): Bacteria > Pseudomonadota > Gammaproteobacteria > Burkholderiales > Burkholderiaceae > Cupriavidus > Cupriavidus lacunae. Next base: position 5,878 of record NZ_QKWJ01000169.1, read on the forward strand.
CCCCGCCGGTTGCCCCTTGCTTGTTGACCCGGAAAACGCTGGCCTTGTCACTGTAAAACGCCACCGGCTTGCCATGGCGCTCCAGATAGGCACGGGTCGCCGCGAAATACGTGAACGTGGATTCCGAATGAGTGAAGCGCAGTTCCATGATCCGGCTGGTGGCGTCGTCGACGTACACCAGCAGCGTGCAGGCTGGCGCGCGCTCCTCAAACCAGCGGTGATCGCTGCCATCAATCTGAATCAGTTCGCCATAGCAGGCGCGCCGGTTACGAGGCTGGTAGACCTTGGGCGGCCGCTGTTTGCGCGGCACCCACAGGCCGGCTGCCGTCATCAGTCGGCGGATCGTTTCTTTGGACAAGGTCAGTCCATGGCGCTCGTGCAGCTTCTCGGCCGCCAGCGTTGGGCCGAAGTCGGCGTAGTGTTCCCGGATCAGGCCAAGGGCTACAGATTCGCGGTCCGCAGGCATGCGATTGTTGCTGGGTCGCCCGCGCCGCCGCGACACTAGCCCGAACTTTGAGCTCGTGGCGCGCTAATGCTTTGATTTCGCACGGTTATGTGCGCGCGAGCGAGTCGATTACTGGGTACAGGCGACGGGGCTGACGTTGAGCAGGCGGAAGGCCTTTTC